>CAYYZH010000069.1:0-19563 GCA_964475765.1 uncultured Limibaculum sp.
ATGGAACGCCTTGGTCTCGGACCCGAAGCGGTGCTTGCCCGCAATCCCGCGCTGGTGTTTTGCCGGATTACCGGGTGGGGGCAGGAGGGGCCGTGGGCGAAAACCGCCGGTCACGACCTGACCTATATCGCGCTCTCCGGCGCGTTGGCCGCCATGGGTGAGCCGGGACGGCCACCAGTGCCCCCACTGAACCTGATCGGAGATTACGGGGGCGGAGGGTTGTTCGCGGCCTTCGGTCTGGTCTCGGCGCTTCTGCACGCGCAGCGAACGGGGCAGGGGCAGGTGGTCGACGCTGCGATGCTCGATGGGGCGGCCAGCCAGATGACCATGATCTACGGGCTGCTCGCATCCGGGCGCTGGTCCATCGACCGGGGGCGGAACCTGTTGGACGGCGGCGCACCGTTTTATCGCTGTTATGAGTGTGCGGACGGACGCTATGTCGCCGTCGGGTCGATCGAGCCGCAGTTCTTCGCGGCGATGATGCATGGCGTTGGTCTTGATCCCGCGGCCTGGGATCAGGCCAACCGCGATCAATGGCCGGATCTGTCTGCTGAGTTGGCCCGGGTCTTTGCCGCGCAACCTCGCGATCACTGGGCTGAATTGTTTGATGGAACGGATGCGTGCGTGGCACCTGTGCTGGACATGACCGAGGCGGCCGCGCATCCACACAATGCAGTGCGTCACGGATACCTTGGCGATCCGGTTCAGCCCGCGCCCGCCCCACGGTTCTCGCAAACGCCCGCCAAGGCAGGCGATGTCAGTGAGATGACTGTCGAGGATGTGCTCGGGCGCTGGGCACGAGAGTAATCACACCGTCCCGCCCTTGTGTGAACCCGGGTCGACTTCTTGTACATACGCCTGCCATACGCGAGCCATACGCTTGCGGTACAGATGCCATACAGGTGCCATACGCCTGCCATACGGGGTAAATCCTAGCGGCAGCCTGTTCATTCAGGATGCCATGATCTGGATCGCGGCGGGCGTGACGATCACCGCGAACAGCACCGGCAGAAAGAAGAGAATCATCGGGACGGTCAGTTTTGGAGGCAGGGCGGCAGCCTTCTTCTCCGCAGCAGACATGCGCATTTCGCGGCTTTCCTGGGCGAGAACGCGCAAGGATACTCCCAGCGACGTACCGTACTTCTCCGATTGGATCAGGCAGCCCATCACGGCTTGGACTGCTTCCAGATCAGTTCTTTTCGACATGTTTCCATAGGCTTGCCTGCGTTCCTGCAAGTACGATAGCTCGGCGTTTGTCAGGCTGAGTTCCTTGGCCAGCTCGATTGAGGTGGCCCCCATCTCCTCTGCCACCTTCTTGAAGGCGTGCTCGATGGACATTCCGGTTTCGACACAGATCAGCATGAGGTCGACTGCGTCGGGCCAGGCCCTGCCGATTTCCAGCTTTCTCTTATCTGCCTTGTTTTTCAAAAGGATGGGCGGAAGGAAGAAGCCAAAACCAGTGGCTGCGACGACAATCAGAACCTGGAGGATCAGGGGTTGGTTGAGTTGGAGAATACCGAATACGTAAAGGGCTGAAATCGCGCAGAAAACCAAAGGAGATACAACGCGCAGCGCGAGGTACTTCACTGCCGCCGCACGGCCACGATACCCCGCTTGTTGCAGCATATGAACCATTTTACCGTCGTTCAAGCGGTCAGAAATCTTGAATAAAATCAGCAGCCTACCCAGGGCTTCTGAAGGTTTTGACTGAAGCCCACGCTTGGGGGTAGCACCATCTGCTTCCGCTGGATCGGGGGCGGACTTGCGCCGCTTACCCTCAATCTGCTCCTTCAGCCGCCGGGCGGCAGGGTTCGGGATCAGATAGGGCCAGCCCAGCACCACCGAAATCCCGAACACGGCCACTGCAACGAGCACAGCGGCGATTTGTTCGGGTGGCATTGAGAACTCAGCATAGCCCATTGTAATTCCTCAGAAATCAAAGCGGATCATGTTGCGCATCACGATCACACCGGTGATCATCCAGAAGACGCAGCCGGCCAGCACAATGTTGCCGATGAACTCCGAGAACATGAGGCCGATATAGTCCGGGCTGGTGACACTGAGGATAGCGGAGACGGCCACTGGCATGGATGCGATGATGGCGCCCGATGCTGTCGCTTCAGATGAGAATGCCTTGATCTTTTCTTTCATCATCTTGCGCTCGCGTAGAACGCGGCTGAGGTTTCCCAACGCTTCCGAGAGGTTACCGCCAAGCTGTCCCTGTATGGTGACGACGACCGCAAAGAAGTTCGCCTCCATGATCGGGACGCGTTGGGTGAACCGCGTCAAACCCTTTGCAAGCGGTAAGCCTACGGAGAGATCGTCCACAATGCGCTGAAATTCTGTGCGCACGGGTTCCTGCCCCTCGGCGGCGATGGCCTTGAGACAATCACCCAAAGGCAGGCCGGTTTTGACGCCGCGGGTGACGATGTCGATGGCGTTCGGAAACTCCTCGACGAACTTGCGCATCCGCTTGTTGGACTGTGACTTCAAATAGAAATTCGCCGCGATTAGGCCCGCGGTCAGACCAGCCGGGATAGCGAAGATGATCTTCATACCAAAGAGCACTGTGAACAACGCGACGGCCCCTCCGCCCGCCCCCGCCGCACGCAGATAAAACCCGGCTTCGGTCCAGTCTAGCCCCGCCTGACCGAGCCGCATCTTCAGGGTCATCTTGGCCCGCTGCTTGGCGCGCTCGCGGTCGGCCATCTCGCTCAAAGCCTTCTCGATGGATTGCTTGCGCCGCGCTTCTGACATCGTGCTCGGCCCGCCGCCGCCGGGACCGGGCGCATCTACGCCAGCCAGCATAGCGAGGCGTTGCGCAGGCATATGTTTGCCCATCAAGCTGTTGTAGAACAACGTATAAATCAGACCGACCATGGCAACCAGGACCAGTCCGAAGACGAGCAGGCCAAGTGCCCAAGGCGGCAGCGCAGAGATCGTCCCCGCATCAATCATTCGACTGCCGACTCGAGAGCGACGGCCAACGCCGCGTCTTCGCGGAAGTACCGCGCGCGATCGTACATTTTGGGTCGGGCGATGCCCGTCGATTTATGACGGCCCAGAATGTTTCCGTCCTGATCCTCTCCCTCCATATCGTAGACAAAGAGATCCTGCAGGATTGGAACTTCACCCTCCATTCCAATGACTTCCGTAATATGCGTGATCCGGCGGGAACCATCACGCAAGCGCGCGGCTTGCACGATCACGTCGATGGACGAGACGATCATCTGGCGGATTGTTGCGGCGGGCAGTGTAAAGCCGCCCATGGTGATCATTGCCTCCATTCGAGCAATTGCCTCGCGCGGTGAGTTGGCGTGCAGCGTGCCCATCGAGCCGTCATGGCCGGTGTTCATCGCCTGCAAGAGATCGAAGGCTTCGGGTCCGCGCACCTCGCCGACGATGATCCGCTCGGGCCGCATTCTTAGGCAGTTTTTGACAAGTTGGCGCATCGAGATCTCCCCATGTCCCTCGATATTGGGGGGGCGGGTCTCAAGCCGCACGACATGGGGTTGCTGAAGTTGAAGCTCGGCCGAATCCTCGCAGGTGACGATGCGCTCTTCGTCGTCGACAAAGTTGGACATGCAGTTCAGCAATGTGGTCTTTCCCGACCCTGTTCCGCCGGAAATCAGAACATTGCAGCGCACCCGTCCGATAATTCGCAAGAGTTCCGCCCCCTCGCGAGTGATCGAGCCGAACTCGACCAGCTTAGCAAGGGTGAGCTTGTCCTTCTTGAATTTCCGGATGGTGAGCGAAGTGCCGTCGATTGCAAGCGGTGGCGCGATCACGTTGACGCGGCTGCCATCGAGAAGGCGCGCATCGCAAATGGGGCTGGATTCGTCGACCCGGCGCCCGACCTGGCTGACGATCTTCTGACAAACGTTCAGAAGCTGCTGGGTAGAGCGAAATCGGATGCCGGTCTGCTCCATCTTCCCGTTGACTTCGATGAAGATGTATTCGGTCCCGTTGACCATGATGTCGGCGATGTCGTCGCGCGCGATCAATGGATCGAGCGGGCCAAAACCCAGAAGGTCCTCGCAAATCTGCCGCAGCAGAATATCCTGTTCGACCATCGGCAAAGAGATCCTGCGCAAGGCCATGATTTCCTTGACGATATCTGTAACTTCTTGCTGGGCTTCCTCCCGCGACATCGACGAGAGCTGTGTGATGTCAATGGTCTCGATCAATGCGGCATAGATTGAGTCCTTTGTCTCGTAGAAGGCAGCAATCTTTTCTGACTTTGCCGGGTCTGCAGAGGCATCACGTGGCAACGCGGTGGTATTTGGCGCGGACTCGGGAGGGGGTGCAGCAGGCTGAGTTGGAGGGCCTGCGGGCGATGGAGCTACGGCAGTAGCTGGTCTTACGGAACTTACAGGTTTCGCTCTGTTGGGAGTGACCTGTCCAACATCGGGATCTCGTCGGCCAAACATCAGGAGAAACGCCCCGAAACCAGCAAACGACCGGGCTTCGCCACGTGCTTGCAGATACCTGATCAAATCCAGGCGTTAATGCCGAAGTTCCGCGACACCGATCACCGGACCCTATGCTGCGAAGGCTAAAAACCGCTTAATCCCGCATGTCCTTAGACTCCCAATTTAAGGACCCTTTCGGTTAAGCCTCTGACAATCAGTTTCATCTACGCATGTTTTCAGGGGGGCATCGCTTGGTTTGAGGTCAAGATGCACCTTTTTGGGATTGGAGCGCGCACTGCGAGGCGGGCTTTCTGTGCGTTCGTCGCGATGACTCTTGGGGCTTGTTCACATCAGAGTGGCGGCTTCACGTCTCAATCTTTAGCGGATACTGGAGATAACGATAGCTACGCCTCTTCTGATGTGGATTTAACGGAGGCGGATGATGCTTTGGCGCGCGGTGATCTCAGGGTCGCTGGTGACGCATACCGCTCGGCGATGCGCACTTCGAAAAACCCGGAAGCAATCCTAGGATTGGCAGAAACGCATTTGGCCGAGGGGGACTTTCGAGAGGCGGATCGACTTTTTTTGATGGCCGACCGGATCAGTTATCGGCCCGAGGCACGTAGCCATCAGGGCCAAGGCCTGATTGCCCTGCGACGCGGACAAAATGGAACGAGCATCAGCCATCTGAAGCAAGCGGTCGATCAGGATCCTGCGCTATGGCGAGCGTGGATTGGGCTTGCGCGGGCTTATCTGCGGCAGGGCGACACAACAGCTTCGATTGCTGCGCTTGCGCAAGCCGAGCATCACGCACCGAACAATCCTTCGATGCTCAACGATCTTGGCATGTTTCACCTGAGCCAGCAGGATGCGATCCGGGCGAGGAGTTATTTCGAAAGAGCACAACAGGCGGGACTCGATCACGCATACATCCGAGCCAACCTCAGGATCGCAACGGCGCTCAGCGGTCGATACGAAGCAGCAATCTCTGGCGTCGCAGCGGGCGCATTGCCGGACGCGTTGAACAATGCCGGTTACGCTGCCATTCTGAATGGAGATCTCGATGTGGCGGACAAACTGCTGCGCCGTGCGGTCGAAATCAGCCCTGTCTACCATGTCGCGGCGATGGCCAATCTCGATCTGCTGAACCAGGTTGCGGCGACAAGGAAAGTGCCCGACCTACAATCTGCCCCGTCGGCGACAACGTCACCACCATTTGTACCTGAACCTGCGGTTTCTTCCGAGCCTGAAGGTGCCCCGCTCGCACGCCGCGATGCTGGACCGCCGGCCCCAAACTCTCAAATATTCTGAAAATTCATCCTTTCTTTTGGATTGCTGCGTAGGTTCTGCCGTGTTGGTCAGGGCAGGGATACGCGAGTCCCCTTCCCCTTGACCGGCATGGTGAGCGCTTCGCGGCCAAAGGCTGTGCCGCGGAGAGCTTTGATCCCAACAAGCGTGAATGCGCAAACGCCCGGCGGTTGGCCGGTGCGGCCAACCCCCGAGCACCAAAAAAAAGGGGGCAAAAATGACAGCCATAAGAGTAGGGAAACTGGCGGCCGAGGGTGTCTGGGTGACACTCAAACGGTTGCGGGACCAATGGGTGCTTCTGGTCTTTCTGATCACGGCGTCGTTCTGGGCGCGCGATTTCTACGAGCAGTTTGTCGATTTGCCGTCCCATGTAGCTGCACAGGACGAACTGATCGTGCAATTGCAGGCCGAAATCAAACGTCTGGACAAGCGCGTCGTCGCCAGAGTGGCAGATCGATCGCCTGTGCTGGCCTTTCCTGGCCTGAGGCACGGGATTGATGATGGTGAGAGCGGGGAGCCGGTGACGGCGCGTCTTGATCCGGTGCAGTGGCTCCGGTCGGACTGCCGGACAAGCGATCTCGCAGCCTTCATGATCGACAGCCACGACCAGTGGTATTCGGTCGAGACCGATTTGGTCCGGCTGCCGCAACTGAGTGGGGTGCAGCAACTTGCGTTCGGGGTGACGGTTCATCCCCGAATGACCGCAGGAAGAGCGCAGTTCCTGATCCAAATCACCCAGGATTGCGGCTCCCACCTGCAGGTGGACAGTTCTCCCCGGCTCCATTTTCGGGTTCTGGAGACAGGCCCGGAGAGCCCTGCAAACTGACCCTGGGCCGGGCAAGTCCCGGCCCAGCTTTCCACGGTTGGAATGCTCGATGATCAATCGTTGTGCAACTTACTGCCATAGGTTGAAAATTTGCCAACCGCCCATCGCACCAGGTTCTGATTCGCTCTTGTGCACTGCCGCATCCATGTGATTACTAATGCTCGACGGAAGGCCCAACGGGCCGGTTTGCGCGGGAGCGGACATGACGGCAGAGACATCTTCGGACGCGTTTGTCGAATTCGAGCGGGTTCAGAAGAGCTATGACGGTGTCGCACTCGTTGTGAAGGATCTTAACCTCTCGATGCCGAGAGGTGAGTTCCTGACCATGCTGGGTCCGTCGGGGTCGGGCAAGACCACCTGCCTGATGATGCTGGCCGGGTTCGAGACTGCCACCCATGGCGATATTCGCCTCGACGGACGGCCGATCAACAACATCCCTCCACACAAGCGTGGCATCGGGATGGTATTCCAGAACTACGCTCTCTTCCCGCACATGACGATTGCGGAGAACCTCGCTTTCCCTCTGCAGGTCCGCAAAATGGGCAAGGCAGAGGTCGAACAGAAAGTCCAGCGCGCGCTCGATATGGTGCAGATGGGCACGGGCGAGTTCGCAGGCCGTCGGCCAGCGCAGCTCTCCGGCGGGCAGCAACAGCGCGTGGCCCTTGCCCGCGCACTCGTGTTCGAGCCCGAGCTGGTCCTGATGGACGAGCCGTTGGGTGCGCTGGACAAACAGCTTCGCGAACACATGCAGTACGAGATCAAGCACTTGCATGAACGCCTCGGCGTCACCGTCGTATATGTCACGCATGACCAGTCCGAGGCGCTGACGATGTCGGACCGGGTCGCCGTTTTCAACGACGGAGTGATCCAGCAACTCGCCCCGCCGGAAGATCTCTATGAGCGGCCCGAGAACGCTTTCGTTGCTCAGTTCATTGGCGAGAACAACAAGCTGGCCGGGCAGGTGTCTACATTCGATGGCCAGCAGGTACGGGTCACCATCGAGGGCATTGGCGAGGTCGGTGCTCTTGCAGTGAATTGCGAAGGGGTTGGCAAGCCGACGCTTTTGTCGGTGAGACCCGAGCGCGTGATCATCGGCGATCAATCCGTGCCGAACCGGCTGGACGGCAAGGTGGTCGAATTGATTTATCTCGGCGACCACATCCGGTGCCGAATGGAAGTGGCGGGCCACGACGATTTCATCGTCAAGGTTCCGAATTCCGCAAGTCACGCTATCCTGAAAGTGGGGGAGACCACGCCGGTTGGCTGGTTGACCGAAGACTGCCGCGCACTGGATGCGGCATGAGCATACCCTGCGTCCCTTGCCCGGGGGGCGTGCCTTTGGGTGCGAACGGGTTCAATGATAGGGAGAGTACATCATGAAACTCAAAACAGCCCTGATCGGTGCGGTCAGCGCGATTGCGTTCTCGGGCGCAGCGCTGGCAGCAGATCAGATCACCGTCGTCTCCTGGGGCGGCGCCTACACCAAGAGCCAGGTCGAAGCCTACCACAAACCTTGGATCGCCAAGACCGGCAACAAGATCGTCTCTGAAGACTACAATGGCGGTCTGGCTGAGATCAAAGCACAGGTCGAAGCCGGCAACGTGACCTGGGACATCGTTGATGTCGAACTGTCCGATGCAGTCCGCGCCTGTGACGAAGGTCTGGCCGAGGAAATCGATCAGTCGATTCTGCCTGCTGCTCCGGATGGTACGCCGGCCGCTGAAGACTTCATTCCCGGTACGCTGGATGTGCCTTGCGCAGTGCCGACCATCGTTTGGTCGACCATCTATGCCTACGACAGTTCGAAAATGGCGGACGGCCCGTCGACCATCGCAGACTTCTTCGATCTCGAGAAGTTTCCGGGCAAGCGCGGTATCCGCAAGTCGCCCAAGGCCAACCTTGAAATGGCTCTGATGGCGGACGGTGTTGCCGCGGGCGAAGTCTATGACGTGCTGGGGACCCCGGAAGGTGTCGATCGTGCGTTTGCCAAGCTGGACAGCATCAAATCGGAAGTTGTCTGGTGGGAAGCTGGCGCACAGCCGCCGCAGCTTCTGGCCGACGGCGAAGTCGCGATGACCACCGCCTATAACGGCCGGATCTTCAACGCGGTTGCTGCCGAAGACAAGCCGTTTGAGATCATTTGGGACGGTCAGGTCTGGGATCTCGATCTCTGGATCATCCCCAAGGGCGCTCCGAACAAGCAGGCGGCTTTGGACTTCCTGGCGTTCTCGACCGCGACCGAGCAGCTTGCCGGTCAGGCCTCCTACATCTCCTATGGCCCGACCCGTGTGTCCTCTTCGGCTTTGGTCGGATCGTTCGACGGCAAGCCCGATCTGAAGATGGCACCGCAGATGCCGACGGCACCGGACAACTTCAAGAACGCGCTGCAGAACGATTTCGAGTTCTGGGCCGACAATCAGGACGAGCTGAACGAGCGTTTCAACGCTTGGCTGGCCAACTGATCTGACAAGTAGGGTGCGTCATGGACGCACCCTACGCCCTCATCGGACGGGCACCGGAGATATGAGCGGATGAAAGATACGGTCGAGACCGGACCGCTGATGGCCGCGGACGGAACGCCGCTCAAGCGTAAGCTCGAGCAGGCAATGCGCGTCAGCCGTATTCGCGCCTTTGGGCTGGTGGCGCCGCTGCTCGCTTTCATTCTCGCTGTGCTGATCATTCCGATTGTCATCTTCATGGCGCAGGGGGTCTATAACCCGACCTACGCCGACAGGATGCCCGCGTCGACCAAGATGCTGGCCGAGTGGGACGGGACGTCTGCGCCCACCGAAGAGATGTACGCCATCATGGTCGAAGACCTGATCGCGGCGCGCGAATCCAAGGAAATCGGGAAGGTCGCTACCCGAGTTAATCAGGAATATTCCGGCGCGCGGTCGATGTTCACGAAATCTGCCCGGCGTGCGGCCAAGATGGAAGCGCCCTTTAAGGGCGCGCTGATCAAGGCAGACAAGAAGTGGGAGCGCATTGAGGTCTGGCAGGCGATCAAGGCCGCTGCCACGTCAACAACTCCCGCCTATTACCTCGCAGCGCTGGACTACAAGTACAGCGGCGATGGCAGCATCGCGGCGCAGGACAAGGACCGGCAGATCCATGTGAAGCTGTTCCTGCGCACGTTGGAGATCTCGTTCATCGTCACGCTGGGCTGTTTCGTGCTGGGATATCCGGTGGCGTGGCTTCTCGCGAACTTGCCGGCACGCCATGCCAACCTGCTGCTGATCCTGGTGCTGCTGCCGTTCTGGACGTCGATCCTTGTGCGGACCACGGCCTGGATCGCGATGCTGCAGGGGCAGGGGGTAGTGAATGACCTTGCGGTGTTTGTCGGGATCACAGCCGACGATGCGCGGTTTTCGATGATCTACAACAAGCTCGGCACCATCATCGCGATGGTGCACATCCTGCTGCCGTTCATGATCCTGCCGCTCTACTCGGTGATGAAGACCATCCCGCCGAGTTATCTGAGGGCTGCCAAATCGCTTGGGGCTACGAACTGGACGGCGTTCTGGCGGGTCTACTTCCCGCAAACCATCGCAGGGATCGGCGCGGGGGCGTTGCTCGTCTTCATCCTTGCCATCGGCTACTACATCACACCAGCGCTCGTCGGCGGACAGGACGGGCAGATGATCTCCAACTTCATCGACTTCCACATGCGCAAATCGCTGAACTGGTCGCTGGCGGCGGCCTTGGGCGGTGTGCTGCTGATCTTTGTGCTGTTCCTCTATTGGATCTACGACCGCGTTGTGGGCATTGACAAAATGAAGTTGGGCTGATGGCGGCACTTCCCCCATACGCATCGACCGGCGAGAAGGTCTGGTACTATGCCTTCCGCGTAATCTGCGCTCTGATCTTCCTGTTCCTTATCGCGCCGATTATCATCATCTTGCCGCTCAGCTTTAACCAGCAGCCCTATTTCAGCTTTACCAACGAGATGCTGGCGCTGAAGCCGGAAGGCTATTCGACGCGTTGGTATTGGGACATCCTCAAGAACGGAATGGCGGATCCGGAGGCTACCGAGGGCTGGTGGGAGGACATGTGGGCCAACTCGCAATGGATCCGGGCGGTGAAGAACAGCTTCTTTATCGGGATCTTTGCGACACTGATCTCGACATCGCTTGGGACATTGGCGGCCATCGGGCTTTCGCGTTCGGAGATGCCTTACAAGAAGCTGGTCATGTCGATCCTGATCTCGCCGATGATCATTCCCCTGGTGATCACCGGGGCGTCGATGTTCTTCTTCTTTAGCCTCGATATGAACCCGGGCAACTGGTTCGCCGAGGAGCCGCAGACGGATAAGTGGCAGCTGGCGTTTACCTATGGAGGACTGATCCTCGCACATGCAGCCTTGGGAACTCCGTTTGTGATTATCACCGTGACCGCGACGTTGACGAGTTTCGACCAGTCGCTGGTGCGTGCCGCGGCCTCGATGGGCTCGGGCCCGGTGAACACGTTTTTCAAGGTTCAGATGCCGCTGATCCTGCCGGGCGTGATTTCCGGTGCGCTCTTCGCTTTCATCACATCATTCGACGAGGTCGTAGTGATGTTGCAGATGGCCACCGCCGAACAACGTACGATCCCGCGTCAGATGTTCTCGGGCATCCGCGAACAGATCAGTCCGACAATCATGGCCGTGGCGACGATCCTCGTAATCATATCGATTGCGCTTTTGACGACCGTCGAAATGCTACGGCGCCGTTCCGAACGATTGCGAGGTATGTCACCGACATGATCCGAGGTATCGCCAGGTGGGGGGTGATGGCTACGATCGGGGGAATGGTGCTGGGAAGCCCGGCAACTGCATGTCCGACGGGCATTCCTGGATTGATCTTCCATTCCTGTTGGGCCGAGGCGTCGGCGGAAGTCCTGTTGCTTCCCGAAGAGGCCGCTCGCGTGCCTGAGGGCGTGACCTCGATCACCGTCACAGGGGCCTATACTGGGAAGGACGCGCGCGAAGATGGTTTGCCCAACCCTGTCGGGCTTTTCATTGACGGTGGCCAGATTGTAAACCCAACGCTTGCCCGGATGGACGGGGTGCTGCTGGTGCAGGACGGACAGCCATCAATCCACCACCGCGAACGCGTAGCGTTTGAAGGGATCCGTTGGGACCTGACCGATGTTGAGACCCGGCAAGAATTTGCCGAAGCCGCTCGGGACAAGGGTGCCAGCGTCGCCCAGAGCCATCTCCTACTGACCGATGGTGCGCTGGATGTGCGTGAGCAGGAGGACGCGCCAGTGGCCGTGCGCCGGTTGATGTTCACAGACGAACATGGATTTGGCCTCTACCAGACGGCTTTGCCGGTCACGCTTTTCACTGCTGCCGCCTCCATCGGGGAGACGTTGTCTCCAACCATGGTGCTGAACCTCGACATGGGTAGTTTCGACTACTGCATCCAGTCTGCAGCCGACGAGATTACCAATTGCGGCGTGCTCGCGGTTGAGGATACGACTAAGCTTTCGAACCTTCTGCGCCTGACCTCGCAACCCGACGGCTGATTTCGACACCTGATTGCATTGCCGGAACGCCCAAGCCTCGCTATATCCCGCCGGTGAACGGAGGCGCGATTATGGCTTATGTGAAATGGGGTTTTCTGGTCTTGATCTTCGCGATGATCGCGGGGTTCTTTCACTATAATCTGCCTCAACGGGATGTCGTGCGAATTGTCGACACCGATGTCACTCGTATGGATGCAGGGACTGACGCCAACGGCAATGTGATGACGCGGGATGTCCGGTTCATCTATGCTCAGTACGCGAAGGGTGGTGGTATGGAGTATCGCAACGAGGACACCGGCTGGGGTTTTCCGTTCTACTTCAAGTTCGATAGCGCGGAGCTGGCAAACACCGCAGCAGATGTGAAGTCGACCGGAGAGGCGCCGAACTGGATGGTTTTGCGCCACTATGGCTGGCGTATCCCGATGCTGGACATGTTTCCCAATGCCTTGTCAATGCGCCCGGCGGACGGTCCCGAGGAAAACCTGATCCCGTGGTTCAACATCATCTTCATTGTCCTTCTGGTGACCCTTCTTCTGGTCATCCGGCGGATCATCATCATTCTGCGCAAGCGCCATGTGGACCCTGTGCTCGAGGAGATCGATCAGGAACTTGATCAGACCGCAAGTTGGTGGCGCCGCCAATGGCGCAAGCTGTTCGGATAGAGCGCAAGGGCGCATTGGATGACGACGGGTTGTCGCATATGTTAGCGTTCAATCCGGAAACAGGAGACCATGTATGAAAAGACTGTTCTCTTCTCTGGCTCTCGCGGTCGTCATGGCCGTGCCGACGGTAACAATTTCCCATCCGCATGTCTTTGTGACCGGTGGAGCGCATGTTGCCCTCGATGGGGAAGGACGGCTTGCTCGGCTCCATGTGACGTGGATCTACGATACGTTTTCGTCGCTTTACCTCTTGAACTATCTTCAGGCGGATGCCGATGGTGATCAGGTACTAACGGAAGAGGATAAAAAGAAGATCCTTGCGGATCAGACGAATTGGCCCGACGAGTTCGAGGGCGACAGTTATCTGTTCCTATCGGGTGCCAAGCTTGCACTTGGACGTGCGGAGAACCCTGATACCCGGGTGCTTGAAACCGGGCAGGTCGAAGTGACGTTTGAACGTGCGGTGACAGAACCGTTCCGTCCAGAAGCGGGCGGACCTGACGCAATCGTCAAGCTTTACGATCCGAATTTCTACTATTCCTACGAAGTCACCGAACCCCCGGAGATTCTGGCGGCTCAGGACCATGGGTGCGAGATCCAGCACAGTGTGCCAAACACCGATGACGATCCCGGTCTTGCCGCGCTTCAAGTCGAACTGTCAGCGCTTGGCAAGGAGGAACAGCCAGAGCAGCAGGATGTAGGCGCGCTCTTTGCCGAAGAGATCAGGTTGTCATGCGGCTAGGCATCGGCGTTGGTCTTGCGGTGTTCGTCATCGCTGCGATCTGGTTCTGGCAGTCGGGCCAGTATGCCCAGATGACGCAGTGGGCTGTCACCCAGCAGCGTACCTTCCAGAACGAATTGGCCGCCTTGATCATCAAGGCCCGTAAGGGCGAAGCCGGGATTGTATGGGGGTTGATTGCAGCTTCTGGACTTTATGGGTTTGTCCATGCGCTCGGTCCTGGACACGGGAAGTTTCTGATTGGCAGTGCGGGCCTTGGTTCCCGCGCTACGGCGCGAACGATGGCGGTGTTGGCGATGGCTTCGGCGCTGGCGCAGGGGCTAACAGCGGTTGTACTGGTCTACGCCGGATTGGGTCTTCTGTCCGCCGGGACCGGCTGGGCTGTGAAGGCGACAGACGAAGTGCTTACGCCGCTCTCCTATGCGGTGATCGCTGCGATCGGGTTGGTACTGATCTGGCGCGGCGGCTGGGCGCTCTGGCGCAGTTTCACGGCTACCTCGCACAAGTCAGACCATGATCACAGTCATCACGTGCATGATGAGGCTTGCGGCTGTGGGCACCGGCATGGGCCGACCGTCGAGGAGGTCGAGAATGTAAGGGGCTGGCGTGACGCGCTGGCACTGATTGCAGGGATCGCGATACGGCCCTGTACCGGCGCCGTGATGGTTCTGGTGATCGCTTGGCAGACCGGCCTGCATGTTCTGGGCCTTGGTGCGGTCACAGCCATGGCGCTGGGGACCGGGGCGTTCACGGCGATGGTTGCGCTTGGCTCAGTCAGCCTGCGCGAAGCCAGCTTCAACGTGACGGGGTCCGCTGCGGCACGACTTTCGTTGATCGCGCCTGCGCTTCAACTGGGTGCAGGCGGGATCGTACTGGTCTTCAGTCTGGGGTTGCTTTCAGCAAGCCTCGCGTGACCTATGCACCGCACCCGCGCAATTGGCCGCGATAACGGGCTGCCTGCCCCGCGACCTTAGAGGCAACATCCATCAACCAGCCTTTTCGTCGGAAGCTGCCGCGCCGATGTCCAGCATGACCCTCGTGATAGGCGAGATACTGATTGTAGGCGTCATGCATGCCGATGCCGTTCTGGTTAACGGTTTTCGACATGTACCAACCGACGAAGTCTGCGGCGTCGTCGAAGTCTGTCCGATCGGCGCGCGAATTTCCCGTATCCTTGCGATACCAATCCCAAGTTCCGTCAATGGCTTGTGCATAACCATAAGCCGAGGACTGATGGCCATTCGGGATTACGCCAAGAATATACTTCTTCGGCGGGCGTACGGCACCGCGAAAGTTCGATTCGCGCCAGATGATGGCCATTTGCACAGGCACCGGGGCGCCCCATTTCTGTGCTGAAGCCGCCATCGAGTTTCGCCATTCCGGGCGTTGGGCAAAGATCGAACAGATATTGTCCTGGTTCTTTGGCGGCGCGCTAACATGACTGCTGGAGCACGATACCAGAATCGAAAAGAGAACAGCGCAAAACGCCGCTCGTAGGGGATATAGGAGGGACACTGCTCTGCCTCCGGCTGTTATTTTTGAGGAATCTAGCATACTTGGGCGCCTTGGCAAAGACCGGACATGAAGTTCCGTTCTGCAGTATCGAGGGCGTTGAAAGCAGATGCCGCCCCAGCCATTTTAGCTGGGGCGGCGATACCCGTCTGAGGGTATTGGGGCTGCTCCTGGAGAGACGGTGAGATGGGTGTGAGAACGGGGGGGTGATCCGCATCCCGGCCGCCATCTGCCAGAGAGTGCATTATGGATACCGTCACCTTGGTAAATGAGAGGTTAACCAATTTTGTTAAATTCGACTCTAGATTGAAACTAGGTCGGTCGTAGTTTCTGCCGGAGAGTGCCCAGCTCTCAAAAAATATTCCAAAGTGCTTTCCTCATTCAAGATTCGAACTAATTCCAATTCACGTCGCGAGGGAGGTCCCGGAATGGGAGAGCAAAAGGTACGTACAGCAGGGCAAGTCCGGTCACTGACCCGGGCGCTATCGATCCTGCGACACCTTGCTGAAAATGCTGACGGGATGTCACTGACAGAGCTTTCGGAGAAAGCAGGATTACCGCCGTCGACAACGCACCGCCTGCTGACAACGCTCGAAGCTGAGCGCTTTGTGCGCCCAAACCCAAGCAACGGTCTCTGGCAAGTAGGCGTGTCAGCCTTCGTCGTGGGAGCCAGCTTCGCTCGGACACGTGACAAGCTCGCGGTTATCCGGCCCTATCTCAAACGACTTATGGAGCTGTCCGGCGAGACAGCTAACCTCTTTGTGTTCAGCGACAACTCAGCGGTGTGTATCGGCCAGATCGAGTCCCGCCATGCAATGCGTGCCATCACGGGCGTCGGCGGGCGGGTTGATCTGCACTCCTCCGCAGCAGGCAAAGTTCTGCTGGGTCACAGCGATCCCGCACTGCGGCGCAGCTTGGTCGATGCTTTGCCAATGCCGGTGGCGACAAGCTCGACCATCAAGTCTCGCGAGGCTCTCCTCGAGCATTTGGACCATGTGCGCCGAGCGGGCTTTGCATTCGATGATGAGGAGCATGAGAGCGGGCTGCGCTGCGTCTCGGCGCCGGTGTTCGACGAGTTCGCCACCCCGATCGCCGCGGTTTCGGTGTCTGGCCCTACGGCGCGAATACCTCGAGAACGTCTTCCTGTTCTGGGCGAGATGGTACGCGAAGTGGGCGTCGAGGCAACACGGGAGTTTGGGGGAATTACTCCGGCCGACAAGGATGCCGTGATCCTCAATAAGGGTGCGGCAGCGCGCCGTGAATCGGCGTCGCTTTAATTGCACGTTCTGGAACGCTAGGCCGTACCTGCCATTACCTCGGCCGCGCTGGAGATCGCCTCTACCGTTTGGGCTGTGTCCTCTTCAGTTAGTGCGAGGCACGGATACATTTTGCTGTCGGGTTTGAAGATGCCGCGCTCACGCAGAAACGCGTTGTAGCTCTGCGATTGAGCAGGATCATTCTTCAATGTGCCCCGGTAGTCCTTGACCGTAGTGTCAGTAAATACAACATCGAACAGTGTCGGATCACCAACCACTTCAACTGGAATGTCAGCCTTGGCAAATGCGTCCGAAATGGCTGTCATAAGCGTCCGGCCTGACCTGCGAAGTTGATCGTAGGCCCCGGGTCGTCTCAGGATTTCAAGCGTTTTAATCCCCGCTGCCGCCGCTACCGGATTGCCCGACAGCGTACCTATCTGGAATGTAAACTTGTCATCGCCGACGCGGTCCTTGTCGAAATGGGCCATGACGTCGTCGGTGCCTGCTATGGCGGCCAAGGGGAAGCCGCCGCCAATAACTTTACCCATCGTACATAGATCGGGCGTGACACCGTAAAGCTCCTGAGCACCTCCATAGGCGAGGCGAAAGCCGGTGACGACCTCGTCAAAGATCAGCACGATCCCGCGCTTTTGGGTTTCGGCCCGCAAGGTTTCCAGAAAGCCCGGAGCGGGCGGGACAAGACGCTGGAGTGGCTCAACAATCACACCAGCGATCTGCCCCTCGAATTCGTCGAGCAACTGGACAAAGACCTCCGCATCGTTGAATGGCGCCACGACGGTCGTGTCCCTGACGTGATCAAGAATGCCTGCCGAATCTGGGATGGCCATTGGGAAATTGGCTAGAGACTTCGGTGCGAGGCTCATCAGGGCATGGTCTGACATGCCGTGATATCCACCCTCGAATTTCAGGATCTTGTCGCGGCCAGTGTGCGCCCTCGCGAGCCGCATCGCGTACATGTCCGCCTCGCCCCCGGTCGAGACAAACCGCACTTTGTCGGCACAAGCGACTGCATCGACGATGACCTCAGCCAGTTCGATCCCACGCGCGTTGTTTGCAAAGAAGGTCTGGCCAAGCGGCATCTGCGCTGCGACGGCCTCCATCACCTCCGGATGGGAATGGCCGACCAGCATGGGGCCGGAGCCGATCAGGTAGTCGATGTACTGTCGACCGTCTTCGTCCCAGACATGCGCCCCCTCGCCACGTGCAATGACGATGTTTGCGGGGAAGTTTCCGAAGCCCCCAGCGGGCAGAACATTGCGGGCCCGCGCAAGCCACTGATCCTGGTTCGACTGGGGCTGGTCATCCGGCATCTGGGCATCCTCCGATTGCGGTTCGGCTGAGGGTACATTTGTTCGGAGGAAAATACAAAATAGTTTGTTTGTACCAAATGCCGGTGTGTCGGCACGAAATCGTCCCAAACCGGGGTAGGCGCCCTATCGAACCGGGCACATGTCTTGGGCGTAGAGGCGCGGCGAACCTACTCCCGTAATCTCAGCGGGATCTCTGCCTCACTTCAGGATGGATCTGCCAGCATAGATCGCTTCGGTGCCCAGCTCCTGCTCGATCCGGATGAGCTGGTTATACTTTGCCAACCGGTCCGAGCGCGAGAGCGAGCCGGTCTTGATCTGACCGCACTCCGTGGCCACCGCGAGATCGGCAATGGTCGCGTCCTCGGTCTCGCCCGAACGGTGCGACATCACGGAGGTGTAGGAGGATTTGTGAGCAAGGTTCACAGCGTCCAAAGTCTCCGACAGTGTCCCGATTTGATTGACCTTCACCAGAATCGAGTTGCCGCAGCCCTTGGCGATACCATCCGCGAGACGCTCCGGATTGGTGACAAAGAGATCATCGCCAACAAGCTGACATTGCTGACCGACGCTATCGGTGAGGATCTTCCAGCCTGTCCAGTCATCCTCGGCCATCCCGTCTTCGATTGAAATTATGGGGTAGTCGTTGACGAGCGCCGCGAGGTAGTCGGCCATGCCCTGACTGTCGAGTTCGAGGCCCTCGCCCTTCATCTGATACTTGCCGTCGGCATAGAATTCCGTCGACGCTGCATCGAGGGCGAGGTGGACATCATCGCCGGGCGTGTAGCCCGCGTTCCGGATGCTGGTCATGATGAAGTCAAGCGCGTCGCGGGCCGAGGCGATGTCCGGGGCAAAGCCGCCCTCGTCTCCAACATTTGTGCTGTGGCCTGCGGCACTCAGCTCGCTGCGCAGTGTGTGGAAGATCTCGCTGCCAACACGCACGGCCTCGGCCAGTGAACTCGCACCGACCGGCATGATCATGAACTCCTGAATATCGATCGGGTTGTCGGCATGCTCGCCGCCATTGATAATGTTCATCATAGGGATCGGCAGTGTGCGAGCGTTCACCCCGCCGACATAGCGATAAAGCGGCAGGCCGAGGCTTTCGGCAGCGGCCTTTGCGGCGGCCAGCGAAACCCCAAGGATCGCGTTTGCGCCTATCCGGCCCTTGTTGGGTGTGCCATCCAGCTCGATCATCCGCTCGTCGATGGAGCGCTGCGCGGTTGCGTCGACCCCTGCCAGTGCCTCGAGGATCTCACCATTCACCGCATCGACGGCGCGCTGGACCCCCTTGCCCTTGTACCGGTCACCGCCATCGCGCAGTTCGACCGCCTCATGCGCGCCGGTGGAGGCGCCGGAGGGAACTGCGGCTCGCCCGAGCGCGCCGTCCTCAAGCAGGACATCGACCTCGACGGTCGGGTTGCCACGGCTGTCCAGGATCTCGCGTCCGGTGATGTCGATGATCGCGCTCATGGCGGGTTCCTTTCGGGTTGGATAGCAAGCAAAACTGGGCTCTCCATAGTGCATTGCGATGAAAGCGTAAATTGTTGCCCAATGCCGCAGGGGTTACGCTGAGGTCAGTCTTGCGGGGCCTCGCGCTCCCGGCGCTTGGCCTCGTCCCAAAGTGCATCCATCTCTGCCAGACAGGCATCGTTCACGTCGCGCCCCTGATTGCGCAAGGCGTCTTCGATGCTGCGAAACCTGCGATCGAACTTGGCGTTTGCTCGGCGTAACGCTGTTTCGGGATCGACCTTCAAATGACGTGCAAGATTGGCCATGACGAACATCAGGTCGCCATACTCCTCCTCGGTCTTGGCGTGATCCGCCGCGTCGATCTCGGCGACGAGCTCGGCCGCCTCTTCCGATACCTTGGCGAGAACATCCCGCGGGTCAGTCCAGTCGAATCCGACGCGCGCCGCGCGTTTGGTGAGTGCCACGGCGCGGGTCATGCCGGATAATGTCTGCGGGATCCCGTCGAGGACACTATTTCGGATCTCTCCCCGTTCGGCACG
>CAYYZH010000070.1:0-14184 GCA_964475765.1 uncultured Limibaculum sp.
ACGGTTTGGGGTTGTCGAGCTGTGGCTGGATCTCGATGCGATCCGGCCGGTCGAGGCCCGCACAACATGGATCGTCATCGCATCAGACCAGCCGACACCGGCGGCGGAAGTGCGATCAGATTACGGGTTTGGCCGAAGCTGGGTTCAGATCCCACTGAACGCCATGATCCGCGAGGTCGGACAGGCAGAACTGGTCATGTTGACCGACGATTTTGCCCCGGTGGATCGCCTGCTGGGCGATCTGCTCCTGAGCGGGGATCTGCAAGAGTAAGCGCCCGCCCGCAACCGGACGGGCGCCTATCTGATCGAGCGAATTCGGATCCAATTGGATCGGAAAACTCCCGGTAGTCAGGTCGTTTTCCGATCATTCTTTATCCTGATTGATCCAAAATCGCTCTAGCTGAACATGTCGCTGGTGATGCCGTTGTACCAGCCGATGCTCTCTTCATAGGTCTGCTTGCGGAGCGCCGCGTCTTCGCCGGTCTGGGAGACGAAACCATTGACCTTGGCAATCTTCTCATCGGTC
This sequence comes from uncultured Limibaculum sp., assembly GCA_964475765.1. Classification (GTDB taxonomy): domain Bacteria; phylum Pseudomonadota; class Alphaproteobacteria; order Rhodobacterales; family Rhodobacteraceae; genus Thermohalobaculum. The sequence continues at coordinate 527 of CAYYZH010000070.1, forward strand.
GCCTCATAGGACGCGCCGCCCTTGACGCCATCCTCGGTGCCGATCAGCGACCAGCAGGTGTTGGCGAACTTCGCCGGGAACACCTTGCTGTCCGTCAGCGCGCCGCGCACGGCCATGGCGCAGACCTTGGCCTGACTGTTGGCCGAGAAGCCCGATTTCGGCATGTCGCCCTGCTGGCAGGCATCGCCGAGGACGTGGACATTGGGGTCCATCTTCGACGACAGATCCGCCGCGTTCACGGGCGCCCAGCCCGCGTCGTTGGTCAGACCGGCAGCTTCGGCGATCCAGCCCGCCTTCATCGCCGGGATGACGTTGCAGGCATCGGCCTTGACCACTTCGCCATCGATGTCGACTTCCATGGTGGCCGGGTTCACCGTGACGTTGCCGCCGCCGAAATCGGGACCAAGCCATTCGACCATGCCGGAATAGTGGCTTTCCCAGCCTTCTTCGAACAGGCCTTGCTTTGAGAATTTCGGCTTGGGATCCGCGATGATGATCTTGGCCGTCGGGTTCTTCTGGCTGAGGACATGGGCGACCATGCTGACGCGCTCATAGGGGCCCGGCGGGCAACGATAGGGGTTTGGCGGCGCGACCATGACATAGGTGCCGCCTTCGGGCATCGCCTCGACCTGCGCCTTCAGGAGCGCTGCCTGCGTGCCGCCCTTGTAGGCGTGGGGCATCACGTCCTGATCGTTCAGCGACCAGCCGTTCACCGAGCCCGGCACAAAGTCGATGCCCGGGCTGACGATCAGCCGGTCATAGCCAAACGTCATGCCGCCCGCGACGGTCACCGTCTTGGCGTCGCGATCCACCGCAGTTGCCATGTCGTGCACGACGTTCACGCCGTGGGTCGAGGCAAGCGATGCATAGGAGTGCCCGGTTGCCTCGAAATCCCAGAACCCGCCAATGGCAAGGTTCGAGAAGAAGCAGGTGTAATAGCGCCGTTGCGGCTCGATCAGCGTGACATCGATCGCGCCTTTCGAGTCCTTGGCGATATACCGGGCCGCGGTTGCACCGCCTGCGCCGCCGCCGATGACAACCACGCTGGGATGGCCCGCCCCCAGCACGGCGGGTGCCGAGAGCATGGTGCCCGCCGCAGCGGTGGTTCCCAGAAATCCACGTCTTGATAGTGACATTCTATCCTCCCCTGTTGGTTATTGGTCTGCGCCTTCAAAGTACGCCGCGAGGGCTGCGATCTCCTCGTTCGAAAGCCGTCCGGCCATCATCTGCATCACCGGGTGCGCCCGGTCCTTGTTCTTGTAGGCATGCATCACGATCACGAAGATCTCCTGCGGCCATCCGGTGATCGACGGGATGCCCTTGTCCGCGCCATCCGCCTGGTGACAGGTCGTGCAATCCGACGCGAGATATTCACCGTACTCCTTGTCTCCGGTCAGCGCCAGAATCTCGGGCGCGACCTTGGGGTCATCTACAGTCAGCGACGCTTTGGCGGGAACGGCCCCGGCGGAAGATCCCTCCCCCCGAGGCCCTGTCACTTTCCCTGCGAGCGCAGATATTCAATCACCGCGGCGCGGTCTTCTTCCTTCTTCAGGCCCGCGAAGGACATCTTGGTGCCCTTGAGCCATTTCTTCGGTTTGGTCAGGAACGCGTCGAGATTGGCCGCATCCCAGACCAGTCCCTCATCGGCCTTGGCCTTCAGCGCCTTGGAGTACTTGAACCCGTCGACAGCACCGAGACCGGCTCCGACGATGTCGTTCAGGATGGGACCGACCTTGTTCTTTGCACTGTCGCCGACCTGATGGCAGGCCTTGCACTTCTTGAAGACCTTTTCGCCTTTGGCGACCAATGCCTCGTCCAGTGCGGCCACCGGTTCGGGTTCGGTTTTGACTTCTGTCACGGCCGCCTGTTGTTCGCTGCCCTGAGTTTCGGTGGCCTGATCTTCTGCCTGTTCCTTGATCTCCTCGGTCTCGGGCGTCACGTCCAGCACGCGCGCGCGCATGGTGATCTCGACCGCATCCTTGCAGTCGGTCATGCAAGCCTCGCGATTGGCAAAGACCGGACTATCGGCGCGGTCATCCATGAAGAAGTTTTCTTCGTTGGGCAGACGCACCTCGGCAAAGTTCTCGTGGCTCAATTCGAACTCGTCATCGACCAGATCGTTGGAGTAAAGGAGATACGCGGTGATCGCATAGACCTCGTCATCCGTCAGGCTTTGCGCCTCACCGAACGGCATGGCCCGGTGCACGTAATCCCAAACAGTCGAGAGATAGGGCCAGTACGACCCGATGGTCTTGACCGGATCGTCGGAGTCCAGTGTGTCGTCCCCGCCCGCCAGCACGGGCCAGCGGTCGACCCCTTCGGCGAAGTCGCCATGACAGATGGCGCATTTCTCGAGATAGACTTCCTCGCCGGTCAGCACATCGCCGCTGCCCTGCGGAAGACCTGCACCATCGGGGCGGATATCGATATCCCAGGCCTTGACCTCGGCATCGGTGGCTGCACGGCCCAGGCCCAACGGCTCGGCCAGAACTGAACCGGAGAAGGCCGGACCGCTGAGGAAAGCAAGGGCGGCGGCGGCTTTAAGAAATCTCGACATTCTCTGCCACTCCCTGCTCGTTCACATACCAGGTCTGGATGCCATTGTTGTGGTAGATTGAGTTCTCGCCCCGCACGGTGCGCAGCGCATCCTTGGTCGGCTGGACATATCCGGTGCTGTCATGCGCCCGGCTTTGCAGCAGCAGGGGCTGCCCGTCCCAATTGAACTCATGGTAGAAGCGGTGCATGGACTTGTCCAAGGACGGGCCATCCATCCGCGCCTCAACCCAGTTTTTGCCGCCGTCCAGCGTGACATCCACACGCGGGATCGTGCCACGCCCCGACCAGGCAACGCCGGTCAGCACCATCGGGCCCGGCCCATGAGTGATTGGCGCCTGCGGGCTCGGGTTGGTGATGACAGATTTCGCGTCCATCTCCCAGGTGATCCGGCGCGCTTTGCCGTCGCCCAGAAGTTCGGTGTATTTCGACGTCTCGTCGCGGTGATGCCAGGGCTGATCGCCGACCTCGATCCGGCGCAGCCACTTGACCCACATGTTGCCTTCCCAACCGGGCACGACCAGCCGGACGGGATAACCCTGTTCAGGGCGCAGCGCCTCGCCGTTCATCTTGAACGCGACCATGCAATCGTCGAGCGCTTTCTCCATAGGGATCGAGCGGGTCATGGCGGACGCGTCCGCGCCCTCGGGCAGCAGCCATTTGGCCGACGTCTTCACACCGGCTTCGGCCAGAATGTCCTTCAGCATGACGCCCGTGTACATCACGTTGTGGATCATGCCGTGGGTGAACTGGCAGCCGTTGAGCTGCGCGCCGCGCCACTCCATCCCGCTGTTCGCCGCACATTCGAGAAAGTGCACCCGGTTCGTGCGCGGGAAGCGTTTGAGATCATCAAGCGTGAAGACCAGTTGCCGGTCGACCAGACCGTTGATCATCAGCCGGTATTTGGCGGGATCGACCTCGGCGATGCCAGAGTGATGGCGCTCAAAGCAAAGCCCGTTCGGCGTGATGATCCCATCCAGCTCGTGCAGCGGCGTGAAGTTGACCGAGCTGACCGGATCTGCCGTCAGCCAAGGCACGTTGCGCCGGACGACGTGCTGTTCAAATTGCGAGGGCGTGCCGTAGGGGCGGGCATCGACGCCCTCTCCCAACTCCTGCGCCCAGGGCTGGACCTCGACGATCGCGGGATCGTCCGCGGCGCGGGCAGTCCCGGCCAAAGCTGCACCGCCTGCGCCAAGACCGGCGGCCAGAAAGCCGCGGCGGCTGGGTTTGAACGTGTCTTCAGACATCGGGTCGTGCCTCCGATTCTCAGGCGCTTACATTCACTCTATTGAATGCAACACGCGTATTCCACATGAAATTCACGTAAATTCAGGTGCCCGTGACTTTAACCGACTGGTTCGGGTCGATCTTCACCCGGCCCACGCGCTTGATATGCGCCTCGACCACCTCCCAGATGGGCGGCCCTTCGGTTTCCTCGTTCACCGAAGCCCAGCCCGAGACGATGTAGGTCTTGGCCGGATCAATCGGTTCTCCGGTCCTGAGCAGCGTCATGTTGGTGATCCGGCTGCCCTGCGGTTTGGAGACGTCGATGTGATAGCCCATGCCGCCGACACGCACCATGTCACCGCCCTGCTGGTAGTAGGGATCGGGGTTGAAGAGGTTGTCCGCGACGTCCTCGAGGATCTCGTGCAGGAAGGCGCCGGTGAACTCGGTGCGGTACGCCGCCGGGTAAGACATTGCGGTCGCGTTGTGCAGATCCTCGCGGGTGATCGGATCGCCCGGCAACAGGCTCGGCCCCCAGCGAAAGCCGGGGCTGAGTGCAATGTCCGCCTCGCGCTCCTGGATCAGCGCGTTGCAGATCAGATCGTCCCATGTGCCGTTAAAGTTGCCGCGCCGGTAGAGCACGCTGTCAGTATGGCCGAGCACCTCGGACAACTGATCGGCAAAAGGCGTACGCTGCGCGTCGATCAGGGCCGTCATCTCCGGATCCGGTGCGATGACATCGGAGAAGATCGGGATCAGCTTGTGGCGCAGCCCCTGGACCCCGCCACCCTGCACATCGAGATCGATACGGCTGATGAACTTGCCGTTGGCCCCGCTGGCGATCAGCGCCGTCTTGCCCACCATCAATGGCTCGGGCAGCGCGTCATGGGTATGCCCGCAGAGGATCACGTCGATCCCCTCGACCTGCGCCGCCATCTTGCGGTCGACATCGAAGCCGTTGTGCGAGAGCACCACGACGACATCGGCGCCCTCGTCGCGCACCTCGGCAACCATCTCCTTCATCCGCTCCTCGCGAATGCCGAAGCTGAGACCGGGGAACATCCAGCTCGGGTTGGCGATGGGCATGTACGGGAACGCCTGCCCGATCACTGCGATCTTCGCGCCGCCGCGTTCGAACATGGAATAGGGCTCGTAGGCCGGCTCTTCCCATTCGTTGTCAAAGATGTTCGCGCCGAGGAACGGGAAATCCAGCCCCTCGACAATCTCATTCACCCGGTCGATGCCGAACGTGAATTCCCAGTGCGAGGTCATCGCGTCGGGCTTCAACAGGTTCATGACGTTGACGACGTCCTGACCTGCGGTCTGCTGCGCAGTGTAGGAACCGTGCCAGGTATCGCCGCCATCGAGCAGCAGTGCCTCGGGCCGTTCCGCGCGGATCGCATTCACGACGGTCGAGACACGGTCCATGCCGCCGACCCGGCCATAGCCCTTGGCGAGGGACACAAAATCCTGATTGGTCAGCGCATAGGCCCCCGGCGAGCCCGCTTCGATATTGTAGAGCTTGAGGAAATCCTTGCCCGTCACATGCGGCGGCTGACCCGCGGCTTCGCCCATCCCGATGTTGATCCCAGGCTCGCGGAAATAGACCGGTTTGAGCTGCGCATGGAGGTCCGTGAGGTGGATCAGCGTGACATTGCCCAGCGGCTCAAACTCGAGCAACTGATCCTGCGTCAGTGCCTGCTGGGCCGCGACCCGTGCCCACTGGCCAAGGCCGGAGGCACCGACCAACGCAGAGGCTGCCACACTGACCTGAAGGAAATCCCGCCGGGAAATCATCGCCGCGCTCCATTGCATTTGCCAAGCCGCATCCGGTCACGCCCCAGGGCACATCCCTTTGGCGCGCGGCGGCTGGTCTCGTCCTAAAGGGCTAAACGAAAGTGGACGCGCCCGTTTGACCGGGCACGTCCGGGAGGATTCAGTTGCGAACGGCCGGGGTCTCGATCCCGAGGCCCGCGCCACGCCAGGCGAGATACGCCTCAAGCGCCACGAACTCGTCCGAGCCGCGTTTGAACGGCGTCGCGCGAATGTTCTTCATGCAGCCCGAGAACCGGCGATGCAGCGAGCCAAGCCCCTGCCACTTGAACCGATAGGTTGGGAAGCCGTTGATGTTTCCCTGGCTCAGGTGGTCGGCGCGGATCATGTTGCCGTAGTTGTCCTCGTGGCACTGACTGCACGACATGTCGAGCTGACCGACGCGGGTGTAGTAGAGGTCCTTGCCCTTCTCGACCCACTCGGCCATCGGCCCGTCGGTCTGGACGGTCATCGCCATCCCGCGGGACTGCATGCCGATCAGCGAGGTCATCGCCAGCATCTCGGGGCTTTCCCATTTCCACGCCTCAGCGCCCTGATGTTCAGCGATCGAAGCGTTGATGATGTGCTCGAGGCTTTCCGGCTTGCCCTTGGCTTCGCTCCAGCGGGGCATGTTGGCCCGCAGGCCCTTCATGCTCTCGACGTCGCCATGACAGTCGGCACAGGACTTGTTGGAGCTGCCTGCCGGCGTCTCCCACAACTCCAGACCGTACTCGACCGCGACCATGGCCGGGTTCTCGAAGTCATCGGCTTCGAGCGCCTGGGTCTCGTCAGTACGGAACCGCCAGCCGGAATAGACGATGTCCAGCGGATGGCCTTCGGGGGCTTTGACTTCGGTGACGATCTCGGTGCCTTCGATGACAAGCTTGTCGTCATCGGGGCCCGGACCGGCCATGGCGGCCCATCCGGCAATCGAGACCGCGGCCGCCGTTAGCCCGATCATTGGGTACTTCATATTTCCCTCCCTGCTTGCCGCTTCTTTATGGTCAGGCGGCTTTGATCGTCTTTTCCAGGTCGTAGACGGTGCCGTCATCGTCGGTCCATTCGAACCGGACCGTGCCCGGACCGGGGACCGTCATGTCGAACTCGAAATACGGGTTCGCCGACACGGCGGGATCGATCGCGACGTTCACAACTTCTTCGCCCTCGAAGGTCGCGACGAACTTGTTGATGATCTTGCGCGGGATCAGATCGCCGGTTTTCTTGTCCTTGCGAAGACCGGTTTCCATCGGGTGACTGATCAGCGTCTTGATGGTGATCACATCGCCGGCTTTGGCCTTCTTCGGCACTTTGACGCGGGGTTTGACTTTAGCCATATCTCTTGTCCTCCTCTCGCGATCAGCCGCCGCAGCCGCCGATGGTGACTTTCACGGAACGGCTTGCCTGCGCGAATGAGCCATCCTTCAGTTTTGCCACAGCGACCAGGTCCTGGGTTCCGGCCAGCCGGATCCGCGTCTTGGCGCTTGAAGCCGCAGCGAGCTTGCCGAAGTTGAACGTGGCCACCTCGGGGCGCGGATTGCCCATCGAAACGAGCAGGATGGAGGCTGCGCCATCGGCGCTCACTTCCACCGGAACCGTGTTGCCGTTCTCGGCGATCTCGGGTGCGCCGATCTCGACGCCGCCATCCTTCACCTCAGCGCCGCCGGTGAACGCCTTGATCACGTCGGCGGCTCCGTTCTCTTCGGCCAATACCGGGAGCGGCAAAGCGGTCGCCGCAGCGGCCCCTGCTCCCAGGATCATGGCCTGACGTCTGGTCAGTTCCATCTGAACCTCCGTTACTGTTCTTTGAGCGTCAGCAGGTAGGCGACGATGTCCTCAACCTGCTGGGCGGAGAGAATCGTCTTGCCATCGAAGTCTTTCAGCGGCCGGTTATATCCGCTGACATTGTAGAAGGACGGCATGATCGTGCCATCGAACATCATTTTCGAGTTCGACACGATACCGCGCAGTTCCGCTTCGCTCCAGCGATCGCCGGCACCGTCCAGCGACGGGCCAACTTCTCCGTGGAACGACTCGTTCGAGGCGTCGGAATTTTCGTGACAGGCGAGACAGTTGCCAAGCTTGCGCCCGACGAACCAGTCCTTACCCTTCACCGGATCTCCGGCAGCCCCGGTCAGTGACGCGGTCACTGCGCCGTCTTCGAACTTCACGTCGCTGGGCGCGACGGTCTCGGTCATGGCAATGCCGGGAACAAGCACAGCGGCCAAAGCCAGTGTAGCGAGTTTGCGCATCCCTATCCTCCCCAGGTGCAGTTATTCGCGTGCAGCTTTTTCACACTTCTTTTGCGCGAGCGTAACCACAGCGTCGCGAGGAATCCAACCGTTAAATTCAAAAAATTGAATTTTTGATTTCACCTGAGATCCCTCAGGCCGCGTCAGTTGCTTTGCGCGGCCTCGAGCTTGCGCGCATGGTACTTCTGGAAGTGCTCATCCGAGTCATAGCCACGCTCGGCGACCCACTGGAACATGTGCAGGGTCGTGAATTTTCCGAACGCGCCGGGCATGGTGGCAACCGCGGATGTGTTGGCCGGGCCGTCTGGCAGATCTTCCGGCAGGAACATGATGGTCGGCGTGAAAACCACGCCCCAACGCTGCGCCATCTCCTTCTCGGGCAGCGCCTCGCCATCAAAGTCGGTGACCTCCTCGTCGCCGAAAAGGTTCATCTGCACGACCATGAAGTTGGCCTTGATGTAGTCGGCGACCTCCGGATCGCTGAACACCTTCTCGTGCAGTTCCTTGCAATAGATGCATCCGCGCTGCTCGAACATGATCGCGAGGCGCTTGCCCTCGTCCTTCGCGGTTTCGAGATCCTCGGCCATGTCCTTGAACGTCACCGGCATCCAGGTCTGCTTGTAGAGCCCATCCTCGCCCAGCTCCGCCGCATGGGCTTGCGTGATCATCAAAAGACCCGCGATCATCGTCATGAACATGCGCATGTGGTTTCTCCCCATTGCAGAAGTGCCGAGTTACTGAAGAAGTCCAAGGTCCGGTGCCACGTCCAGCATCCAGCCCGCGATGACGTTGACCGAGTTCGTGCCGATCATGACGGCGAACAGGACCAGCACCGCGCCAATCCCCTTCTCGATGACCGGCAGATGTTTGCGGATGCCCTTTGCCCAGTTCAGGAACGGTCCGATGAAGACGGCTGCAATGACAAAAGGCAGCGTCATCCCGATCCCGTACGCCAATAGCAACAGCGCGCCATCGGTGACGGAGGTGGCATCTGCTGCCTTGAAGAGGATCACGGCGAGGATCGGTCCAACGCAGGGCGTCCAGCCAAACGCGAATGCCATGCCGACCAAAAGCGGGCCGAAAATGCGGGGCGGCGTGTTGCCAGTGTCGAATCTGGCCTCCTGCATCAGGAAGCCGATGCGAAAGACACCGAGATAGTGCAGGCCGAGCACGAGAATGATCGCCGCTGCGGTCCAGCGCAGTTCCTCAGACCACGCCCGCACTTGTTGGCCCAGCGCGCTTGCGGCAACCCCGAGCGCGACGAACACCACGACCATGCCGATGGCGAACATGACCGCTGCCAGAATGATGCGCCCGCGCCCCGCTGACGCGGTCTCACCATCCTTGCCCGTCAGCTCGCCAAACGTGATGCCCGAGATGTAGCAAAGGTAGAATGGCACGATTGGCAGGATGCACGGCGTCAGAAACGATGCCAGACCGGCCAGCATGGCCGCGCCATATCCGACGTCAAAGCCCATCGGATGCCGTCTGGGAAACCCTACACGAAACCGTGTGGGCGTTGCGAATCCACTGGCCAAACATATGCAAAAATGTATATATGTTTGGGATGAGGTCAATCGCTTCCATGCTCGTCGCCGCCGTGCTGACCGTATTGCCGGTCACAGCACCCGGAGCACAAGCCGCCGAACTCCTGATGTTCGAGGAGAAATGGTGTCATTGGTGCGACCGGTGGAATGAAGAGATCGGCGTCGTCTACCACAAGACAACCGAAGGCGAACGCGCGCCGCTGGTCCGTGTCGACATCCACGGCGCCTTTCCGCAGGGGGTGGAGTTTGCCAGTCGCCCGCAATACACACCGACCTTCATTCTGGTAGAAGATGGACAGGAAATCGGGCGCATCGAGGGATATCCGGGCGAGGACTTCTTCTGGGGGCTACTCGCAAGACTGCTCGAGAAACTGCCGGACACAGCAGGTTCGGGATCGCAGGACACCCCTGCGCCAACGAATTGAGGGTTTGACGTATGGCACTGCCGGTGTTCGATGACGGGCTCGATGAGGCCGAACTCGACGAGATCATGGAGAACGCTCAGAGGGCGACGAACTTTCTCAAAGCGTTGTCCCATGAGGGACGCCTCCTGATTCTCTGCAACCTCGCCTCGGGCGAGAAGTCGGTCACGGAACTCGAAGATCTTCTCGCGGCGAGACAGGCCGCGGTATCGCAACAACTCGCGCGGCTGCGCATGGAAGGGTTGGTGGACTTCCGGCGCGAGGGCAAGACGATCTACTACAGGCTGGGCGACGAGCGCGCAAAGCGCATGATCGAAATCGTCTACGATATGTTCTGCAAAAAGGACGAGCCCGACGCCTGACGCCTTGGGAGGAAGGCTATGGCTTTCGCTGATTGGTGGCTGATGCCCGGGCTGCTGGGCATGGTCGGCGGCATATTGCTGGGGTTGGCTGCGCGGCGTGGCCGGTTCTGTACACTGGGCGCCATCGAAGATGCGCTCTATGCGAACAGTTTCAATCGCATCCGGATGTGGGCGCTGGCGCTGGCCTTCGGGATCGCCGGCACATTTTTGCTCGCGGAGGTCGGTTGGGTCGATCTCGGTCAGACGCTTTATGCCCGGCTGGCCTGGAACCCGGTTGCCAGCATCACCGGCGGTCTGATCTTTGGCTATGGCATGGCGATTGCCGGCAACTGCGGCTATGGCGCACTGGCCCGGCTGGGCGGCGGCGATTTGCGCGCACTCGTGATCGTCGTGGTCATGGGGATCGCGGCCTACGCGGTGCTGTCGGGCCCGCTCGCATCGCTGCGCGTCATGTTCTTTGCAACGGGAGAGGCAGAGCCCGGTCAGGCGCTCGGCTATGCGCATGCCCTATCGGACCTATTTGGAATCGGGACGTTGTGGCCAGCTTTGATCGTCGCCGGCGCATTGGTTTTCTGGGCTTTGGTCGATCCGGAGTTTCGCGCGAACACAAGCCAGGTCGCGTCCGGCCTGATCGTCGGCGTTGCGATCATCTCGGGCTGGGTGGGAACAAGCCTCCTCGCCCGACACAGTTTCGAGATTGTCCCGGTCGAGTCCCACAGTTTCACCGCGCCGGTCGGCGAGACGATGCTGTTCATGATGACCGGCAGCGGTGATGGCCTCAGCTTTGCAATCGGCTCCGTGGCCGGTGTCGTCGTCGGCGCGCTGATCGGCAGCATCTACAATGGGCAGTTTCGGTGGGAGGCCTGTGATGACCCGCAAGAACTGGGCCGCCAGATTCTGGGCGGCGCACTGATGGGCATCGGGGCTGTGCTGGCGCTCGGCTGTTCGGTTGGACAAGGGCTCAGCGCGTTCTCCACGCTGACCTTCAGCGCGCCGATTGTTCTCGCATCCATCGTGCTCGGAGCTTCGCTGGGGCTCAGGCATCTGATCCAGGGCTTCGGGACGGTATAAGTCCTGCGGTCCGGAGTGGGAGCAACAGCCTTCAAATCAAAGAAGACACTATCCATCCCCGCCGATGCCGATGCCGTGTTTGCGGGCGCTTGCCATCAACGCCGAGCCCCGGTCCGGGCAGGCCACAGCAAAGCGTTGTTCCGTCACGGCCTGGATCGAACGGGTGACAGTCTCGGCGATCTCCGCCTCCATGCGCGCGGCCTGATCTGACAGGCCAAGCACCAGTACAAGCTCGGGCTCGACCTCAGCCCCGCTTAAGGTCACGAGCCACGCCTCCGGGCAATCCGCGCCCAGCGCGCCGACCGCCTGACCCAAAGCCTGCATCAGGGTAAGATCCGGCAGTTCGGGTGCCGCCACGCTGACCCCTTCTGTCGCGCGGCGCGTCACTTCGGCCCCGAATGTGGAGGAGATCCACTCCTGCGCTTTCGTGTCGATCAGGAGCGGCATCCCTGCCCCCTCGACCTGCACAAGAAGCGGCGTGGCCTGACCCTCGAGCAGGCCGCAAAGCTGCGCGCCATCAAGCTCGGCATAGTCCGTTGGCACCCGCACCGCGCTCGCAAAAAGGTCCATCCCGGCATAGGCCTGAACGGCGCTGAGACCATCGTGATCGACTAGCTGAGGCTTGGCGGTCTCTCCCGCGCCCTCGGTCAGCGGAACGATCAGCGATGTTCCAGCCAGCGTCTGGTAGAACTGCATCCAGGCCGTCTCGGTGTCAGCGGCCAACGCATCAGCGTGGAGTTGTTGCAGGGGTGGGGGCGTTTCAGTCATGTCCGATCCTCGGCAGCGCATGTCGGCGGCCCCGGCTGCTGAAGGGTCCAGTCCGCGACATCGCGCCAGACAGTTTCGGCCTGCAGATCGCGGAACAAGAGGTGCCAGCCCTCGGCATAGTCGATGGTGCGGGTCTCACCGGGAAGTCGCGCAAAAACATCACGCACGGCGCGTTTCGGCACGATCTGGTCCTTGTCCCCAAGCAGCATCAGCGCCGGTTTCTCGATGGTACTGGCCGCAGCGGCGGCGCGGTCGGTTACACGCACCAATCCCATGATCTCGCGGGCGGAGGGAGGCGAGAGGTACAGCGGATCGCGGCCCAGCGCACGCAGGGCCTCGATGTTGTCGCTGGCCTGAATGCGCACGACGCCTTCGCCGGTAAAGCGCCGGTCCGGGACAACCAGCGCCGCGGTCCAGGCGAGGAAGCGATGGAACGGATTGAGCTTGGTCCCGCCCCAGATTGCTGGCGCGGCCAGCACCAGAGCATCGGCCTCAAGCCCTTCGGCAGCGGCGGCCATCACCACCCCGCCGCCCATGGAATGGCCGAGGACCACAAGGGGCGTGCAGGGGTTTTCGCGGCGCACTTGGCTTGATGCGGCGACCGCATCGGCAATCAGCGCCCCGGCGCCCGGCCATTTCGCGCGCGACGGGTTGCGCCCGAAGCCGCGCTGGTCGGGGGCGATGGTACGAACACCCTGTTCGGCCCAGAAGGCTGCGGCCTTCTCGAATGTGCTCTGCCCGTGATCGCCATAGCCATGCAGGGCGAGCAGAATTGCGCGGGGCTGCGCAGGCCCCCAGACGGTTGCGGCAAGCGCCGATCCATCGGCAGCCTTCAGGCTGATACCGGTGTCGTCCACGGCTGCGCGTTCAGCTTCCACGGTCAGCGGACCACCGGCGGAACATGCGGTTAAACCGAGCACGCACAATGCCGCCGCTATCCAAGAAGGTCGGATACGCGCGCCCTCAGCCACGGCAGCACGTCCGTTCCGAACCACGGGTTCTTCTTGAGCCAGGCGGTGTTGCGCCAGGAGGGATGCGGGAGCGGTAGCAGGTCGGGGCCATAGTCTTGCCAGGCCTTTACGGTCTCGGTCAGGGTACGCTTACGTGCCCGCCCCATATGCCATGCCTGCGCGTACTGGCCAATGACCAGGGTCAGTTCGATCTGCGGCATCGTCGCCAACAGCTCCTTGCGCCACGTCTCGGCGCAGATTTTCGGAGGGGGCAGGTCCGAGCCCTTGGCGTCATAGCCGGGAAAACAGAACGCCATCGGCACAATGGCCAGTTTCTCGCGATTGTAGAAGGTATCGCGATCAACACCCAGCCAATCGCGGAGCCGATCACCGGAAGGGTCGTCAAAGGGAATGCCCGAGGCATGAACCCGCGCGCCGGGAGCCTGCCCGACGATGATCACCCGCGCCGTGGTCGACGGGTAGACCACCGGGCGCGGCTGATGTGCGGTTTCGGTCGCGGCAAACCTGTCCGCGCACAGCGTGCAGGCCGCAATCCGTTTCGTGAGCGTATCCAGAGCCGTCATCCCGTGATGACATATCTTCTGGCCCGGACGGTTCAATAGCGCTTTGCGCAAGGACGCGGTTGCGCCGGGGGGCATCCGCTCCGCGGCGCAGTCTTCAGGCTTGCTGGTGGAAGAAA
>CAYYZH010000070.1:14194-19532 GCA_964475765.1 uncultured Limibaculum sp.
CATCCCGGATGACAAAGTCATCGAACGACCCGCTGACATTGTCGTTCTCTTCGACCCGGTCGATGCGCAACTCGTTCTGATTAGCGTTCGGGCTGAGCAGCGACGAGGGCAGCACCATGTGCTGGGAGTACCAGCGAGAGGAATCGCCATCTGCGTGCGGCTGGAGGGCCTTCTGAAAGTCCCCGTTGATCCGCACGGCGGCGTGCCCATCGGCAAGGCCGCGGACATTCAGCATCAGCATCGCCGAGCTGTTGTGCCGCCCACCCGTGCTGAAGGTTTTGATGAACGAGGCGTTGTTGTCTCCGATGGTGACATTGCCGTCCTGGATGACGGTGAAATCTGCGACGATGGGCATGGCGAATTCCTTTCCTTTGCAATAATGCGCAACACCGGGCTCTGAGCAGTTCGGCCCGGATCGAGCAGCGAGAACCATACTGCGTGACCCGTCAGACGATCGTCAGGCGGGCGTTAGGCCGGTGATCCCAAGGTCTCTGGCGCGCCACGCCCCGGCCGCAAAAATTCCCACCGACCGCGTTGTGTCGCTTGCAGCGTGACTGGCGTGTGCTAGACCTGTCGAAACTTCGATTTCTCGGCTGAAAGGGAAGAACCCTGCCGATGCGGCTGATCCTCATCGTCCTCACCCTTTTTGTGTACTGGCTGTTGTTGTCGGGCCACTACGCGTGGTGGCTGGTGGCCTTCGGCGCAGTTCTTTCGGTCCTTGTCGTGCTGTTCTGTTGGGTCAAGGGTATCACCGATGAGGAGGGCTTTCCCGTTGGCCTGATCCCGCGCGCGGTTTTCTACTGGCCATGGCTGCTCTGGCAGATTGTTTTGTCCGGTCTGAACGTCACGCGGCTGATCCTTGCGCCGTCGCTGCCGATCTCGCCAACGCTGGTCAAGGTCGAGGCGGATCAGAAAACCGCTGTGGGCCTGACGACCTATGCCAACTCGATCACCCTGACGCCCGGCACGATCACGGTTGAGGCGACCGAGAAGGGCCGGGCGCTCTGGGTTCATGCCATCGAGCGGTCCGGCGCAGAAGGGTTCGACGACGACGAGATGAACCGCCGGGTGGCGTGGTTCGAAGGCGGAGGCGCCTGATGTTTGCCGCCGCTATCATCGCGGTGCTGGTTGCCCTGTCGCTGGCGGTGGTGCGGGCGCTGCGCGGCCCGACGGCGTTCGACCGGCTGCTGGCGGTCAATTCGATCGGCACCTTTGCGATCATGTTGCTGGCGCTCTTCGGGTTCCTGACGGACCGGCCCGAGTTTCTCGATGTCGGGATTACCTATGCGCTCCTGAACATGATCGGCACGCTCGCGGTGCTGAAATTCTTCCGCTACGGCGCGCTTGGCTACGATCACGGCGAAGGCGACACCGAGGGCAAGGGATGAGCGTCCTCCTCGACATCGTCGGCTGGGCGGCTTTGCTTGCGGGGGGCTTCTTCTGCGTGGTTGGGGCCATCGGGCTGAACCGGATGCCGGATGTCTTCACGCGCATGCACGCGACTTCGGTCAGCGATACACTCGGGGTCGGGCTTCTGGTGTTCGGGATGTTGACGCAGACCGATGACTGGACGGTTCTGGTGCGCCTGATCATCATCCTGCTGGTGCTCTACACGACCGGCGCGGTGGCAAGCCATGCGCTGGCCCGCGCGGCGCTGCATGACGGTGAGAAACCGCTTCTGGCCGATGCGAGCGGGGCCTTGCGCGAGACCGACTGCGCCGAAATCTATCCGGAGCTTGCCGTCCGCCTGGCCCAACCGCTGGTGTCCGAGCAGGTCGAGGACCCCGAGACGCCGCTGGATCTGCCGCCCGATGGCGAGGCGGAGTTGGCTGCGGAGCAGGAGGACAAGCCATCGAACTCCTGATCAACATGGTCCTGCTGACGCTGCTGGCGTTGATCACGCTGGGCATCATCCAGACGCGCAACCTCTTTGCCGTGGTCGTGCTGTCGGGGGCTTACTCCTTCCTCATGGCCAGCGTGATGATCGTGCTGGATGCGGTGGACGTGGCGATGACCGAGGCGTCCGTAGGCGCCGGGATCTCCACGGTTCTGGTGCTTGGCGCGCTTTATCTCACCAAGATGTACGAAGCCCCGCCGCGTTTCTCGCCCGCCATTCCCCTTATCGTCTCTGTCGGGACCGGCGCGATGCTGATCTATGGCACCTATGACCTGCCGCCCTTTGGTGTCGCGGCCCAGCCTGTGAACACCCATGTCGGCGCGGAGTATATCGCGAACAACATGGCCGAGACCGACATCCCCAATGTCGTGACCGCGGTTCTGGCGAGTTATCGCGGCTTCGATACGCTCGGCGAAGTGACCGTGATCTTCACCGCGGGCATCGGTGTGATGCTGCTCCTGAAACGGTGGAGCACGTCATGATGGCATCAGACGCACCCCTTCGACCGGAGGCATGTCATGCGTCTTGATGTGATCCTGCGCGTCGCAGCCAAACTCTTCATCCCGTTCATCATCATGTTCGGGCTTTACGTGCAGTTGCACGGCGATTTCGGACCAGGCGGAGGCTTTCAGGCCGGCGTGATCATCGCAGCGGCGATCATCCTCTACGCCATCATCTTCGGCATGAATGCGGCCCTGCGAGCGGTGCCGAAATGGTCGGTCGAGCTGATGGTTCCGCTCGGCGTCCTGATCTATGCGGGCGTCGGCGTCTGGTCGATGATCATGGGCGGGGAGTATCTGAACTACAACGTCCTTCTCCATGCCGGGGAAAAGATCGGTACCTACGACGCCATTCACGGCCAGCACTGGGGCGTGTTCCTCGTGGAAATCGGCGTTCTTGTCACCGTCACCGGTACGATGCTGACGATCTTCTACAGTTTCGCAGGCAGGGGGCGGCCCGATGACTGATTTTGCCGACGGCCCGCTCTTCCAGGCGCTGGCGACCAACTACAACTACTGGATCACCATTTTTCTGATGTGCGCCGGGCTCTATATCGTTGCGGCGCGCTCGAACATGATCAAGACGCTCGTCGGCCTCGGGATCTTCCAGACCTCGGTTTATCTCCTCTATCTTACGCCGGGAAAGATCCTTGGCGGCACACCGCCGATCATCAACGAGACGGAAACGGTCTATTCCAACCCACTGCCCCACGTCCTGATCCTCACCGCGATTGTCGTGGGCGTTGCGACGCTGGCGCTGGGTCTGGCGCTGACCGTCCGCATCCATGAGGCCTACGGCACCATCGAGGAAGACGAGATCACCGAAGTGGTCGACCGCGAGGATCATTCCGGCATGGAGGAGCCGGAGTGAGCGCAGCCGCCTTCCACGTCGAAGACCACCTGCCCGCGCTGCAGGTCATGGTGCCGCTGATCGGGTCCGTGCTCTGCGCCGTTCTGCGCAAGTCAGCGCTTTGCTGGATCGTGACGGTGGCCTGCTCGCTGGCGATGCCGGCCATCGCCTTTGCCCTGCTGGCCGAGGTGCAGTCCGGCGGCACGATCTCCTATGCCATGGGCGGCTGGGCGCCACCTGTGGGCATCGAATACCGGATCGATCTGGCGAACGCCTATCTCCTGGTTCTGGTCTCGATCATGGGGGCACTGGTCGCGCTCTATGCTCCGCGCTCGATCAATGTCGAGATCGCTCCGGAAAAGCAGGGCTGGTACTACTCCATGTACCTCATGTGCATGGCCGGGCTGCTGGGCATGGCGATCACCGGGGACGCGTTCAACGTCTTCGTCTTCATGGAGATCTCGAGCCTCGCGATGTACACGCTGATCGCGCTCGGCTCCGAACGGCGCGCGCTGGTTGCGGCCTTTCAGTACCTCGTCATCGGCACCGTCGGCGCGACCTTCTATGTTGTCGGCGTCGGGTTCCTCTTCTCGATGACCGGGTCGCTGAACCTCTATGACATCGCGAACCTGCTCAACGAGACCGAGAGCAGCCGCCCGCTTGTAGCCGGTCTCGCCTTCATCACAATCGGCATCGGGCTGAAACTTGCAATCTTCCCACTGCACCTCTGGCTGCCCAACGCCTATGCCTATGCCCCCACGGTGGCGACGGCGTTCATTGCCTCGACAGCAACGAAGGTCGCGGTCTACCTGTTGCTCCGCTTTCTCTTCTCGGTGTTCGGCGTCGATTTCACCTTCGGTCAGACGCCAGCGGCAGAGCTTCTGCTGGTCCTCGCGGTGCTCGCCATGCTGGTCGCCTCGATGAGCGCGATCTATCAGGTCAACATCAAGCGGATGCTCGCCTATTCCTCGGTCGCGCAGGTCGGTTACATGATCCTCGGGATCGCGCTGGTCTCCGAGGCTGGGCTGACCGGTGGCATCTCCCACCTGTTCAATCACGCGATCATCAAGGCGTGTCTGTTCCTCGCAGTTGGGTGCGTGTTCTATTCGACTGGCGTGACCCGCATCGAAAACCTCGCGGGCATCGGTCGCGCTATGCCGCTCACCATGGCCGCCTTCGTGGTAGCAGGGCTTGGCCTCATCGGGGTGCCGGGCACGGCAGGCTTTGTCTCCAAATGGTTCCTCATTCAGGGCGCGGCGGAGGCCGGACACTGGTGGCTCGTTGCGGTGATCGTCGTCTCCTCGGTCCTCGCCGTCTTCTATGTCGGGCGGGTGGTTGAGGTCGCGTGGTTCCGCGAGCCCGTCGCCAAGGTCGTACGAACGCCGCCGATCGAGATGGTTGCCGTCACATGGGTGCTCGCCGCCGCGACCATCTATTTCGGCATCTGGACCGATCTCTCGGCAGGCGTTGCCGGAGACGCCGCGCGTGAGCTTCTGGCCGGATGGGGTGGACAATGAGCGGGGCGCTTCTGATCCAGCTTGCGATGGCCATCCCCGCGCTCGGCGCGCTTGGCATCGCCATCACCGGTTTCAACCGAAATCTGCGCGAGGCGGTGACGCTTGCCACCGCGGCCGCGCTCTTCTGGGTGGTCGTCGTCAACCTGCTGCCCATGGTGCTGGCCGGCGAACGCCCCGCCGTGAGTTGGGGCGAGGTCTTCGGCGGCATCGAGATCGCGTTCTCGGTCGAGCCGCTGGGGATGCTGTTCGCCTGCATCGCCTCGACGCTGTGGATCGTCAATTCGGTCTATTCCATCGGCTATATGCGCGGGAACAACGAGCCGCGGCAGACGCCGTTCTACATCTGCTTTGCCATCGCCATCTCGTCGGCCATGGGGATCGCGTTCGCGGGCAACCTCTTCACGCTGTTCCTGTTCTACGAGATCCTGACTGTTTCGACCTATCCGCTGGTCACGCACAAGGGCAACGACGAGGCCCGCGACAAGGGCCGGGTCTATCTCGTGCTCCTGATGGCGACCTCGATGGGCCTGCTGCTGCCCGCGATCATCTGGACGTTCGTCGCCGCTGGCACCGC
>CAYYZH010000071.1:0-19493 GCA_964475765.1 uncultured Limibaculum sp.
TTCGACAGCCATGTCGGTGACTGTCTCGACAATGTCGACAGTGACCTTGAGGACCAGACCGCGTTCGCCAAGCGGGCCTGGGAGTTGATCGAGGATCTTGGTTATGGCGATCAGCTCGGTGACGATCCCGATCGCGAGGAAACCGAGGACCTCGACAGCGAGGCCGAAGAGGACACCCAGGACGAACAAACTGACGGAGATGATGGCGGCGATGATGACGGGCAGGAGGAAGAGTACCTGCCTGATGACATGCGCGGCGAGCAGGAGGAAAGCCAGCAGGTCGAGATCAGTCTCGACGAATCCGATGCAGACATGGACGAGATGGAGGCCATGGAGGCGGACGACTCCATGCCGCCGCCCGAACGACCCGAAGCTGGGCCTGTCTCCGACGCCGATCCGAACTACAAGATTTACGCACAGAAGTTCGACGAGGTGGTTTCGGCTGAAGAATTGTCTGACGAGGATGAGCTTGAGCGCCTGCGCGCTTATCTCGACAAACAGCTCGAACCGCTTAAGGGCGCGGTTTCCCGGCTGGCGAACAAACTCCAGCGTCGTTTGCAAGCCCAGCAGAACCGATCCTGGGAGTTCGATCTCGAGGAAGGGATACTTGATTGCGGCCGGCTTGCGCGGGTGGTCGCAAACCCGACTACACCGCTCAGCTTCAAGGTCGAGAAAGACACAGAATTCAGGGACACCGTTGTCAGTCTGCTAATCGATAATTCCGGTTCGATGCGCGGACGGCCGATTTCGATTGCCGCGATCTCGGCAGATGTATTGGCGCGAACACTGGAGCGGTGTCAGGTCAAGGTAGAAATCTTGGGCTTCACAACCAAGGCGTGGAAAGGCGGCGAGGCTCGGGAGGATTGGCTAGCCAATGGACGACCTGCCAATCCCGGTCGTCTAAATGACCTGCGCCATATCGTTTACAAGGAGGCCGACGCCCCGTGGCGACGCGCGCGCAACAATCTCGGCTTGATGATGCGCGAAGGGCTATTGAAGGAGAACATCGACGGCGAAGCTCTGGAGTGGGCGTACAATCGGCTCATTCGTAGGCACGAAGCGCGACGAATTCTGATGGTGATCTCGGACGGCGCGCCGGTGGATGACTCGACCCTTAGCGTCAATCCGTCGAACTATCTCGAACGTCATTTGCGTGACGTCATTTCGATGGTCGAGCGTCGCCGCATGGTGGAGTTGGTCGCCATCGGGATCGGTCATGACGTGACGCGGTACTACGAACGTGCGGTCACAATCACCGATGCGGAGCAACTCGCGGGTGCCCTAACCGAACAACTTGCGGCGCTGTTCGACACTGACCCACGGGCGCAGAACAGGCGTTCACGTCAGCGCGCAGCCTGATCATGGTGTCTGCTTTGCGAGGTCGAGGCCTTAGGCCTAAGCCCTAAAGGCGGGACTTCTCAATCCGCCGCCAGGGAGAGCGACCAAAGAACCACAACAACGCGCCCAGTACGATGAACTGGATGGAGGCTGGCCATTCCAACAATGTCAGCACGTAGGGGTCGAACAGGTACGGGCTGATGTGACGCTCGATAGCAGGTTGCAGCAATTGCAGGCTGTCGGGATCGGCCCAGAACCACCATTCGCCCAGTGACTTCAGGCGAAACGCGCCTTCATTGAATCCGGAAAGTGAGTCTGCGACGAGGACGCACGCTCCGATCAGCATGCAGGCAATGCCTAACCAACGCAGCACAACCACGTTGTCAGCTCCCTAAACGCAATTTCAGCGCCGCCATCAGTTTCTCCAAAGCGGCAAGTTTGTCTTCGACGATCAACCGCCCATCATCGTTGAACGCAGCTGAGGCATTGCCCAGATTGACTTCCGGATGAAAGACGAGATCCACCTGAAACGGCACCAGAAAGAGATACATCGCGGATTTCGCACGCTCGCCCCCGGCACCTCCGGCAGAAGCCGAAACCACAGCGACAGGTTTGCCGACCATCGGCGCAGGACGTGGCCGCGACACCCAGTCCAGCAAGTTCTTCATCGCACCGGATGGGGCCTTGTTGTACTCTGTGGTAGAGAACACAATCGCATCAGCCCAGGCAATCTGTTCGCAGACCTTCGACACTGGGGCAGGTTGACCATCAGCTTCGAGATCCTCATTGAACAGCGGCAAATTCAAGTCCGCGATCTGATGTTCGTCCGGCGCAAACACGCGGATCGCCTCCCGCACCAGCAATGTGTTGAAGCTACCTTTGCGGAGCGAACCCGAAATCCCGAGCAGTTTGGTCATGCTGTTCTCCATACTTTTGCGTGCGCCACATTACGGCAATAGACCGGGACAAACAGCTCTGGCCTTTTCACTTTTTCGCTGGTCTGGATCAGGAGTGGATCGGTCCGTCCCCGCATGCCATTGCCGCTTCGCGCATTGCCTCCGAGTAGGTCGGATGCGCATGGCAGGTCATCGCCAGATCTTCAGCCGATGCGCCAAACTCCATCGCAACGCAGACTTCGTGGATCAAGTCACCTGCCGACGGTCCGACGATGTGGCACCCCAAGATCCGGTCAGTTTCAGCATCGGCCAGAATCTTAACGAACCCGTCCGTGACAAAGTTCGCCTTCGCCCGCCCGTTGGCAATGAACTGGAACTTGCCAGCCTTGAAGGCCCGACCGTCTGCCTTCAGGTCCTGCTCAGTCTTGCCGACACTGGCGACCTCTGGTGCGGTATAGATCACACCGGGGATCACGCTATAGTTCACATGGCCATGCTTGCCGGCAATCTCCTCGGCGACGGCCATGCCCTCGTCTTCGGCCTTATGGGCCAGCATCGGGCCTGTGATCACATCGCCAATTGCCCAAATGCCGGGGATGTTCGTTTGCCACTTTGCGTTGGTCTTGATCATGCCACGATCGGTCTCGATCCCAGCACCTTCAAGACCCAGTTTATCGGTGAAGGGCCGGCGCCCCGTTGCGACTAAGACGACATCGGCGTCCAGCTCATGGTCGGCATCGTCTTTGCGCGTCTTGTATGCAACCTTCAACTTGGTCTTCAGTTTCTCGACACCCTGAACGGCAGCGCCGAGGATAAAGGTCATGCCCTGCTTGTTGAGAATGCGCTGAAAGGCCTTCTGCACTTCGGCGTCCTGCCCGGGCGTGATCTCGTCGAGATATTCGATCACGGTCACGTCTGATCCCAGGCGCCCCCAAACCGATCCAAGTTCAAGCCCGATTACTCCGGCGCCGATAATCACCAGTTTCTTAGGCACTTTGGGCAGATCGAGTGCCCCGGTCGATGTCACGATTCGTTTCTCATCAACCTCGACCCCCGGAAGCGATGACGGCTCCGAGCCAGTTGCAATGACAATATTCTTGGTTTTCAGGCTCTTGCGACCGACTTTTACTTCGGTCGGCGAGACGATTTTGCCCCACCCCTTAACGTAATCGACCTTGTTCTTCTTGAACAGAAACTCAATCCCGTCAGTGTTAGACTTGATCACTTCGTTCTTGTAGGTGAGCATCTTTTTGACATCAACCGAGACGTCTTTGGCCATGATGCCCATCTTCGAGAAGGTGTGCTCGCTTTCGTGAACGAGTTCCGAAGCGTGCAGTAGTGCCTTCGACGGAATGCAGCCCACGTTCAGACACGTCCCGCCCAGAGCTCCGCGCCCTTCGACACAGGCGACTTTCAAACCAAGCTGCCCGCAGCGGATAGCGCAAACATACCCACCGGGACCGCCCCCGATGACGACGACATCATAATCGGACATGAGATATCCTTTCTCAGTTAGGTTCCGGCAACGCTCGCAGCGAGCCGCCAGATATGTCCCTCGGGATCGCGAATTTCTGCCAGTCGCCCCCACGGACGATTGATCGGCTCAACGATGATCTCAGCACCCGCGTTGCGGGCCCGGTCGGCAACCTCATCAACAACTGCCGCATCGCCGAGTTCGAGCCGGAGAGCAACGGGCGAGCCACCCAGCACTTCGGGTGTGGAGTTAGCACGGTAGGCACCTGCCTTCTCCTCGTAGAGCATAACGATACCACCGGCGATCTGACTGCGCGCGTGGTAGATCCCTGTCTTGTCTTCCAGGACCATAAGTGTCTCAGCCCCGAACACTTGCTGGAGAAAATCCAAGGCTGTCCGGGCATCCCTTACAGTGAGGTATGGAACAACCGGCGGCAGCGGCTCCACGTGTCTATAGATCCATCAACAGACGGCGCGGGTCCTCCAACGCGTCCTTTACGCGTACCAGGAAGGTTACCGCTTCCTTACCGTCGATGATCCGGTGATCATAACTTAACGCCAAATACATCATCGGGCGCGCAACGATCTCGCCGCCAATCACCATCGGGCGTTGCTGGATTTTGTGCATGCCCAGAATGCCCGACTGCGGCGGGTTCAAGATCGGGGCCGACATCAGCGAACCATAGACCCCGCCGTTCGAAATCGTAAACGTGCCACCCTGCATATCGGCCATCGAGAGTTTACCGTCCCGAGCCTTTTCACCAAGGCCCGCAATCGTCTTCTCGATCGTTGCGAAACCCATTTGACCGGCATCACGCACCACAGGCACCACCAGACCAGTCGGTGTGCCAACGGCCACCCCGATATGGCAATACTCCTTGTAGATCATCTCATTGCCATCGATCTCGGCATTCACTGCCGGGACCTCCTGCAGCGCGTGGCAGCAGGCTTTGACAAAAAACGACATGAAACCCAGCTTCACATCGTGTTTCTTAAGGAACAGGTCCTTGTACTCGCTGCGAATTGCCATGACCTCGGTCATGTCGACCTCGTTGAAAGTCGTCAGCATAGCCGCAGTGTTCTGTGCATCCTTTAGGCGACGCGCGATGGTCTGGCGCAGCCGGGTCATCTTGACCCTCTTTTCGCGTGCGCCATCCGTTGTCGGCGTCGCCGCCGCTGGCGCAGGCGCGGGTGCAGATGCGGTGGCTGCCACGTCTTCCTTCATGATCCGCCCATCACGGCCCGTGCCCTTGACCTGATCGGGGGAAAGACCCTTTTCGGCCATGGCTTTCTTGGCCGATGGTGCGTGTTCAACATCCTTGCTGCCGGTTGAAGCCGGGGCGGTCGGGGCTTCCTGTGGAGCTTCGTTCTTGGCCGCAGGTGCCGGAGCGGCCGCCACTCCTTCGCCTTCCTCGATTGTAGCAAGCAAGGCGTCAGGGCCAACCGTGTCGCCTTCCCCGGCGACATGCGCGCCCAGCACGCCCGCGACAGGGGCCGCCACTTCAAGACTGACCTTGTCAGTCTCCAGCTCGCAGATCATCTCATCCGCGGTGACGGCCTCCCCGGGTTGTTTGTACCAGGTGCCAACGGTGGCTTCCGTCACCGACTCGCCAAGCGCGGGAACCCGCACCTCTACTGCCATGCTCGTCGTCCTTCCGTTATTCAAGCATCAGGGCGGCGTTCACCAACGCCTCCTGCTCGGATTTGTGCTGTGATGCGAGACCTGTTGCCGGCGAGGCCGCCGCAGGTCGCCCGGCATAAATCGCTCGGTCGACCTTAGCGCCGACGCGGCTCAGAACCCACTCGATGTTGGGCTCGACAAAGAACCACGCGCCTTGGTTCTTGGGTTCTTCCTGACACCAGACCATGTCGGCGTTCTTGAAACGGGCCAACTCGCGCGTCAGGCTGAGCGCTGGGAACGGATAGAACTGTTCCAGTCGCATGATGTAGACATCGTCGATCCCGGCGGCATCGCGAGCCTCAAGCAGATCGAAATAGACTTTTCCCGAACACATCACCACGCGCTTTATCTTGCTGTCCGGCTTCAGTTTGACATCCGATGAACCGTACTCCGCGTCGTCCCAGAGTACGCGGTGAAAGCTCGACCCCTCGGCCATCTCCGAGAGTTTAGAGACACAGCGCTTGTGGCGTAGCAACGACTTCGGCGTGAAGAGGATCAGTGGCTTACGGAAGCTCCGATGCAACTGACGGCGCAGGATGTGGAAGTAGTTCGCTGGCGTCGTACAGTTGGCAACGATCCAGTTGTCCTCGGCGCTCAGTTGCAGGAATCGTTCGATCCGCGCACTGGAGTGTTCCGGCCCTTGGCCTTCGTAGCCATGCGGCAAAAGCATGACCAGACCAGACATACGCAGCCACTTGCGTTCACCCGAGCAGATGAATTGATCAACCATGATCTGCGCCCCGTTGGCAAAATCGCCAAACTGAGCTTCCCAGAGAACCAAAGCGTTCGGTTCGCTCAACGAATATCCGTACTCATAGCCAAGCACCGCATATTCCGAGAGCATGGAGTCAATAACCTCGAAATGCGCCTGATCCTCGCGGATATTGTCGAGCGGATAGTGGCGCTCCTCGGTGTTCTGATCTGTAATTCCGGAATGGCGCTGGCTGAAGGTGCCGCGGGTGCAATCCTGTCCCGACAGGCGCACTTTGTATCCCTCAAGCATCAGCGACCCGAACGCCAACGCTTCGGCCGTTGCCCAGTCCAGGCCCACGCCCTTCTCGATCACCTCGCGCTTGGTCTCGAGCAATCGGGCCACCGTGCGGTGCGGTTTAAAGTCATCGGGCAACCGGGTCAGTGCGCCACCGACCTCGCGCAGCATGTCCATCGGCACGGCGGTTTGCCCGCGCTGATACTCACCTTCGGCTGTTTCCATGCCTGACCAGCGACCATCCAGCCAGTCGGCTTTGTTCGGGCGATAGTCCTTACCCGCTTCAAACTCGTCCGAAAGAAATGCCTGGAACTTGGATTTTTCCTCTTCAATTTCTCTGCGTTCAACCAAACCATCCGCCGCGAGCCGGTCGGCATAAAGATCCAGAGTGGTGCGCTGCTTCTTGATGGCCTTGTACATAAGGGGCTGAGTGAACATCGGCTCATCCCCTTCGTTGTGGCCGAACCGGCGGTAGCAAAAGATGTCGATGACCACATCGCGCTGGAACTTCTGGCGGAACTCCGTCGCTACCTTGGCCGCGTGCACCACGGCTTCCGGATCGTCGCCGTTGACGTGAAAGATCGGACAATCGACCATCTTCGCGATGTCGGTCGGATAGGGGCTGGACCGGCTGTGATGCGGCGCTGTCGTGAAGCCGATCTGATTGTTCACAATAATGTGGATCGTACCGCCGGTCTTGTGACCCTTTAGATCCGATAGACCGAAACACTCCGCGACGACGCCCTGCCCGGCAAACGCCGCGTCACCGTGCAGCAAGATGGGGATCACGCTAGTCCGATCGTCACCATACTGCGCCTGCTTGGCTCGGACCTTGCCGAGCACGACGGGGTTTACCGCCTCAAGATGGCTGGGATTCGCGGTCAGGCTGAGATGAACCTTGTTGCCGTCGAATTCGCGATCCGAAGACGCTCCAAGATGGTATTTGACGTCGCCTGAGCCATCGACATCCTCGGGCTTGAAGCTACCGCCCTGAAACTCATTGAAGATCGCCCGATAGGGTTTGCTCATCACATTCACGAGAATGTTCAGGCGGCCCCGGTGCGGCATTCCGATAATGATCTCTTTGGCTCCAAGCGCGCCACCGCGCTTGATGATCTGCTCCATCGCCGGGATCAGACTTTCACCGCCGTCCAAACCAAACCGTTTGGTGCCGGTGTACTTCACGTGCAGGAACTTCTCGATCCCTTCGGATTCGATGAGCTTGTTCAGGATCGCGCGTCGGCCTTCCTTGGTGAAGCTGATCTCCTTGCCCAGACCCTCGATACGCTGTTGCAGCCAACCCTTCGGCTCGGGGTCCTGAAGGTGCATGAACTGCATAGCGAACGTGCCCTGATAGGTTCGCTTGAGGATGGCTTCCATTTCCCTCAGCGTGGCGCTTTCAAGCCCAAGCACGTTGTCGATGAAAATCGGGCGGTCCATGTCCGCGTCGGTGAACCCGAAGAACCGGGGGTCGAACTCGGGGTGTTTATCCCCCCCTTGCAATCCAAGCGGATCGAGGTTCGCTCCGAGATGCCCGCGTGATCGAAACGAGCGGATGTACATTATCGCCCGGATCGAATCGAGCACCGCAGAGCGCACGTCGCCATCCGACGGCGTGGCACCGTTCGACTTTCGCGCGCGGATCTTCTTCTCTAGCACCTCGGCACTGGGCATCGCGTCCCAATTGCCATCGAGAGCTGCGGTCAGTTCGTCGCCCGGTTCTGGCGGCCAATCCGCACGTCCCCAAGGCGCCCCCTCAGCCTCCGCAACCACATCGCCTTGATCATCCCCCAGCGAGGCAAAATAGCTTTGCCAACTCGGGTCGACCGATCCCGGGTCAGAGACCCATCGGGCGTGCAACTGTTCGACATATTCGGCATTGTGCCCCTGCAGAAAGCTGGAGCCATGAAATTGCTCGTTCGAGCTTGTGTCTGTCATCTCGCTCAAGGGGTCGCTCGCGCGGCCCTTCCCCTTGTACGTCATGGCGCCGCAGGATGCGGCGTCTTGGAACAAACGGCCCGGGTTCCCCGGCCGCTGACATCATTCATGCATTGATCGCGTTAAGCAAGGCTTGACCGAGGCCCGCCGGACTGTCCGCAACCGTAATTCCTGCAGATTTCATTGCGTCAATTTTATCTTCCGCGCCACCCTTGCCGCCGGAGATGATAGCGCCCGCATGCCCCATGCGGCGTCCCGGTGGTGCAGTGCGCCCTGCAATGAAGCCGGCCGTTGGCTTTTTGCGGCCCTTTTTTGCCTCGTCGATCAGGAACTGAGCGGCGTCTTCCTCAGCGCTGCCGCCAATCTCGCCGATCATGATGATGCTTTCGGTCTCACTGTCGCCAAGGAACAATTCGAGACAGTCGATAAACTCCGTACCTTTGATCGGATCGCCGCCAATGCCGATGCAGGTCGACTGACCAAGGCCCGCTGCGGTCGTCTGACCGACCGCTTCGTAAGTCAATGTCCCCGACCGTGAGACTACACCGACCGAGCCGCGCCGGTGAATGTGGCCGGGCATGATGCCAATCTTACACGCATCCGGCGTGATGACACCTGGGCAGTTCGGACCGATCAGCCGCGACGAGGACCCCTCGAGCATCCGCTTCACCTTCATCATATCCATAACAGGAATGCCCTCGGTGATGCAGCAGATCAGCGGGACCTCGGCGTCGATGGCCTCCATGATCGCGTCTGCTGCGAACGGCGGCGGCACATAGATTGCGGAGGCTGTCGCACCGGTGGCTTCAACCGCCTCGCCGACTGTATCGTAGACCGGCAAGCCAAGCGCTGTCTCGCCGCCCTTGCCTGGTGTCACACCGGCCACCATTTGCGTGCCATAAGCAATCGCCTGCTCCGAGTGGAAGGTGCCCTGCGCCCCGGTGATCCCCTGACAGATCACCTTGGTGTTCTCATCGACTAAAACGGCCATCTTCTGGGCTCCATTTTATTGTTTCGCACCGAGGCCAAGATAGAGGACTTCGCCCAAGTTCGAGGCTGTGCGTCGACCCACGATATAAACTTGGTCCTCGTCGGGCTTTCTCACCCATGTCTTGCGCCGATTCGGCTTGCTATTGGCAACAGGTTCCGCCCCACGGATACCCGAGGCGTAGCGTTCGAGTTCGGTTCTTCTGGCGGTCTTCAGTCGGGTCATGACCGAACAAAAACCGAAGTTCTTCGCCGCAGAAGTTCGAGGCACCGGGCCAATTGTCACCATCGGCTTGCCGTCGCCGCTGAAGTAGGCTTGGGTACCATCGGATCGGCTTGAGAACAGATCATAGCCAGCGCGGGCGACCGACGACCGAACGGCTGCCAGCTTTGCTCTGTGCTTCACACAATGCGCATTGAATGCCGCGACAACACTCGATGCGGAGGCATCAGGCAGCACGACATCGCGTGTCTGATCCGGCGTCAATCCGGCAAGCGCGGCTTGTGCTTCTGGGGTCACGACCATGCGCGGCCCACAGGCCACCACGGTAAACGCCAGAACCGCAGCAGCGCAGATTTTCAGGCTGACCTTCACCCCTTAACCGCTTTAACGATCTTCTCAGCAGCGTCGGCGAGATCATCGCCTGCAATCACATCAACATCCGAGTCGTTGATGATCTGCTTGCCCATTTCGACGTTGGTGCCTTCGAGCCGAACAACCAGCGGAACCTTCAGGCCTACCTCTTTGACCGCCGCGACCACGCCCTCGGCGATCACGTCACAGCGCATGATGCCGCCAAAGATGTTGACGAGGATGCCTTTGACCTTCGGGTCCGAGGTGATAATTTTAAAAGCCTCGGTCACTTTGTCTTTGGTCGCTCCACCACCAACATCAAGGAAATTGGCAGGCTCGGATCCGTAAAGCTTGATGATATCCATCGTCGCCATCGCCAAACCTGCGCCATTGACCATGCAGCCGATTTCACCGTCCAACGCAATGTAGTTCAGATCGAACTTCGAGGCGGCCAGTTCCTTAGGGTCTTCTTCGGTTTCATCGCGCAACTCCAACACCGCCTTCTGACGATAGAGCGCGTTCGAGTCGAAATTCATCTTTGCGTCCAGACAAACCAGGTCGCCGCTCTCGGTGACAATCAGCGGATTGATCTCGAGGAGACTCGCATCCGTCTCGATGAATGCCTTGTAGAGCGTGTTCACTAGCTTGCCGCACTGCTTCGCCGCCGTCCCTTCCAGCTTCAATGCCCTGGCCACCTTGCGGCCATGGAACGGCAGCACACCAGTTGCTGGATCGACCGACATGGTTAGGATCTTTTCCGGCGTCTCAGCGGCGACTTCTTCAATGTCCATGCCGCCTTCGGTCGAGGCGATAAAGGAAACCCGACTGGTCTCGCGGTCGACAAGAAGTGCTAGGTAGAACTCCGAGGCAATGGCCGCGCCGTCTTCAACGTAGATGCGCCCGACCTGCTTGCCACTAGGACCGGTTTGCTTGGTCACCAGCGTGTTGCCCAGCATTTCACGGACGAACCGCACGGCTTCCTCTGGGTCCTTGGTGACGCGCACGCCGCCCTTGTCACCGGCCTCGGGCTCCTTGAATGAGCCCTTGCCGCGTCCGCCAGCGTGGATTTGAGCTTTGACCACCCAGACCGGACCGCCTAGATCCTCTACGGCTTCGCGGGCATGTTCGACATCAAGAACCGCATGACCTTTCGACACAGGCGCACCGAAACCACGAAGGATCTCTTTCGCCTGATATTCGTGGATGTTCATGGCGCGCGGCCCTCCCCGACTTGCGGCCACCGCACACGCGGGGCCGGGCATTCTTCGACTTTTCCCGCTGCCCTCCGCGAATGCGGTTTTCCTCAGCGGCTTGTTGCCAGATCCATACCTTGCCAGCCAGTCGCCCGCAACCGCTGCACTGCAGCATTCACGGACCATGCGACAATCGGCGGTTGTCCACCTGGAATCTGGTATACCAGATCACCGCACGAGTCTACGAGGCGTCTGGCAGTACCGGACGCCGTTCCAATTAGGTCTGTTTGGTTACCTGTTGGTAAATGCGATACCCAAGTCAGGTCAGACTGTCATCGATGCCCTTGCACGCCTCGACCAGCCCCTGCACCGCGTCGATCGACTTTTGCAGCATCGCCTGTTCGGCCTTGTCGAGTTCGATCTCGATGACCTTCTCGATTCCATTCTCACCGATAACAACCGGCACGCCGACATACATCCCATTCAATCCATAGGCACCGTCGACCCAGGCTGCACAGGGCAGAACCCGGCGTTGGTCCTTAAGATAGCTTTCAGCCATCGCGATGGCAGACGCTGCTGGCGCGTAGAAAGCTGATCCCGTTTTCAAGAGGCTCACAATCTCGGCGCCGCCATCCCGGGTCCGCTGAACAATTGCGTCCAGTTTTTCCTGAGACGTCCAACCCATGTCGATCAGATCCGGCAGAGGTATACCCGCTACCGTAGAATAGCGCGTCAACGGCACCATGGTGTCACCATGCCCGCCAAGAACGAATGCCGTCACGTCTTTGACCGAGACGTCGAATTCATCGGCGAGGAAGTGACGGAAACGGGCGGAATCAAGCACGCCAGCCATACCGACCACCTTTTCCTTGGGAAGGCCGGAGAACTGTTGTAGCGCCCAGACCATGGCGTCCAGAGGATTCGTGATGCAAATGACGAATGCATCGGGCGCATGGGCCTTGATGCCGTCACCGACAGCTTTCATTACTTTGAGATTTATTCCGAGTAGGTCGTCGCGGCTCATGCCTGGCTTACGAGGCACACCAGCGGTCACAATGACCACATCCGATCCGGCAATGTCCGCATAGTCTTGCGTACCCTTGAAACTGGCATCGAACCCGTCAACCGGCGAACTTTCGGCGAGATCGAGGCCTTTGCCCTGCGGCACGCCTTCAACAATGTCGAACAGTACGATGTCGCCAAGTTCTTTCAGTCCAACCAGGTGCGCCAACGTTCCGCCAATCTGGCCCGCACCTATAAGGGCGATCTTGCTTCTGGACATCGTGTTCTCCCGCGTTTCATCTCCGGATCCCGGCATGATCGCTTACGATCATCGCCGAACCGCGGCGGGACTGACTCAATTTGTCACCAAAGGCAAGGCCCGGAACGTTTATGACGCAACAGCGTCGCACGACAGACCCACCTGCAGTCCCTAGGAAAGACTGGATATTCGAGCGAGATTGCTGCGGCAGATCAAATTTCACAGATTTCAGCCACCGCAGCCAAAGTGTCAAAAGCACCGTCCGATGAGGCCTGCCACAGGCAAGAGCGAATCAGCCGATGCCGTCTCATCAGGCCGGCGTATCAATCTCGGCCACCTGTTCAATCTGAAACGCCTCGCCCGCCGCCATCAGGCAAGACCTACCACGCGGATCCGTCACCAGGATTGTCCAGCTTCCGGTTTTCTCCGAGGCATAGATCTCTACTACGCCACGCCCTTGCTGTAGCCCAACCGACCGGCGCGTCTCGCCATACTTCGCTTCGAGTTGTTGGATAATCGCATCGCGCTTGCCGCACACGGTTTGCGCCTCAGCGCTTGGAGCGGGTAAAAGCACCGCACCAAGAGCGACCGCTGCAAGCATCTTCCCAACAGGGTTGGCAGTATTGAAATTGATCGACATCGCAGTCACCTTTCCGGGCACTCTGCCGCGTTCTGTATTGAGAGGCTTGAATTCCAAGCCTCTGCCTTCATGGCAGAGCACCTCTCAATGTTTCATCAGTGCGTCGCGTTCCCGTGTTCGGTCTTCCTCCCCGCTTTGCGGGTTGCGATTCGTTCCATCACTATGCCGGGTTACGGTTAAGGCCCCGTAAAGTGATCAGCGTGCGGTGCGTCAAAGGGTGGCCA
The DNA here is from genome assembly GCA_964475765.1 of uncultured Limibaculum sp. Lineage (GTDB taxonomy): Bacteria > Pseudomonadota > Alphaproteobacteria > Rhodobacterales > Rhodobacteraceae > Thermohalobaculum. Next base: position 13,194 of record CAYYZH010000071.1, read on the forward strand.
TGCACTCCCCTTGTCGCGAGAAAGGAGCCCGGATACGGTCGCCGCGTTTCCAGTAAGGGTAGCGGGATGATGCAGATACGCCCACGCCGGTCCGTGCTCTATATGCCGGGATCGAAGTCGCGCGCGATCGAAAAATCACGGACCCTGCCTGCTGATGCCTTGATCCTCGATCTCGAGGATGCCGTCGCCCCTGACGAGAAGGCAACCGCGCGGGATCTGGTCGCCAAAGCAGTCGCCGCCCGCGCCTTCGGTCAACGTGAAGTGACCATCCGCATCAACGGTCTCGACACCAAATGGGGCGAGGATGATCTTGATGCTGCTCTGGGTGCGGTGCCCGATGCGATCCTGATACCGAAGGTCGAAAGCGCCGAACAAGTCACGGACATTGTCGCCCGAATGGGTCATGCCCCAGACAGCATCAAGCTTTGGGCGATGATGGAGACCCCGCGCGGTATTCTGGCGGCGCAGGAGATCGCTGCGGCCTCCCCGCGTCTCGCCTGTCTGATCATGGGGACGAACGACTTGGTAAAGGATATCGGAGCCCAGCATACCGCGATGCGCCTACCCGTTATCACCGGGCTTGGGCTTTGCCTTCTGGCTGCCCGTGCCCATGGATTGGCGATCATCGACGGTGTCTACAATGCGTTCAAAGACGAGGACGGTCTGCGCGAGGCGTGCATCCAAAGTCTTGAGTTGGGTTTCGATGGACGCACCCTGATACATCCGGCTCAGATCTCGGCGGCGAACGAGGTTTTCGCGCCATCCGAGGAAGACATCGCGCTCGCACACCGCTATGTTGACGCGTTTCATGAAGCCAAGACTCATGGACAGGGTGTTGCGGTTGTTGACGGGCGTATCGTCGAGAACCTGCATGTCGAAATGGCCCAGCACCTATTGGCCAAGGCCGCGGCGATAGCTACCCTCAGCGCTGCTCTGGAGAAGGAAACCGCCGCATGATCTTGCTGATCCTCGGTCTTGTTGCCTGGTTTGTTCTGCATCTTTTTCCGATCTTTGCTGTCCAGAAGCGTGCTGCGCTCAAGGAAAGCTTGGGCGGTGCGTATATGGGCGGCTATGCCTTAGCGACCGTTGGCGCAGTGGCTCTGATGACCATCGGGTATCAGCAGGCGCCGTTTGTTGAGATCTGGAGCCCACCGGCTTTTCTGACACATCTGAACAATCTCCTGATGGTGCTGGCGATTTTCGTGTTCATCGCCGGACGCCTCCCGTCGGTTGTGCGCAACAAGATCCGTCATCCGCAGCTGACGGCGGTAAAAATCTGGGCGCTGGCGCACCTCCTGGTGAACGGGGATCTCGCTTCGATCATCCTGTTTGGCGGCATGCTGGCCTGGGCCGTTGTGGCGCTCATCGGCACGAACAAGCGCGATGGCAAGCCGCCACTGGCGTACGAGGCCACCGCGCAGGGTCTGGCCGCGCATATTGCGATCGCCATCATCGTCTCGACGGTGGTCATCTGGCTGCATGATCTCGCGGGGATCTGGCCGCTGCCGGGCTAAGTCCATCGAGGACCTCTCATGAGCAAGACCAATCCGGGGAACTTCTTCGAGGATTTCGCCCTTGGCCAGCGGATCGTGCATGCCACGCCGCGCACAGTGACTGAGGGAGATCGGGCGCTCTACACAGCTCTATACCCGTCACGGTTCGCCCTGCCATCGTCGGATGCGTTTGCGCAGTCCTGCGGTCTTGCGCGGAGCCCGATGGAGGATCTGATCGGCTTTCACGTGGTGTTCGGCAAGACGGTGCCGGATATCTCACTCAACGCAGTGGCCAATCTTGGCTATGCAGAGGGGCGGTTTCTGGTCCCGGTCTGGACGGGCGATACGCTGTCGTCGGTCTCGGAAGTCATCGGTTTGAAGCAGAACTCGAATGGCAAGACCGGCGTCGTCTGGGTGCGGACGACCGGAACAAACCAGTCCGGCGAAGACGTGCTCAGCTATGTGCGCTGGGTGATGGTGCGCAAGCGCGACGTCGAAGCACCTGCACCAGAAACCGTTGTTCCCGATTTGTCGGATGCGGTCGACGCCCGCGATCTGATCGTGCCAAAGGGTCTTGATTTCACGGGATATGACCGGGACTTGGCAGGCAGTCCGCACCTTTGGGGCGATTACGAGGTCGGTGAGAAGATCGACCATGTCGACGGTGTAACGCTGGAAGAGGCCGAGCATATGCTCGCAACGCGGCTCTGGCAGAACACGGCCAAGGTGCATTTCTCGACCATGGTCCGGCCCGAAGGACGGCTGATCTATGGCGGCCATGTCATCAGCATGGCGCGGTCGCTGAGCTATAACGGACTGGCAAACGCACAGTGGATCGCGGCGATCAATGGCGGCTCGCACAGCGCGCCCTGCGGGGCGGGCGATACCATCCATGCCTGGTCGGAAGTGTTGGACAAGGCAGAGACGCCGATACCGTCGGTCGGCGCGCTGCGCCTGCGTCTGGTTGCGGTCAAGAACCGCGACTGCGGTGATTTCCCGCTGAAGACCGAGGACGGCAAATGGGCCGAGGGTGTGGTTCTCGATTTCGATTTCTGGGCTTTGATGCCGCGGTGAAACAAGGGTGCGTCTTCAGCGCACTTGGACGTCACCACTGCGTACTTGCTGCCAACGTCTGCTCCCTCTCCGAATACACATGAGGGTGCACCCTACGCGGTCGCCACCGCTCGCCAGGTCGGCTAAGATGACCGGACCACAAGTGAAGGACTCTGTCTCATGCCCATCACCGCGCCCTATCTTCTGATCGTCTCCATGGATGTCGATCCTGCCCATGAAGACCTGTTCAACGAGGTCTACGACACCGAGCACATTCCCTATCTGCTCGAGGTCGAGGGTGTCATCGGGGCTCAGCGCATGGCTGGGGAGGCCGCAGCCATGTTCGTCGGTGGAGAAACCAAGGACCTGCCCAGCCCCAGCCCGCGTTACGTTGCGCTTTATGAGCTGGCGAGCCCAGATGTCATCACGTCCGACGGCTGGGCCGAGGCGGTAGAACGCGGCCGTTGGCCGAGCATCCGACCCCATGTCTCGAACCGGTTCACCGCGTTTTACAAGATGCGTTAAGGCTTCTTGTCGGTGAGCGCGTCGAGCCGCGCTTCGATCCGCGCGAGCTTGACCAGCACATCATCGCGATAGGCATCTGTGGCCGCGAGTTCCTCGGCCCCGTGTGCGTCCTGCATCGAGTTGACAATCAGGCCGACCAGCAGGTTCACCACCGCGAAGGTTGTCGCCATGATGAACGGAACGAAGAAGATCCAAGCATAGGGATAGACCTCCATCACTGGGCGGACGATGCCCATCGACCAGCTCTCGAGCGTCATGATCTGGAAGAGCGAATAGGCGGAGCCGCCCAGCGTGCCGAACCACTCGGGGAAGGCCTCTCCGAAGAGCTTGGTCGCCATGACGGATGAGATGTAAAAAATGATCGCCATCAGGAGGAACACGGAGGCCATGCCCGGCAGGGCCGAGACGAATCCCTCGACCACACGGCGCAAACGCGGCGCGACCGAGATCACGCGCAGAAGGCGCAGGATCCGAAGCGCCCGAAGCACCGAGAGGTTGCCCGTCCCCGGCGCCAGCGACAGCCCAATGATCACCGCATCGAAGAGGTTCCAGCCAGAGCGGAAGAACCGTCCGCCCTGCGCAATCAACTTGGCGACGATCTCGACAACGAAGAAGATAAGGCAAGCGAAATCGAGCGCCTTCAAGAGCCCGCCCGAGCGTTCCATCACCGAGCCCGAGGTCTCCAATCCCAGGATCACCGCGTTGAAGAGGATCACCGCCATGACCGTATTGGTCACGAAGGGGCGTTCGAGAACTGCGGCGAGCCATTGTCTGAGGCGACTGAACATGGAACTCTGCTGGCTGGAGGCGTCTGACATGTCGGGCTCGGTTGGATTAGTCACAATCTGTGACGAAATGGTTTTCAACCAGGCGACATAGGAACGCCGCCCGCCCGAGCAAGGGCTGAATACGACAGGGGAGCAGAACATGCCAGATCTGAATGGCAAGGTAGCGCTGGTCACCGGAGCGGCGCGTGGGATCGGACGTGCCATCGCTGAACGTCTGGCGGCAGACGGGGCCAGGGTGATGCTGGGCGACATAGATCCGGCCGAGGCCGAACGCGTTGCGCGCGAAATCGACGCCGATTTGGAAAGCAGCCGATCGATCGAGATGGACGTCGCCGATCGCAGCTCGGTCGAGCAGGCTGTTGCGGATATCACCAAGCACTGGGGTCGTCTTGACATCCTTGTCGCCAATGCCGGGATCATGGACCGGATGCCCTTTCTCGAGATGACAGACGATTTCTGGGATCGCGTTCACGGCATCAACCTTCGCGGCGCCTTTCTGTGCGGACAGGCTGCAGCCCGCCAGATGGTAGCGCAAGGCGGAGGGCGCATCGTCAACGTTGCCTCGAACTCCGGTATCTTTGGCGGGCGCGGGCGTGCGGCCTATGGCGCTTCCAAGGCCGGGTTGATCAATCTGACCGAGACCATGGCGATCGAGCTGGCCGAGCACGAGATCAACGTCAACGCAGTTGCGCCCGGACCGACCAAGACGGGGCCACACATGCCCGAAGAGCCGTGGCCCAGCGTCAAGGCCCGTATGCCACTGGGACGGTTCGGCACACCGGCGGAGATCGCCGCCGTCGCCGCGTTCCTCGCCTCGGACGAGGCCAGCTTTGTCACGGGTCAGGTCTACCGCGCCGATGGCGGGTTCACGACATCAGGGATCATGGAAGGCTGACATCACAGCGCGACACTTCGCACATGCAAAATTCGGGGCTGGCCCTGATCGTTAATGAAGCGTAAAGTTATTCGCGAGCATCGTAGAGTACGGTTGACCACCGTATGAGGGGACCAGAATGGCCGACGTGAACCGGGGCAATCGCCCGCTTTCTCCACATCTCCAAGTCTATCGCCCACAAATAACATCGATCCTCTCGATCCTGCACCGGATGACCGGCGTGGGTTTGACCGCAGGCGCGGTGTTCGTCGTGTGGTGGCTGCTGGCGGCGGCAACGAGCGATGACTATTTCGAGTTTGTCGACGGGCTGATGACCTCATGGCTGGGCCACCTTCTTTGGCTCGGACTGACTTGGGCGCTGAGCTATCATTTCCTGAACGGCCTGCGCCATCTCTGGTGGGACATGGGCAACGGGTTCGAGTTGGATCAGGTGACCCGCTCCGGGCAGATCGTGCTGTTTGGCTCGCTGTTGATGACCGGCTTGATCTGGATCGTAGCGTAAGGAAGCGTCTGATATGGGCATGAGTTTCAAAACACCCAAAGGTCTTGCCACCGGCTACGGCTCCGCTGGCGCAGGCACGCATCACTGGTGGCAAAGCCGGGTCAGTTCGGTGGCGCTCGTTCCACAGACGCTGTTCTTCATCTTCCCTTTCGCGGGAGCGCTTGGCGAAGGCCGGGACGCGGTGCTCGAAGTCTATGCCAACCCCTTCAATGCCATCGTCGCGATTCTCTTCCTTGCAACGATGTTTCACCACCTGATGCAGGGTTTGCAGGTGGTGATCGAAGACTATGTCCACCACAAGGGTTGGCGCACAGGCCTGCTGCTCGGAAACACGATGTTCTGCGCGGCATTCGGGCTGGCAGGCATCTTTGCCGTGCTCAAAATTGCCTTTACCGCCTGACCAGCAAGGACGGATCTCATGGCTGCTTATGAATTCATTGATCACACCTATGACGTCGTTGTCGTCGGTGCTGGCGGGGCCGGTCTTCGGGCGACCCTCGGTATGGCCGAACAGGGGCTGAAAACCGCCTGTGTGACCAAGGTCTTTCCAACGCGCTCACATACCGTTGCAGCGCAGGGCGGCATTGCGGCCAGCCTGTCGAACATGGGGCCCGACAACTGGCAATGGCACATGTACGACACCATCAAGGGGTCGGATTGGCTCGGCGACATGGACGCGATGGAGTACCTGTCGCGCGAAGCTCCCGCAGCGGTGGTCGAGCTGGAACATTACGGTGTGCCGTTCAGCCGGACGGAAGACGGCCAGATCTATCAACGCCCCTTCGGCGGGCACATGACCGAGTTTGGAGATGGCCCGCCGGTGCAGCGCACCTGCGCGGCAGCCGACCGGACAGGCCACGCGATTCTGCACACGCTTTATGGCCGTTCGGTCAAGGAGAACGCCGAGTTCTTCATCGAGTATTTTGCGACCGATCTCATCATGTCCGATGACGGGCAATGCCAGGGTCTGATCGCCTGGAAACTGGACGACGGCACCATGCACCGGTTCTCGGCCAAGATGGTGGTGCTGGCGACGGGCGGCTA
>CAYYZH010000072.1:0-19245 GCA_964475765.1 uncultured Limibaculum sp.
ACCGGAATCAGCCTCCCAGCCGGAAAAGCGGGCGAGCGCTCTGAGCGCAATCCCGACCTCCTCCTCGTTGCGCATCGCCAGCATGACCGAACGCACGGTCTCCTTGGTGCGCGGCGTCTCGATGCCAAAGGCGGGCAACTCGGGCTCGATCAGCGCCGTCGCCGCCGCGTCGAAACTCATCAGGAACGTGCCGTCTCCCAGATCCGGAGTGCCGGGCGAGAGCCGGATGCGCGCCGGCGTTCCCTGCGCGCCGTCGATCTCGATATCGACTTCATCGCCGTTTTCGGCCAGCCGCGACAATGCCCGGTCAATCGGCCCGTCTTCGTCAGCCCCCTGCGACGCCATCAATCCGGGAAGCACATATCCCGGCAGAAACGACGCAGCCGCATCACTGGCAACACTGGCGAGACCGGCTTCAAACAGCGGTGAGAGGATCGGAAAATCATAACGGCAGAACGATTTGAGGTCCTGGAGGATCCCAGTTCCACGCCGTGCAGAGTTCTGTTCCGTTCCATCTGCTGTCATGCAGGACACCCGACGATCCTGTAGCTCTGTGAGGAGCTTAGTTAACGCAGTTAAACGGATACCAGATATCCCGCAGTCTGGAAATTGACCACCGGTGTCAAATTGTTTCGGTCTGTCACCCTAAAGGCGACAAAGCGGGCCCAATGGACCCGCTTTGCGCGAAACTGATCTGAGAATGAGTGTCAGTCGTTCTCGGCGCCGAGATCACTGGCACCGCCACGGCCGTCCAGCATCCACTCGTTGAAGCGCTGGGAGCGATCCTCACCGACCATCTCTTCCAGCCGATCGCCATTCTCATCGGTGAAGAACAGGTCGTCCAGCTCATCGCCGACCTCAAGAACGGTGCCGTCCTCGAAGCTGAGGTCAACGCCATCCGCCGCACCTTCGCCGTCCATGACACCGGTGTTCGAGATCTTGTTGTCATGCACGCCCGAGATCACCACGGCCTCATCGCCCTTGGTGATGGCAACCTTGTCAACGAAGCTCAGACCCCGGTCGTTCTTCTCCGTCGGTTGCAGCGTCACCTTTGTGCCGTCCGGCAGGTCGATCGTCAGGTTGTCCTCATGGAACTGTGCCTTGTCACCGTCAGAGGTGTGCAGGTGCGGATCGCCCCAGGCCTTGATCCACTTACCCGTCTCGTTGTCCATGATCCGCACGGTGTTGTGAGTCGCTTCAATCGTGTAGCGGCCCGTGTTCACCGTGCCGTTGCCGTCGACCTCAAGCGGCGCGTCATCAACCTCGGGAGCGCCACTGGTATCGCCCGCCGCGATCACTTCGCGCAGATCCGTCTCGATGTCATTCAGCGCACCGGCCAGCTCCTGATCTTCGATGTCGTTGACCAGTGATCCGATGTCATCTGCGATGGCATCCAGCTCTTCATCGCTGGCTCCATCGGCAATCGCCCGGCGCAGACGGCTTTCAAGCTCGTTGATCTTGGCAGCAAGGCCCTGATCCTCGACATCGTTGACCAGATCGCCCAGCGCATCTGCCACGGCATCGAGTGCCTCTTCGCGGTCATCCGCACCGGTCATCTCGTCGATTTCCGCGCGCAGATCGCTTTCGATGTCGTTCAGCTTGGCTGCCAGCTCGGGGTCATCGATGTCATTGGCCAGCGCACCGATCTTGTCGGCCAGCGCATCCAGAGCCTCCGGATCATCCTCACCGTCCGCGATGTACTTGCGCAACTCGCTCTCGATGTCGTTGATGTCGGCGGCGAGCCCCTGGTTCTCGACCTCGTTCGCCAGATCGCCAAGCTGATCCGCCACGCCGACCAGACCGGCACCGGTGTCGCCACCATTGCCACGGCGGTCCTGCACCTCGTCACGCCATGCGTTCAGCACATCGGAGATGCCGTTGGCGCGGTCGTCTTTCCAATTCTCGAGGATTTCGAGATCCTCGCGATCAAACCCGCCGAGCGCATCGTCGAGGATCGCGGCGAGCCTCTGGCCAAACGGCCCGAGACCGCCTCCAAGATTGAAGTCTCCGAACCCGTTACCGGATCCCCGGCCAAGATTGAAATTGATATCGACGTTCAGCTCGAAGTCTGAATTCCTGATGGTTGTCATCGCCGTGTCCCTTCACCTGACTGCGCCCATGCGCGTTGGTTGCATGCCCAAGGCCGCAAGCACGCCCTCAGACTTCCCGTGTCATGATCAGAGTACGTTTGGGGCGGTCAGGACGCAGCGGTACGGCGCGTCACAAACTTGTCGACAGGCGCCGTTCGTCACTCGGCTTGGCGCGCAAAGGCAGGGATCAGGTTCCTGGTCGGGGCGGCCAGCAAGGGCGGCGTAACCCGCCCAGCCCCGAATGTCTCGGACCGGCGCGACACCAGCGCTGTCAGCGTTGTACTGACCTCGGCCTGCAGATGCATCGTCGTAGGGCCGTCTCCCAATGTGCGGGCGTAAGCGACATCTGCCCGGTCCGCTTTCGCCAGCTCGGTGAACGCCTCCAGCGGGCCATGATCCGGCACAAGCAGCCGGGCACCTGTGAGATTGCCGTTGAGCAGCGTTTGAAGTGCGAGCATGGCGCGCGCGTCGCTCGCCTTGAGCTCAGCCGAGACGCGCGCGCTCTGATCCAGCCCGGCTGCGTGCATCAGACCACCTGCACCATGCCGGACCTCAGCCTCGAGGATGAGGCCTTCGGGAGCACCGGGGACACTCCCGCGCAGGAGGTCCTCCTCGGGGGAGAGCCTGTACCCTGCCCCGTCCAGCGGCCCCATCAGATGCCAAAGCGCACCGACCTCGATGTGCCGCGTCGCAGGGTCGAGTTGCGTGCCCACACCCGCGCTGCCGAGATCCGCAAGCGCCAATCCCAAACCGTTGGCGTTCACAGCCGGACCGCTGATGGCGTATTGAAGCGCCCGGGCGCGCTCCATTGAAAACGTCAAAGTCCGGGAAAGCCGCGCCACTTTCGTCCAGCAGTTCGACACGTCGAGATCCTGAAGACCCAGCACCGCGAGGTAGCGGGACCCGGCCGAGCCTTCGGCAAACTCCTGACGGATCCGGGCGATATGCCCGCGCAGCCAATCCAGCACGCGGCGTTCCGGCTCGATCTGAAGCGCTAGCCCGGACATCGCCAGTGCCCCGGGGCGGGCCGTGCTTCCCTGCAACTCCGGCATCGGGTCCAGCAGCGGATTGCCCGCGCTCGGCCAGTGCTCGGGCAGCTCTGTCTCGTGAGCCAACCGCCGCGCCGCATCACGCAACGCTCCTGCCAAAGCTACCCGTTGCAACAGGACCACCGCGCGCGCGGCTTGGTCCTTGCTCGCGAATCTGAGGGTCACAACTTCGCTCGAGACGAGCCCGGGATAGAGATCCCAGGCCCCCGGCCCTTCCGCGCTCAGGCCCTGATGACCGGCGTCGAAGGAGATGTCGAACCGCACCGGTGGATCGTCCGGCGTCGGCAACGCTCCCGGCGCGCACCCGCCAATCTGGCGCGCCGTGATGGAATTGCGGAACCCCGCCTTGCCCCATCCCGTTTCGGTCAGGCGCACATGGCCGCTGCTCCGGATGCACATGGTATCGCCGTCGCAGGCGAGACGATCCACGCCTTCCGCTGGGCGCGCGCCAACGTATCCAGTCCCCTGATCCGAATGGGGGTCGGGCAACCCGATGGGCAAGCCGTTCTCCGCCAGCTCGGTCTGGGCCAGATGGCCGTCCAGATCCAGCATCGCGTCGCCGGTGTCTGCACCGACATCATTGCCGAGCGCCTCTTGCCGGATCACCCCCTGACCCTGCTCCAGCGCGAGGCGCAGCTCCGGCCCCTCCTGCGCCGCCGCCGATGTCGCGCCAAGCTCGCCCGGACCACCGGGGGAAAGCGCCATCGGCAAGGGTTGGATCGGTCGTTGCAAGGTCACTCGTCCCGAACTGAGATCTGACCCTGTAAAATATGGCTTGCGCCGCAGGAGAGGCTGGCTTGCGATTGGCAAACCGCGTCAAATCCTTGGCGTGGGGCGCCCATCGGATGCGATCGAGACAACAGCGCAAGCTTGGTGCGCGCGGGTCCAGGGCTTATATCGGCATGTGAGACTGCAAAGGGAGTACGCGCCATGATCGACCGCAGGCAATTCCTGGCGGGAACAGCCGGACTGGCCCTTGTGGCGGGAACGGCCCATGCCAGCCCCACGACGCGCGTCATTCCGGCAACCGGTGAGGCGATCCCCGCCATCGGGCTCGGCAGTTGGCTCACCTTCAATGTCGGCAACGATCCCGTGCTGCGCGCCGAAAGCACCGCCGTGATGGAGGCGTTCTTCGCCGCAGGCGGAGGGATGATCGACTCGTCGCCGATGTACGGCTCGTCCCAATCGGTGATCGGCTCGGGGCTGGAAACGCTGGGACGCCCGCCGGGCCTTTTCTCGGCGGACAAGGTCTGGACCGATGCCGCGAACGGGCCGGGCCAGATCGCCGAGACCGCGGCCCATTGGGGCATCGAGCGCTTTGACCTGTTGCAGGTCCACAACCTGATGGACTGGCCCGAACATCTGGCCCTGCTTCAGACCATGAAGGCCGAGGGTAAGCTCCGCTATGTCGGCATCACCACATCGCACGGGCGGCGCCATCGCGATCTGGCCGAGATCATGCGCACCCAGCCGCTGGACTTCGTGCAACTGACCTATAATGCCGCCGACCGCGAGGCCGAAGACATCCTTCTGCCGCTGGCCCGAGACCGGGGGATTGCCGTGATCGTCAACCGCCCGTTCCGGCGCGGCGGGCTGACCAACGCGCTGGAGGGCGAGGCATTGCCCGGCTGGGCCGCCGAGATCGAGGCGACCAGCTGGGCGCAGATCCTCCTGAAATTCGTGCTCGCCCATCCCGCCGTCACCGTGGTCATCCCCGCGACAACGCAACCCGCACACATGGCCGAGAACAAGGCCGCCGCGACTGGCCCCTTGCCAGACGCTGCGTTGACCATCCGGATCGCGGAGCACGTCGCAGCGCTTTGATGCCGGAGTGGTGGACCTACGCGGCCGAGGACTTTCTGCTGTTCTCCGCGCGCGCCTACTGGCGGCTGTTCGAGCTTCACAACACCGCGCTCTGGCCCGTGCAAATCCTGACGCTGGCCGGGGCCATCGCCGCGATCGTGCTGCTCCGGTCTTCCAACGCGATGAACAGACGGCTGGTCTGGGTCCTGATCGGCCTTGTCTGGATCTGGGTCGGTGTGAGCTTCGTGCTCGGCGCTTATGCCAGCATCAACTGGGCCGCCACCCACCTCGCGTGGATCTGGATCGCGGGCGGTGTCTTTTACATCGTGATGTCCTGCACCGGACCCGCCGCCGACACGCCAAGCCGTCTCACCGGCTGGGCCTTGATCGCATATGCCATGCTACTCCACCCGTTCTGGCCCGTTCTCACCGGGCGGGCGCTGCTCCAAACCGAAGTCGTCGGGACAGCGCCGGATCCGACCGCGGTCGCAACGCTGGGCCTTGCCCTGTTGGCCGGGACCGGGTGGCGCGGGGCGCTCACCTTACTTCCCCCAATGCTTTGGTGCGCGGTCAGCGCCGCCACCTTGCTGACCTTGGGCGCAGCTCAGGGATGGGCGATGGCCGCCGCACCGGTCATTGCAGCGGCCGCGATGTTCGGCCAAAACAGGTGACATGAGAGAGCGGCTTGCACGTCTGACCGCGCTGGCGATCACATTGGTGGCCCGGCTGATCACCGCGGTGCGCGGGCAATGGGAGGGGGTCGAACCCCTGCCTGTCCAGCGCGTCTATTTCGCCAATCACACCAGCAATGGCGATTTCGTCCTGCTTTGGACCGTGCTGCCCGATCACATGCGTCGACGGACACGGCCTGTCGCGGGCGCGGATTACTGGCTGAAGACCGGCCTCAAGCGCTTCATCATCCGCGAGGTCTTCGATGCCGTCCTGATCGACCGCAACCCGGAGACGCGGCAAGACGATCCGATTGCCCTGATGACTGAGGCACTGTCGAATGGGGCCTCCCTCATCATCTTTCCAGAGGGCACGCGCAATCTGACCGATGCGCCGCTGCTGCCGTTCAAGACCGGGCTCTTCCATCTGGCCGAGGCAAACCCCGAGGTCGACCTCGTGCCGGTCTGGATCGAGAACCTCAACCGCGTGATGCCCAAGGGTGAGATCATCCCCGTGCCGCTGATTTGCACCGTAACCTTCGGCGAGGCCATGCGCCTTGCGCCCAGCGAAGAGAAGGCCGCGTTTCTGGCCCGCGCCCAGGAAGCTCTCGCCAACACCGCGCCCAAGGGAGACAGCGCATGAGCAAATGGGACGAGAACCTTCTCATGCTCTTCGCCGGTGTCGGCGCGACGCTGGTCGTGGCCACGTTGATCGGAACGCTGCTGCGCCTGCGCTTCTCGCCCGACGGCTCCAACGCCATGGTCGAGAATCTCAACTCCCGCATCGCCGCGTGGTGGGGCATGGTGGTGCTGATGTCGCTGGCCTTCCTAGGTGGGCAGACCGGGGTGATGATCCTCTTCGCCATCTGCTCGTTCGCCGCTTTGCGCGAATTCATGACGCTCACCCGAACGCGCCGGGCCGATCACTGGGCCGTGGCGGCGACGTTCTTTGTCGTTCTTCCCGTGCACTACGCGCTGGTCTGGATCGACTGGTACGGGCTCTACACCGTCTTCATCCCGGTCTACGCGTTCCTTCTGCTGCCGATCCTCGCGGCGCTGCGCGGGGATGCGGAGAACTACCTCTCCCGCGTGGCCGAGACGCAATGGGCGCTGATGACCTGTGTGTTCTGCATCAGCCACGTGCCCGCGCTGTTGAACCTGAAGATCCCAGGATTCATCGGCGGCAATGTGCTGCTGATCGCGTTTCTCGTCTTCGTCGTGCAGTTTTCGGACGTCATGCAATATGTCTGGGGCAAACTGCTGGGCCGCACCAAGATCGCGCCGACGCTGTCGCCCTCGAAAACCGTCGAGGGGCTGGTCGGCGGCGTACTGACCGCTTCACTGGCCGGCGCGTGTCTTTGGTGGATGACGCCGTTCACCTTCGTTGAGGCCGGGCTCCTGTCGCTGGTGATCACATCGATGGGCTTTCTCGGTGGGCTGGTCATGTCTGCGATCAAACGCGACCGCGGGATCAAGGACTGGGGTCATCTTATTCCCGGCCATGGCGGGTTCATCGACCGGCTCGACTCCGTGATCTTCTCCGCCCCGATCTTCTTCCACCTCGTCCGGTATTTCTGGAGCATGCCATGACGTCAGATCCCGATCGCCGACCCCTGGCATCCCGCGGCGCGGGTTGGGCCAAGGCGCTGGCCCGCCGTCTCAGCGACAGCGACATCACGCCGAACCAGATCTCGCAAGCCGGGATCGGAGCTGCGGCGCTGGCGGGCGGCCTTCTCTGGCTCTCGTTCGGCACGGAGGGCACATTGCGCGCTGTCTTGCTGATCGCAGCGGCGGTGTTCATCCAGATCCGGCTTCTCTGCAACCTGCTCGACGGAATGGTCGCGGTCGAAGGTGGCAAGGGCACCGCCGACGGGGCGTTCTGGAACGAGGTCCCGGACCGGATCGAGGACACGCTGATCCTTGTCGGCGCGGGTCTTGCCACAGGTTGGGCGGCGCTGGGATGGGCCGCAGCGGCGATGGCGATCCTGACAGCTTATGTCCGCGCGCTTGGCGGACAGCTCGACGCGCCCACCGGGTTTATCGGCCCGATGGCGAAACCGCACCGCATGGCTCTGATGACCGGCGCGCTGGTGCTGGCCTGTTTCGAGGGCATGATCGGCTGGGGCACGTTCACCATCGAGGCCGCGCTCTGGATTGTGATCATCGGTGGGGCAATCACCGCCGGACGCCGAGCGTATCGCATCATCACTGCGCTCAACTCCTGGACCTGAGCGCATAGAGCGCCAACCCGCGGGACCTTAGCAGAGGCGCGCGCTTTCCCGGCCCGCCCCTCTGCATTCTGGCGGCTAGCTGCTGACCCGCCGTTGGGTTGGCTGCTGCTCCGGAACCGGCGTGTGGGCCCGTGGCCGCGGACGATACGACGTAGCATAGCGCGCATCGGCATTGGGCCGTTCGCCCATCACCATTTCACGCGTCACGCGCTGGATCATCCATTCCGGGTTGTCGAGGTCAAAGCGCTCCCGCACAAATCCTGCTCGTGTCAACAGACGCTCGGAGGCACGGTTTTCCCGATGCACGCGGGCAATGATCGACCCGAGGTTAGGACGGCGCTCAAAGCTCTTTGCTGTGAACAGCGCGACGACGTCTCCGCCGATCCCCTGCCCCCAATGCGGCTCACCGATCCAATAGCTGATCTCGGTGTCCTGCCCATCCCGGTCAAACTGCAGACGAACCTGGCCCACAACCACGCCATCGCGCTCGATCGCCCGAACGTCGTGATGCGTGCCGATGTTCGAGACCTCGATCAGATCGCGAGCGAGATCCTCGGTCAGTGGCTGCGGATAGCTTTCCGGCAGATAGGTCCAGACATTGGCATTGCCGAGCAGCGCCATGAAGTCCGGCAGATCGTCCAGCGTCCACCGGCGCAGTCTGTACGGCCCACTGCTGATGTCGTCCGCGGCCTTGCCGTTCATCTCTTCAGGCTCACCGGTTTGCGTGGCCTGGGGACCTGCGCGATCAAACTCCACATGCGGGTCATGCGCGTAGGTGTCGCTGCACACCAACGGGACCCAGCCGAACTGGACCGGGTCATACGCAAGCGGAATTCCGTTAGCTTTGCAGAACTCGAACTCGTCGGGGTCCAGAGGGCCATCCCATCTGCACCGGCTCAAATCGAGAGTCCTTCCGTTTGGTAGAGTTAGGCACGTGGATTTCTCACACCCTTCAGTCATAACCTTACCCCCTGACGCAACGTAAATTGAATTATCAATGGTTAAAAAGTTAGGACAGCCACCCCTTCATTCAATCAAAGACCATCGGATTTCTTTGATATTGTGAACAGATTACAACCTATGCGTGATGAATACGTGGATTAGCAACTATTGATCTGTAATATAACGAATCCAACCTGTGCAATTACTTCGCTAGACCGTGTGAAATAACACAACTGCCAGTAGTTAACTTAAATTTTGGACTCCAAATCGCTATTTTGAAAGCGCGGACCAACGCAGCCAGATCAATCACCGCGCGCTTGTGCGTACCACGCAAAAGAAAAGCGCCGCCGACCCATGCCGGCAGCGCCCAGAAATCCGATCGAACGTTGGCGCCGATCATTCCTTCTTCTTGTTGGTCACCTCGAAGTTTGCGTCGAGATCGATGTCGTACTGACCGTCTGAACAGAAGACATCGTCCAGCTCATAGCCGTCGTCTTCCTTCTCGATGTCATCCTCGTCCATCTCGCACTGCATCTCGGCGAGCAGGGCGTTGATCTTGGTGACTTCTTCCGCCGTGACCTCTTCGGCGACCGCGGCTCCGGCGCTCAGGCCCAGCCCGGCGACAGCGATGATCAAAGTGCGGAACATCAGGAAACCTCCCCTATTGGATCGATATGGCGACGCGCTGGCTCTCGCCGGTCGACCCCGGAACTTTGAGCTCGTAACGGCCCGGCTTGATCGCGATGAACTTGATCTCGATCACGCCCTCATCATCGAACTCGAAGCTGTCGATCCCCAGAGGACGCACTTCGAGATCGTTGATCACGACCTCATTGATCCAGATCGCCCGGAAGAAATCCGCCCCGGCCACCGCCAGTTCCTGGCTGCCATCCGAGGTGATCTCGAGCGTGTAGTAAACACCGGACGCCAGGTTCATCGGCCCTTCGGCCAGTGGCTTGCCCGCCGCCAGTGTAAGCCCGGGCAGAGCCTCGCGATTGCACTTGGCCATCAACCCGGCAAAGCCGAGCTTGTCGCATTTGGGGGCGGCGTCAGCCACCGGAGCCGTTGGCACCTGCACCGCCAAGCCCAGCGTCGCCGCCGCAATCGCCATCATCATGGCTTTCATGAGTGTTCTCCCTGTCCTTCGTTTTTGTCAGTTGGGTGAGACGACAACGCCCCAGGGCTGTTCGCCGACCTGCACCGATTTTATGACCTTCTGCGCCGCGACATCGATGATCGAGATGTCGTTGGAGTTGCCGTTGGTCGTGATGATGAACTTCTCATCCGGCGTGAATGCCATCTGCCAGACGCGCTGTCCGACCAGAAGGTATTCCTCGACCTCATCGGTCTCGCCGTTGATCACAGCCACGCGGTTGGCCGGGCCGAGAGCCACATAGACCTTCTTGCCGTCGGAGGTCACGCGCACGCCCACGGGCTGCAGCGCCTCGGGCGTCACGCCGGGCACTTCGAAGGTGATCTTCTTGTCGATATTGCCGGTCGCAGGATCGATCACGCTGACGGTACCGCCGATCTCCGCCGACACATAGAGCTTCTTACCATCGGCAGTGAACTGCGCAAACCGCGGCCGCTGATCGACCAGCACGTTCTGATAGATCTCATACGTATCGGTGTTGATGAAGTGCGCCATGTTCGTGGTCTCGGACGTGTTGACCACGGTCTTGCCGTCGGGGCTCACGCCCATCCCCTCGGGCTCGACGCCGACCGGGATCTCGGCCAGCACATTTTTCTTCACCACATCGACGACCGTGACGATGTTGTCATCCTCGTTCGCGATATAGAGCGGATTACCGGAGGGGTGCAGAACGAACAATTCCGGGTCCGGGCCCGACGGCAAAGTGTGCGTCTGCTTCAGCGTCGCCGTGTCATAGACGCGGACCGTGTCATCATCGGAGGCGCAGATATAAAGCTCCTTGCCATCCGGGCTGATCGTGATCCCACGCGGGCGCTGACCGCCCTCGATCGTGTCGACCACTTCCCACGTCTCGCTGTCGATGATCGTGACCGTGTTGCCCTTCTCGTTGCTCACATAGACGGTGTACGCATGGGCGGGAGCCGCAATCAGACCGAGGCCAAGGACCAGGGCAAAACGGGACGCGAATACGCTGGGCATGGCAACCTCTCGGGTGACGATCAAAACGGCTTGATCCAGATGATTAACGCCGCTGGAGCCAACGCCGGTCAACCCCGGCGCGGGTGAAATCTGCGCATAAGTTTCTAATAAGACGACACCTCTCGGCCTGCCGCGCCCAACGCAGGCTTGCCCTTAAGTAGGGTTGTCCCCCGACAAATTCGCGCGCATCCTTTACCCATGATGCGGCTCCTGCATACGGCTCTGATCGGGCTGATCTGCGCCTGGCCCGCCCACGCGGCCGAGCTGAAGCCCAATGCGACTGTCGCCTTCTTCGGCATCCACTTCATCGATACCTCGACCGAGGGCGCCTATAACGGCGTGCGCGAGGACGAGACCGCGCGCATTACCCTGATCGAGGATTTCGTGCGCGACGCGTTTGTCGAGAAGGGCTTCGAGCTTGTCGACATCAGCCCCGTGCAGAGCGTGCTGGACCGCACTGTTAATCCCGCCGATTGCAACTATTGCGACGTGCTGATGGCCCGCGATCTTGGCGTCGATTATGCGCTGGTCGGCGAGGTGCAGAAGGTCTCGAACCTGATCCTCTCGATGAACCTCGTGATGCGCGAGGCGGAGTCGGGTCAATTCGCCAAAGGCCAATCCGTCGAAATCCGCGGCAACAATGACAAGAGCTGGCTGCGCGGCATCCGCTACATCCTCAAGAACAACATATTCCGCAAACCGCGGTGATGAGAGAGATCGTGAAGGGAGAGACGATGAAAATCCTCACATGGGCGGCGTTCATGCTGGCCGCCGTTTTGGTCCTGCCAGCCGATGCGCACGGGCCGACCCGCCAAAAGGTAACGGTCACAACCACCGTCGCCGCGCCGCCCGCCGAAGTCTGGGCCGCCATCGGCAACTTTCAGGACATGAGCTGGCACCCCGCCGTCCATGGCACCGCGGGCGAGAACGGCAACGCCATCGACGCCACCCGCGTGCTGACACTGGGTGCTGCGGACGGGCCGACCATCGCGGAGGTGCTCTACAAATTCTCGGACGAGAAGATGAGCTATTCCTACCGGATCACCGAGGTAAAGGTCGAAGTGCTGCCGGTCACCAACTACTCCTCGCACCTCACCGTGAAGCCGTCCGGCGCTGGGTCCGAGATCGAATGGCGCGGCGCGTTCTATCGCGGCTATCCCAACAACGACCCGCCCGAAGAGCTGAACGATGAGGCCGCGATCAAGGCCGTAACCGCGGTCTATGAGGCCGGGATGGAGGCGCTGCGCCAACGCTTTGGCGCCACCAACTGACGATTCAGGCGGGCGCCCGCGCCCGCTCTGCCGCTCAGGATGCATGAAACTGGCCTGACACTGGGCTAGTCTCGCTTGGCGCGCTGCGATTCGGCGCACAAAACGCGACATGCGACGGAGAGTGGTATGCAGAACAATGTGATGTTTGGAATTGCCGGTGTGGTGATCGGACTTTTTGTCGGCAACATGCTGTCAGGACCCAATCTCGACGAGTTGGAAAGCAACATTACCGGCAAGATCGACGAAGGCGGCGCCACCGCGGCGGAGACCTCGGCGCAACTGACCGCGCTCGATGAACGGATCGCGGCCATCGAAAGCGCGATCTCGTCCAATGCCGAGCAAAGCGGTGCCGCCAGCGAAGCGCTGACCACCAAGATCGACGGCGCCGTTGCCAGCCTCTCCGACACCGTCAAATCCACGGTCGAGAGCGCCGGGACCAGCAACACCGAACAGTTGCAAGCCGCCTTCAGCGCGCAGCTTGGCGAGATGGGCGAACAGCTCACCGGACAAATCGGCGGGCTGGGTGACACTCTGGGCGATACGATCGGCGGTCTGGCGGACAGCCTTCCGGCACTTGCCGCCGCCGGGGGCGCTGCCGCCGCGGTTGCAACATCCACCGGGGATGGCGAGGCGGCCTCTACAAGTGAAACGGCCGCGGCCACCGAAGACGAAGCAAAGCCGGAACCCGAACCCGAAATCGTCATCGAGGGCGTCAAACCGGGCCAGACCGAACTGCTTGCAGACGGCAAGATCCGCGTCTTCGTTTCCGGCATCAATCAGGACGAAGGTATCGCAAGGGTGGCCGTCAACGGGCTTGGCCTTGTCGATCTGGGCGGGTATGAAGAGGTTGACGTAGAGGTAGACGGAAAATCCTGTCTGCTGGTCCTGGAAGCGATCGTCGAGGGCCATGCGCAGATTGCGGCGGAATGCGCCGAATGATCCGCGCGGGGTGACTTAACAGGTCGCATCCCGATGGGATGACCGGGGGACGCCAAGAGCGCGCATGCGCCGGAGGAAAACGATGAAGACCACGATCAGCCTGGCGATTGCTGCGGGACTGCTGTCGACATCTGTTGCCTTGGCCCACGACCACACCAAGGACAGCACTTGGGCCGAACTGCGCCCTGCCGTATTTGGTGAGGCGGAGATCGAGGCGGCGTCCAGTCAGGTTCAGCTGAACCTGCCCTACCGGACCATGAACGATCCGCGCACGGTGCTCGGGGCTGACATCACGGCCCCGGCGGGCGATCCGATCACCGCGGTCACTCTGGTGATCGACGAGAACCCGATGCCGGTCTCGGCAGTCTTCGATTTGGCCGAGCCCTCGCAGCGGTTCTCCTTCAATGCGACCATGCGGGTCAACGGGCCCAGCGATGTGCGGGTGATTGCCGAGACTGCCAGCGGCGCATTGCTGATGCAGTCTGCGTTCGTGAAGACCTCCGGCGTCGGGGCCTGTTCCGCGCCGCCGACCACCGATCCCGAGATTGCCATGGCCACGATGGGCAAGATGGACTTTGCCATGCAGGCTCCGACCGAAGAGGTCTCGTTGCTTGCGTCGATGAGCAAGGCCAACGCGCCGCGCCAGAGCATCGCAACCAGCCAGCTCGCCGAAGTGCAGATCCAGCACCCAAGCCATTCGGGCATGCAGATGGATCAGATCTCGCTGCTCTACATCCCGGCCCGCTATGTCGAGACGATCGAGGTTTCGGCAGATGACCGGCCGCTCTTCACGCTGACCGGCTCGATCTCGCTGAGCGAAAACCCGTCGCTTGGGTTTGAGCTGCCGCCCGGCGCGACCGCCGTGAACGTCGAAGTCACTGACACCGATGGCGCGAGCTTTGAAGCGGCATTCCCGATGGTTGGGGGCTGAACGCTACCTGCCCACCGATCCGGCCGCGTCAGGTGCGTTCTTAGGTGGTTGCTGAAAATGCATCAGTACCCCAAAGGGCCGGGTCGACTTTCTGTACATACGCGAGCCATACAGCTGCCATACGCTTGCGGTACAGATGCCATACAGGTGCCATACGCCTGCCATACGGGGTGAATCCTGGCCCGGACGCTTTGAACTGGCCCTGAAGAGACGCCTCAGGTTCCGTCACCTGGCGCCACGAACCGCGGCGTTTTTTCCACCGGAAGATCCTCGAAGGTCCAGCCATCGGTGCCGTCCGGATACCAGTAAACGGTGGTGTAGCCGTATTCCTCCAAAGCGCGCTTGGCCGCGTTCCACGACATCCAGCATTCGGCGAGACAAAAGAACAGAACGGGGTGGGTCTTGTCGCCCTCGGTGGCAGCCTCAAGCCCCGCCTGGAAATACGCATCCACCGTTTCGTGGATCGCCCCATAGCCGACATTGGGCATCCAGATGGCACCCGGGATCGTCCTGCGCGGACGGTCGCGCCAGATCGTATTCTTGGGGAGATTCAATGGCTTGGGCGCCTGCGGGAAGACATCTATGAACGCGGTCTCGCCGTCCTGCCATAGCGCATGAGCCTCCTCGTCGGTGACGACCGTCGCGCCCGTCAGGGTCTCCGGCACCGGCGCGCGGTAGTGGTCCATCCGGTACTCCGCAGGCTCGTCATCACCTTCGTCTCCGGCCAGCGCCACCGCACCGGCGAGACAGGCCAACAGAGCCATGCCGGATGCCCGGATCACTGCGCCGGCGCTTTCAGCGCGGTGCCCTGCTCGTCCAGCATCGGCACCCCGAATTCCCCAAGGATTTCATCGATTTCCGCCTGATTGCGGCGGATCAGCTTGTTGAGCTCCCGCTTCCAGGCCAGCTCCCCCTGACGCACCCCCATGGTGATGCGATAGAAGAGCCGCGGCGCGCCTTCCTCCTTCAAGAGAGGCGTGACCGTGAGGCCGGCCGCCTTGGCATGGAAACCGCCGATCGGGCCCCAGAGAACACCTGCATCGATTTCACCAGCCTTGAGGTCCTCGATCAGTTGCTCGGCCGGATCGTCAACCCTCCGGTCGACCATCAACCGGTAGCCTTTTGCCTTTCCTATCAAGCCGTTACGGGCCATGTGCGTGGCTGGCGGCGAACCCGCGATCACCCCGAGCCTCCTGCCCTGAAGACGTGGATCGGCGAGGTGATCGACTGCGGCCAGATCGCTCTCCGGCGGTGCGACCATCACATAAGACGACGTGTAATAGTGGTTCGAGTTAAGGACTAATTCATGGCCTTGTGCGAAACCAATAATCACATCGCAGCGGTTCTCGCGCAGCGTGCGGCGCACGAACCCCAAAGCCTGCGGAAACCACGTGTATTCAACAGGTCGTTCCAGCTTGGCCGCGAAAAGCTCGGCGATCTTGTTCTCGAAACCCTCGCCCGCCTTGTTCGAGAACGGCAGGTTCGCGGGATCGGCGCAAACCCGAAGGCGGGTCTTGGACACAAGGTCCGAGGTTTGAGCCGAGGCGGGGGGAGCCGAGAGAACGGCTCCCAGCATCACAAGCGTGGTCGCTTTAACCGTCCAGGCAAGTGTTTTCAGCCTCACGAATTGCATCGTGTTTCTTTTCCTTCTTGCGCGGGCGGCCGCGCGGGATCGCTTCGACGCCCCGTGCTTTGAGATAAACATAGATGTCGTCGAGATAGCACATCACGTTCGGGTTGGTGCCAAAGGCCGGCATGACCGAATTCTCGGAAGAACTGATCCGCTCGCGCCCGTTCGTGACCACGTCGACGAAATCATAGTAGTCCATGTCGACGGCGGACTTCTTCAGTGCGGGCGCGTAGGTCGAACCTTCGCCCTCTGGTCCATGGCAGACGTGGCACTCCGAATGATAGCGGCGGAACCCGGAATAGCTCGGCCAGTCGATTTCGCCTTCTTCCCCGATGTTGAACGTCGGGACATCATCCTCGGTAAAGTACTTGCCGTCTTCCTTGTACGAGACCGCGATGTTGTCGGCATGCACCGGAGCTGCAATCAACAGCGCACCCGCTGCGGCCAGCATCCACATCCTGGCATTGGCCATGGCATCTCCTCCCAAAAGGCTGTCTTTGTTTATCGTCGCCCGGAATGAAATCCGGCGCGAGCATGGTGCCCGCGCCGAACAAATTTGAACAGACCTACTTAGGTCAGAGGCTCGATCAATCCGGCAGAGCGAAGACCGTCAGCTGACCGCCCAGTGCCGTGTAGTTCGACAGAGCAGCATAGCCACCCACAGCGCCGAGACCGTCGTTCGGGTTTGTCAGACCGGCTGCCAGCCCGATCCCGGCCCAGCCACCAACACCCGAGAGGATGCCGACATACTGCTTGCCGCCGTGGCTGTAGGTCATGACGTTGCCGATGATGCCCGACGGGGTTTTGAAGCTGTAAAGCTCCTGACCTGTCTCTGCATCGACCGCCTTCAGGTAGCCTTCGAGCGTGCCGTAGAAGACGATGTCACCCGCAGTGGCCAGAGCACCGGACCACACCGAGAACTGCTCGGGCAGCGACCAGACGATTTCACCCTTGATGTTGTCCCAGGCGATAAAGTTGCCCATGCCACCGTGGCTGTCCATGGCCGGATACATCGCCAGTGTGGCGCCCACATAGGGCTGTCCGGCAGTGTAGCTGACACGGAATGGCTCGTAGTCCATGCAGACGTGGTTGGTCGGGACATAGAACAGCTCGGTCTTCGGCGAATAGGACGCAGGCTGCTGATCCTTGGTGCCAAGAGCCGCCGGGCAGATTTCGGTGGTGTTGACGTCTTCACCGTTCTGTTCGGTCGAGTAACGCGGCACGACCATAGGACGCCCGTAGGTGTCGGAGTCCTTGTCCATGTCGACATGGGTCGCCCAGTTGACCACCGGATCGAACTTCTCGGCCACCAGCAGCTCACCCGTCGCACGATCCATGGTGTACGCAAAACCGTTCCGGTCGAAGTGCGTGAGGAGCGGACGCATTTCGCCATCAACTTCCTGATCCGTAAGGATCATTTCGTTAATGCCGTCATAGTCCCACTCGTCATGCGGGGTCATCTGGTAGAACCACTTGGCCATCCCGTCATCGGGATCGCGGGCCATGATGGTCATCGACCAGCGGTTGTCGCCCGGGCGCTGTGCCGGGTTCCAGGTTGAGGGGTTACCTGTCCCGTAGTAGAAGAGATCGAGATCCGGATCGTAGGAATACCAGCCCCAGGTGGCACCGCCACCAATCTTCCATTGATCGCCTTCCCACGAGTCGAGCGAGCTGTTCTCACCGATCGGCTTACCAAGATGAGTGGTCTTTTCCGGATCGACCAGGATCTGGTCGTCCGGGCCCATTGAATAGGCGCGCCAGACCTGCTCGCCGGTGTTGATGTCGTAGGCGGTCACATGGCTGTGCACACCGAACTCACCGCCGGAAATGCCGACAATGATCTTGTCCTTGACCGGCAGAACGGTCGCGGTGTTGGTCTCACCCTTCGACGGGTCACCATTGACGACCGACCACTTCACCTGACCGCTGTTCGCATCCAAAGCGACGACCGTGGTGTCCGCCTGATGCAGGAACACCATGCCATTGGCAAATGCCAGACCACGGTTGACCGTGTCACAGCACATCACCGGAATGACGTCCGGGTCTTGCTTGGGCTCGTACTTCCACTTGATCGCGCCGTTGTTGTTCAGGTCGAGCGCGTAGACGATGTTCGGGAACGGCGTGTGCACGTACATCGTGTCGCCGATCACCAGCGGCGAGCCCTCATGCCCGCGCAGAACGCCGGTCGAGAAGGTCCATGCCACCTGAAGGTCATCAACATTGTCGCGGTTGATCTGGTTCAGTTTGGAATAGCGCTGGTTGGCATAGTCACCGGTTTGAATAACCCAGTCGTTCGGGTTCTTCGTGCCGGTCAACACACTATTGTTCGCCAATGCAGCGCCGGATGATGCGAGCAGTGCCGCGATCACACCGGATACAAGATACTTCATATAGTCCTCCCTACTTCCCCGATCGTGCTGATTTGAACCGGCGCACGACGAATTCCGGCAACCATTTTTGACCAGTTCGGACCACCATACAACCAGAGGGCGTTCTTACTTGGCACTTATTATTATCATAAATAGAGCGCCGGGGTGTCCGCTAGGTCAAGCAGATTTCCGTACTGCCCCCCCGATTCGACCTAAAAGTCGTACGTTTCGCCGGGTCCATCCCGGCTGGTGGAACGCTGCGGCCCCAGATGACCCGAATCGAGACAGGTCCGCAGGGGGCTCTTGCAGGGGTTTCGTCAGTCCGCCGTTACGCGTCCTTGCGTCGGCAGACGTTGTCCAGTGCCGGTACTTGCGCTTTCCCGCCCGACAGCTGCGCACTGGCGAATAATGGTTGAGCGCTGGATTCCGGCGGGGTAACCGGCCCCCGGTGAGTAGAGCCCGGAGCGATGGAACCGGTCGCTCATGATCCTGATCGGACGTTCCTGCCCAAGCCGGGCCAGTGTCTCTGCGGCCCAGCAATCGGCGCTCATCTCCTGATCCCTGACTGCGCGTGTCGACGCTGCACGGCGGGAGATGCCTTCCGGGGTCACATGACCCAAAACATGGTGCCCACACTCATGCGCAACGAAGAAGACGAACCGAGGCTTTTCCGCCTCTTCGAGCAATGTTGGGTCCACAACAATTGCAGGACGCCCGGGCGGCGACTCGACCGCCTGGGCCACATGCGGCGTCGGCGCGACGATTAGGGGAAAGCCGCAAATCTCCGGGTACCCGTCAAACGGATTGAGCAACCGTGCCCTCAAGGTTTCTGCGGACAGAGGCGCGGCAAAGCCGGAGATCATAGGCAGCAGAACAGCAACAACCCGCCATCTGCAAAGATGACAGGCCCGGCGCATCAACGGTCGGAGCGGGCGCTGCAACATGAGCGTTACCTAGAGCCGAGCAAGCACTCGGTCAAAGCCAACCGTGGCCGCGAAACGGCGGATCTAGTGCCTGGGCACCTGCTCTTATTAAATTTTTAGGTGCGATTTCGACTTTGCAGAACGGAGGACGATCCGCTAACGCTCAAGGATCAACAAAGGAGAGTACCGATGGCTTGGACTGCACCGATCATCGAAGAAGTCACCTGCGGCATGGAAATCAACATGTATTTCCCGGCTGAAGAAGACG
>CAYYZH010000073.1:0-19091 GCA_964475765.1 uncultured Limibaculum sp.
CTGCGCATCGGAGCCATGCACGTGGATCGCAGAATAGGCCCCGTGGGTCAGGCCGGGATACATCATGAAGGCCATGTTCGCGGCCGAATGCATGGTCCCGACGCAGACATTCAGGATCGACGGGATGCCCTGCCCGCCATATTCGGGGTCGCACTCCATCGACGGCCAGCCGCCTTCGACCAGCGTCTGCCACGCTTCCTTGAAGCCGTCGGGCGTGTAGACGACCCCGTTCTCCAAACGACAGCCCTGCTGGTCGCCGGTCTGGTTGATCGGTGCCAGCACGTCGCGCGCGATCTTCCCCGCCTCGTCCAGAATGGCGCCGGTGAAGTCCTCGGACATCTCCTCGTAGCCTTCGATCTCGGTCTCTTCGTGGATCTTCAGGGCTTCGTGCAGAATGAACTGATAGTCGCGCAGCGGCGGCTCGTAGTGCGGCATGGTCGTCTCCCGTGTCGGCGGTAGGTGTGGCGGAGAGTTTGGCGGCTCGGCGGTCGCTTACTGGGCAGCTCTTGCAGCGCCCTTTTCGTCGAGCATTTGCTGCACCATGCGCATCTGCTCTTCCATGTCAGCAATCGCCTGGTTTAGCTCATCGCGCTGGGCGATCAGGTCACCGTGATGGCGCTGAGCCGCTTCCAGCGTGGCCGAAAGCTGCGTCACCTGGCCGTCGCCAACCGTGTAGAGATCAAGCAGATCCTTGATCTCCATCAGCGAGAAGCCAAAGCGCTTGCCGCGCAGGATCAGTTTCAGCCGGGCCCGGCAGGTGTTGGTGAAAAGGCGGCGCTGGCCGTCGCGGATCGGGGCCAGCAACTCCTTGTATTCGTAAAAGCGCAGTGCGCGCGGGGTCACTTCGAAGTCGGCACACATCTGGCCGATGGAGTAAGTCTGCTCGGTCATGTCCGTAGCCTCACACATTCGGTGGATGAATCACTGGCGGGAACATGGGCACACTTGACGTGCACGTCAAGTGCAAGCTTACGTATACGTTAACAGTTGCGGAGAATGTGAAGTGAATGAGCGATGATAGTCAGAAATTTCGCGCTTTGGTAGAGTTGTGGCGCCCGTCAGGACAGATTCCTGCCACATTTCCCGGATGCATCTGCGGGACAAATCGGCTCCATTGCAGTTGGAAGAATCACTCCGTCACAGGAACAGGCAGCCCATGAGCGGTGACCAACCAGACGACCTGCGTTCGATCAATGTGCGCGAGGCCCCGCCGGATGATCCCGGAGAGATCATGACCGGCCTGCCCCATGCGCGCGAAATCGGCATGCGGCTGCATCATTCGAAGAACGGTCAGGCGCTGCTCTCCGTGGGCTATGACGCGCGTCTGGTCGGTGATCCGGCCTCGGGCGTCCTGCATGGCGGCGTGGTCACGGCGCTCCTGGACACGGCCTGCGGGTCTGCTGTGATGTCGATGCCCCACAAGCTCAAGGCGGTGGCGACATTGGATCTGCGCATCGACTACATGCGGCCGGCGACAACAGGCGAGACAGTGTTTGCCAGCGCCGAGTGTTACCGCATGACGCGCTCCATCGGGTTTGCTCGCGCCGTCGCTTATCATCAGGATCCGGACGATCCCATCGCCTCGGCGGCGGGCGCGTTCATGATCGACCGGCCAAAGGACAAGCCGAAGGACGGCGGTTCATGAGCAAGATCGACGCCCAGGCCAAACTGGAGACCGAACGCGACGCCGCGTTGGCCGCGCTGACCGACGCGGTGCCCTATAACCGGTTCATCGGGGTGAGGTTCGACCGGCTTGGCGATGAGTTGACTGCGCGCCTGCCATTCTCCGAGCCTTTGGTCGGCAATCCGTTCCTGCCCGCAATCCATGGCGGGGTGACCGGCGCGTTTCTGGAGATCACCGCATTGATGCAACTGGCCTGGGATCGGGCCTGGGTGATCATGGAAACCGGCGGCGAAGCCGCGGATCACATCCTGGACGGTCAATTCCCGCCAATGCCCAAAACCATCGACATCACCATCGACTATCTGCGTTCTGGCCGCCCGCGCGAGACCTTTGCTCGCGCCAAGGTGCAGAAATCCGGGCGCCGGGTGGCCAATCTGCATGTCGAGGCCTGGCAGGACACCCGCGAGCGGCCCATCGCGATGCTGCGCGGCAATTTCCTGATGCCGAGCGATCCCGAGAGCTGATTGGTGCTGGGGCTGATCCGCCTGATCCTTGGCCCGGCGCTTCTGTGGCAGGGACGCCGTGTGCGCCGCGGAATCCTGCGCTTGCCGGAGGCGGACGGCCCGCGCAACGGGGTGGCGGGAGAGGGGCCGAATTTTAAGCTTCTGATCCTGGGCGATTCCTCTGCTGCCGGTGTTGGCGCGACCCATCAGGATCAGGCGTTGGCCGGGCAACTCGTGCAGCGTTTGGCGAGGGCGCGCCGTGTCAGCTGGCAACTGGTGGCGGAGACGGGGTGGACAACGGCGGATGGCGCAGAGGCTCTAGCAGCAGTGGAGAGCCGTCCGCTGGATCTCGTAGTCATCGCGCTGGGCGTTAACGATGTGACGACGGAGACATCGTTGGCGGATTGGCAAGCGCAGTATGCCGGTATTCTCGATGATCTTCGCACACGGTTCGGGGCGGCCCACGTGATCGCATCCGGGATGCCCCCGATGGGACGCTTTCCCGCCCTGCCGCAACCCCTGCGCTGGTATCTCGGTCGGCGTGCGGCCCAGATCGATCAAGCTTTGGGGGAGTTGGCAAAACAGCGAACAGACGTCACTCACCTGCCGCTGGTCTTTGATCTCGACACGTCGGCCATGGCAGAGGACGGGTTCCATCCCGGACCGCTGGTCTATGCCGATTGGGCCGAGCAGGTCGCCAGTTTGACAGCGTCGCCCGCCTAGAAGTTACTGATGCGGGCCGCGGGGGATCAGGGCACGTGCCTCGAACGCCTTGAGCACAGGGCGCGCGGGCGCCAACTCGCCACCGGTCTCCAGTTCCGGAAACACCTCGAACAGCTCCGCCAGACCTGACGAGCTAAACGCCCGCTGCGCTGTCTTTCCCGGGTAGAGGCTTTCGGTCAGTGCGCCGTTCGCCGTGATGATCTCATGCCGATCAAAGATCAGGTGAATATAGGTCACGGGCCGGTCAGGCGGCTGGCGCAGGATCGTACACTCATCCACCATGGTGACAGCCGCCGCCATCACTTCGGTGGTCCCGAACATAAGCTGCGCCCGCCAGCCCTTGAGTACCATGCGGTGCTGCGGCGAGACAGTAAGGTTCCGGTAGGGCACATTCATTGCCAGCGCATGTGTGCGAATGCAAACCGGCGCCAGATGCGGTTTCAGCGCCAGCATGTCAGACGAGATCGTCCGGCTGACGATCTTGCGGATGGGCTGCGCACCGCTGTCATCTGTCAGAACGAAGTCGCCTTCTTCCAAGTCCTCGATCAGTCGCGGACCGCACGGGGTTTCGATCAGTGTGCCCGGCGTAAAGCAGACGATATTGTCGAACGGCTCGGCCGCGACCGGGTCGAGGTTGGAGGTTGTGACGGAGTCGCCGGGGTTGATGACAATGGTCGTGGCAACGCCGATGAACTCTGCCACCGAGCCACCGTTCAGCGTGATGTAGATGATCCGTCCGGTCTCGCCGGTCGTGTTGTTGACGATATCCCCTTCGGCCGCATTGTAGATTTCGTCGCCAACAACGCCCACCGTCACTCCGTCCAGAACCAGATCCGACGTGAGGGTCTGGTTGAGACCGGGATCCTGGATCTGACCGCCGCCGCCGAAAAAGTCTTCGAACGCGGCTTCGTCGTCCGAGAACGAGGCGCTGTCAAAGCCGCCGGGCTGGACAGTGAATGTACCGTTGAGAAGATCGATTACATCGGCGGCGCCAAAGTCTGCCACTGTCCAGATGGAAATGGTGGGCATACCACAATCCTCGCTCGCAGTGCCCCCGCGGATAATTTTACTAAACTTCGTTAAAAAAGTCTAAATGATTATCAAATTTGCTATTTGTGGCTGATCACGCGGCCAGTGTTATCTCGAAAGACGCGCCGCCGGGTGTATTGTCGGGGCCAAGCTCAATTCCTCCGCCATGTGCGGCCAGGAGCGCCCGGACAATGCCAAGGCCCAACCCAGTGCCCCCGGCGTTGCGCCGCGTGGTGAAGAAATGCTCGAAGATCTTGGCGCGGTTCGAGGGCGAGATCCCGTCACCATCGTCCACAATCCGCAAGGTGATCTGATCCCCGACATGTTCCCCCGTGATCGAAACATGCCGGGCGTTGTGCTGAACGGCGTTGTCGACAAGGTTGCTCAATACAATGACAAGCGCGTCTTCGGTGATCCGCGCGGTCAGCCCGTCGGCAATGTCGAGTTCGGTTTCCACCGTTTTCGGCAGGTCCGCCAGAACCCGCGCGGCGACGGGCTGAAGCGCGGTATGATCGTCGCCGCGCTCGGCGTTTTCCGCGCGGGCCAGCTCCAGCAATCGATCCAGCAGCATCTTCAGCCGCGCACCGTCACCCGAGATGTTTTCGAGAAACCTCTGACGTTCGGCGGCAGTCATCGTGTCGTGATGGTCCTGCAAAAGCTCCGCCGCGCCCTGAATGGACGCCAGCGGGGTCTTGAACTCGTGGCTCACATGATTGGCCAGCGTGCGGATATACTCGGCGCGGTCGCTCAGCGCCTTGGCCATCTGGCTGATGCCTTCGGAGAGTTGCGACATCTCGGAGGTGCCGGGGTGTTCCAGCACGGGCATTTCGGTCCGCGCGCCAGTTGCCACCAACCGTGTCCGGCGCAGCAACTCGCCTACGGGGCGAGAAATGGTCCGCGAGGTCAGGGCTGCCAGTGAAACTGCCATAAAGAGCACCGTCAGAGCCGCGAGGGCCACCTTGTCGCGCTCGTCATACATATGGCGCAGCACGCTTTTGGGGGTGCGCGAGAGGTAGACGACGCCAAGGACCTGCGCGCCTTCCTTCACGGGAAAGGCCACGAAGACGCGCACGCCGGTACCGCGACTGATGCCGGTGACGGACGCGGGTTGGCTCTCGATCTCGCGAAAACGCAGCACCGCCGTGTAGTCGCCGGTCATGGCAGCGGCCACCTCCTCGACATGGGCGAAGTTCTGACCCAGTTCTGCCGTGCCGCCGACAACGGTACCTGCCTGATCCAGCACCCGTGCACCGATCAGGGTGGTAAGCTGGGCCCGTTTAAGGATCGGGGTCAGGAGCCGCCCGGCAGAGACAGCACTGGCGCTGGGGATATGCGCGGCCTTCACCCCATCGGGGCGAGACGGCAGGGTGTCGACCTTGGCCAGATCAAGCTGCGGCTTGATCGGCGTGTAGATGTCGACGCTGCCGGCCTTGCGGGCGAGTTTCGTCTCCCCCTCCACCGGCTCAATCGGACGCGGGGAGCCGAGGATCGCGGCCCTGTATGCCGCGCCGATGGTGGCGGCCTGGCTGATCAGCTCGCGCTCGGTCTCCTGGATGAGCTGGTTCTCGTAGATGCGAAAGAAGAAGATCGAGCCCAGCGGCAGGGCGATGACTGCCACGTTCACCAGCATCAGGATGGACGATAGCCGGGGGCGCCATTTCATGGCGGGGTCAGCCGGAATCCCACGCCGTGGACGGTTTCGATGAGATCGCGGATGCCTGCAGCGGCCAACTTGGCCCGGACATGACGCACATGGCTGTCGAGCGTGCGGTCCGAGACGTGGATGCCTGGCGCATAGACCGCGCGCATCAGGTCGTCGCGGCTGAAGACACGGCGCGGTTGGCTGGCAAAGACCTGCAGCATCTGAAACTCGGTCGCGGTCAGCGAGATCTCGTCACCCTGCCAGAGGACGCGGTGTTCCACAGGGTCGATCTCAAGCGCACCCACCCGCAGGGTTTCCGCCTCGGGTTCAGGCGCTGCGGGACGCGAGCGTTTCAGGATCGCGTTGATGCGGGCAACCAGTTCGCGCGGGCTGAATGGCTTGGTCACATAGTCATCCGCGCCAATCTCCAGCCCGATCACCCGGTCGATCTCGTCATCGCGCGACGACAGGAACAGGATCGGCACCTCCGAGGTCCGGCGCACCGCCCGGCAGAACTCGAGCCCGTCCATCTCCGGCATGTTGATGTCGAGCACGATGAGGTCGGGCAGCTGATCCTCGGTCGCGGACAGCGCCTCTGCCCCGTCGCTGGCGACGCGCGTGGCCATCCCCGCCTTGTCCAGGGCAAAGCACACGACATCGCGGATATGCGGGTCGTCATCGACGACAAGGATCGAATGGCTCATGGAAATGCAGTCTAGTTCTATTGCAGGGACCGGTCGATAGGCAGGGCGGATCTCAGCGATGGGCCGCCGCGAGGGCCGGTTGGTCCTCGAACACATAGTGCAGGACAAACATGTCCGGTCCAGCCACCTGATCCGGGGCAAGGGTCACGATGCGCCGACCGTCAAAGGCAACAACGTCGATCTCATGCGTGTCGCTCCAGATCGTCTCGAAAGGCCGATCGGCCTCGATCACCACTTGCAAAGGAGAGGGCATACCCATCTCACCGTCGCTGAGATAAGCGGGCCAGTCGTTCGCTTCGTAATGTGCGGGATCGGCCGGCTCCAATTCTTCCGTTGCTCCGTTCCAGGCGACCGGCAGAACGACTGTGTGCATGTCGTCGATGCGGTGAACGGGGATGGCAAAACGGGCCTGCTGCGCCGCGCCATCAGTGCAATCCGGGTGGTCCGGAAGGTCGGCAATCTCGGGCAGATCGGCAATCTCCACTGCGGTCATCATGAAGACGGCGGGTAGCGACCAGGCGCTCCAATCCCCGCTCGCCTCGGTCAGTGTCACCAGTGCCGCGTCCCCGTCGATCGTGGCCCCAACCGTCGGCGCAACGCACTGCTCGTTAGTCCCAGCGGCGTGCGCAGGTTGGGAGAAAGCCGTCGCCAGCATGGCAGCCACCGCGTAAATCATCGCGATATAGGTTCGAATGGTCATCTGAAACTCCCCTGTTTGTACGTCCCGCTTGCGATGCCTTGTCGGGGTTACCCGGCTGGCCACGATTGAGACGCTAGGGGTGCAACGTGCAGATTGGCTCGCTCCCGTTGCCGAGCCTTTCAGGAATTCGCGTGCAGAAATCGTGCAGCGGGCAATTGCGCAGCTCTGCAAGGTTTCGCGGTCAGCGTTTCTTCGCTGCTATCGCGGAACCGCCAGCAAATCGAGATGGCCGATCACAGCGCGTTCTGCGTTTTGCCGGGCCGCCAGCCAGCGCTCGGCGACATCGCCCAGTTCAGACCGAACAGCATGTGCTGACCCCTCGGCCAAAGCTGCAATGAGATCACCATCGCGGCTCTGCTCGAGCAGCCAGTCACTCCGCCCGGTGAAGACCGCATACCCCTTGTCTGAGAAGGCTTGTGCCAGCATGTCGGTGGCATCCGGGCCCAGCGCCGGACCCAACCCCTTGTCACGGCGCTGATCGCCATGAAACGCTTCGAGAACCGCCGCGTCATCGGGATGGGCCGGTGACCAGATCTCGCGTCCGTCATAAGTCAGCACGGTGTAGAACGCAGAGCCTACGGCGATCACCCGATCGACAATGCGCTGGATGATATCCGTTCCGCAAAGATCAAAGAACGCGGATGCCGTCACCAGATCCGGCGCTGGGTCGAACAGCGGCTCCAAAGGCCCGGCGAGGTCAAGGGTGGTGGTCTCGACCCCGACACCATCAGGCGCAGAGACCCGGGCAAGCAGGTCAGAATCATGATCGAACAGACACCAGTACTGCGCCGCTTCCAGAATCGGCGATGTGGCGCGCATGTTGGCCCCGGTTCCGGACCCAAGGTCCAGCACCCGCAAACTGGACCGGTCTGCGAAATGCGCCCTTAGGCGCGACGCAAGATCGATGTTCCGTGCACGGTTATCCGCCTCAGCGCGCAGGCTCAGCCAATCCGCAGAAAAACTCATGCGACGCCCCTCACCGGGCGATGGCTTCGAGCACGCGGGCATGAATCGCAGCAGTCTCCGACCAGCGCATGAGGGTCTGTCCGGCAGTCCAGCAGCGTTGTGCCAGATCTCGGCGCTCCTGATCGTTTGTGATCAGGGCGGCGAGCGTCTCTCCCAACTCGTCGGGCTCGACCAGCCGCGCCGCGCCCGCCGTGGCTTCCTCAACCGCCGCGGAGGCCAACCCCACGACTGGCAGGCCGTGAGCCATCGCCTCGGCGAAGGCCATTCCGAAACCCTCGAACTCGGAGGCCAGCACAAAGAGATCCGAGGCCTGATAGGCCGCAGTAAGCTGTGTGACAGGCAAGGCTCCGGCCAGTGTCACCCGATTACCGAGATCCTCAGACTGGATCAGTTTACGCAGCCGTCCGGTCGTCTCGGGATCGCGCTCCGGCCCGACAATGGTCAGATGCCAGTCGAGATCTACAAGACCCGCCAGCGTCATGATCAGCCGCTCATGGCCCTTGCGGGGCGTGACCGCGCCAACCGAGAGGATACGGCATTCCGATCCGCCATGACCGGGCGAATGCGGCGCCGGATCAGTGCCGGGGGGCGCTGCCGTGATCTTCTGCGCGGCAATCCCGAAACTGCCGGACAGAACATCCGCAGTCGCATGGCTGGTGGTGATGACATGGGCCGCGCGTTGCAGCGCTGCGCTTTCGGTGCGGCGCAAGTATTCGACAGTCTCCGGCGACAGCCCGCTCTCGAGCGCCAAAGGATGGTGGCAGAGCGCCACAATCCGGCATGGGATGGCGTCGATCAGCGACATCGGAAACGCGCCATAGGCGAGACAATCGATCAACAGGACGTGGCTCGGGTCAAGCTCTCGCAACACCTGTTCGGTTCGCTCGAGTTCGGAGGACGTCGGGTGGGGAAATCCCTTGGGCAGCGTTACGGGCAACAGCACGATGCCTAGACGCGGCAGTTCGCGAAAGAGCCGTCGCGCGTACCCATATCCGCCGGTTGGCGTCGCAAGATCGCCGGGAACCGCAAAGTGGACCTTCTGCATCTGCGGATCGTCGGGCGGCATCATCTTAAAGCTCACCCTCG
This sequence comes from uncultured Limibaculum sp., assembly GCA_964475765.1. Classification (GTDB taxonomy): domain Bacteria; phylum Pseudomonadota; class Alphaproteobacteria; order Rhodobacterales; family Rhodobacteraceae; genus Thermohalobaculum. Next base: position 8,978 of record CAYYZH010000073.1, read on the forward strand.
TACCAGGCGCGGGCCACATGGCTTTCGTTGAGGGTCACGCGGATTTTCTGCAAACCGTCCGATCCCGGCCCAAGCTTGCCTGCCGTAGCGGCCTCGGCCACGCGGTCAAAGATGTAACGGCAGAGAAACTCGGTCGTGGTCTTGATGCCCTTGAACTCCTCGGCCGCATCAAGATTGGCATAGCGCAGCGGCGCCAGCGCGTCTTTCAGCACATCATGGGCCCGACCGATATCGACCACGATACCGTCCTCGCTGAGCGTCTCGCGCTGAAACGCGACATCAATGACATAGGTCGCACCGTGCAGGTTCTGCGCCGGACCGAACACCTCTCCGGGAATGGAGTGCGCCAGCATGACATGGTCGCGAACTTCTACTGCATACATCGGCTTCTCCCGCAGGGCGTGGTCATTTGCGCAATTCAATCATAAACGATGCGGGTCGCGATACCCGGTGCTTGAGGTGCCAGCAAGCGCGGCAATTCGTCCGGTAACGCCGAAAACTTGACGTCCTCGGTGATCAGAGTGTCGAGCGCAGGGGCCTTCAGGGCCGTCAACGCCTTCTCCAGTCGACCACGATAATCCAGCGCCGCGCGCCGCGGAGTGGCCACATGACCGACCTGACTCGAGATAATGGAGAGGCGGGATGCGTGGAAATTACCCCCTAGGCTGACCTCGACGGGCCGGTCACCGTACCAACTCAGCTCGATCACCCGGCCCTCAAAAGCCAGCGCGTCAATCGCGGTCTGAAGCCCCGCAGCACTGGCAGACGTGTGGAACACGACATCATACGCGCCGGGCTGCACGGCTTCGGGTGACATGAATCTCACATGAAGTTCATCCGCCGGCATGCCGGACTCCGGAGAAATGTCCGTTATATCCACCGAAATATCAGCGCGCAGGGAGAGTAGCGCCGTGACAAGCCAACCCAAAAGGCCCGCGCCAACCACAAGGCAGCGGCAGCCGGGACAGAGTTTTGCGTCCCAGATGGCGTTCAGCGCGGTCTCCATATTGGCGGCCAGCACGGCTCGTTTAGCGGGCACACCGTCTGGTACGGGCACTACCGCATTTGCCGGGAGGCGAAAGGCCGTCTGATGCGGATGCAGCGCGAACACATCACGGCCGACCAAATCGTCCGGCCCCTCCTCGACGCGGCCAACGGCGGCGTAGCCATAGCGCACGGGGAACGGAAAATCGCCGGTCTGAAAAGGCGCGCGCATACGGCCCCACTCGGCCTCCGGCACACGACCTTCGAACACCAACCGCTCGGTGCCACGACTGATCGCGGAGTAAAGCGCCCGGACGGTGACAGTGTCATGACCGGCCTCGGCGAGATCGACATCCTCGATCCGCGCCGCGCCCGGGCTGGCATAGACCAGGGCCTGTGCTGCTTTGACCATCTTTCCAACCGCTTAAATCGCCCTATGTTGCAGCGCACCTTAGAGCAAAGCGGGGCTGGGTCCATAGGGGGGTCCGTCAAGGACCAAGTGAGATGAACGACATGTCCCAGAGTGCTTCGGCACGGCCAATTTCCCTGTCAGAGCTACGCGATGGAGATCCGACACGGACGCCTGCTGGCCTCCAGAGCAAGCGCATGATGACCCTGCGTCGGGTGGTCTTCTTCGCGTTGAACTTCGCCACACTGGCCGCCCTGACATGGGGTATCGCCATGGCGTTCTCCGCAGGCGGCTGGTCGACGTCCGACATTGTCATCATGGGATGTTTCCTGGTGGGCGCGCCATGGACCGTTATGGGGCTCTGGAATGCGCTCTTCGGGATCTGGCTCTTGCACGGGCGCCGCAATGGGTTGGCGGAAGTCGCCCCGCATCTCGGGGCGATGGCGCATACCGGCCCGCTGACGACCCGGGTGGCACTGGCGATGACGGTGCGCAACGAAGACCCGCTGCGCTCTTTCCAGCGCCTCGCGGAGATGCGCCGCTCGCTCAATGCCACAGGGCATGGGCAGCATTTTGACGTCTTCATCCTGTCCGATACGAATGAGGACGACATCGCAGCGAACGAAGAACGCCTGTTCGCCGAGATGCGCACAGCTCTGGGCGGGATGCGGGCGACCTATCGGCGGCGCACCGACAACACGGCGTTCAAGGCAGGCAATGTGCGCGAGTTCCTCGAGAACGCGGGGCGCGACTATGATCTTTACCTGCCGCTCGACAGCGACAGCGTGATGTCGGGCGATGCCATCGTGCGGATGGTCAGGGTCATGGAGGCGTATCCGCGGATCGGCATCCTGCAATCGCTTGTCGTCGGCTCACCGGCCACCAGCGCGTTTGCGCGGATCTTCCAGTTCGGCATGCGCCACGGCATGCGGTCTTATACCATGGGCGCAACGTGGTGGCAGGGCGACTGCGGACCCTATTGGGGACACAACGCGCTCATCCGCGCCGACGCCTTCCGCCGCCATTGCGATCTGCCGGTCCTGCCGGGCAAGGCACCGCTGGGCGGCCACATCCTCAGCCACGATCAGGTCGAAGCCGCACTGATGCGCCGCGCCGGGTATGAAGTGCGGGTGATGCCGGTCGAGACTGAAAGCTGGGAAGACAATCCGCCGACCCTCATGGATTTCACCAAGCGCGATCTGCGCTGGTGCCAGGGCAACATGCAATACTGGCCGCTGCTGCGCATGAAGGGCCTGATGCCGACCTCGCGCTTCCAGATCTTCGCCGCGATTATGATGTATCTCGGCGCACCGGCGTGGATGCTGATGACCGCCGCCGCCGCGTCCAAGATGGTCGATGGCGATACCGGAGGGATCGATCTGGCGTTCGGGATCGCGATGTTCTTTATCATGTTTGCCGTGAGCCTCGTGCCAAAGTTGATGGGGCTTCTGGACATCGCGCTGACACGCGGAGGTGCTGCGCGCTATGGCGGACGTCTACGCTTTGCGATCAGCGGTGTTGTCGAGGCGGTATTCTCGATCCTGATGGCGCCGGTCGTGGCGTTCCGCGTGACGCTGTTCCTGATCGGGCTGGTTTTTGGCAAATCGGTTATTTGGGGTGGGCAGAACCGCGATGCTTACAAGCTGACTTGGGGTCAGGCATTCCGTGGGCTGTGGCCGCAAACGCTGTTCGGCAAGGCGCTGTCGATGGCGATCATGTTGCTGGCAAGTCCTGCGACGCTGATCTGGGCTTCGCCGATGATTACGGGGCTCTGCCTCGCAATCCCGTTCGCGGTGTTCACCGCGAGCCCGGCCGTTGGTCGTTGGACTGCCCGCTGGGGGCTTTGCACAATTCCCGACGAGATCGACATGCCAGAGACGCTGCGCAATCTGGCGGAGGCGCCGGAACCGCAGGTCGAGATCGAACGGCCAGCGCCAACCCCGCAGGTCGCCTGAGCAGGTATCAGTCGTGCCGGGAGGTATCCGGGCCGTCGGGGGATCAGACGAAATCGAACTCGTTGATGCTGGACGCCTTGATGTCGATCAGACGGACCTCGGCTTCGTCTGTGCTGATGACGGTATCTGAACCATCTTGCGTGATGGTGAAGTCGGCAAAGCCGAGCCCGGCATCGGTGAAGTCCAGCAGATCGTCGCCGTTCTCCCATTTCTCGATACGGTCAAATCCGAAATCGGTTTGGGTGAAAACGAACCGGTCGTCACCCCGCCCGCCGGTCATGACGTCGTTGCCCGTACCGCCCTCGATCACATCGGCGCCGTTCCCACCGCGCAACGCGTCATCGCCTGCACCGCCGAACAGGGTGTCCTTGCCCGAGCTGCCACGCAGGTCGTCATTGCCCGTACCGCCATCGAGTATGTCCCGGCTACTGCCGCCTGCCAGATAGTCATCACCTGCGCCGCCAAAAAGTTCATCGACATTGCGGCCGCCATACAGTTGGTCGTTCCCACTCCCGCCTTGCAGATTATCGTTACCATCGAGGCCTGTCAGGTAGTCGTCACCGGCGCCGCCGAAGAGATCATCGTCTCCATTCTTGCCGTTGAGTCTGTCTGCACCGTCATCTCCGGACAACATGTCATTGCCGCCGCCACCAACGAGGTAGTCATCTCCGGCATTTCCGCTGAGTTGGTCGTCGCCGCCACTGCCCCAGATTCGGTCGTCGCCGTCGCCGCCTGTGGCGACGTCATCGCCTGAACCTGTTTTCAGGCTGTCGTCCCCACTGCCGCCATTAATCGTATCAGCACCGGCACCGCCTTCGATGAGGTCAGCGCCCGCGTCCCCATTGAGGCGGTCATCGCCGTCATGGCCCTTGATCAGATCATCACCTGCGCCGCCGAAGGCATTGTCATCGCCCGTTCCGCCATAGAGACGGTCGAAGTCCGCGCCGCCGATCAGTTGGTCGTCGCCGTCTTGTCCGTAGAGGCGATCGTTGCCCGTTCCGCCAACCAGCGTGTCGTCTTCGAGCCCGCCGCGGATCGTATCATCTCCGCCCCCACCATCGATATTGTCCTGCAGATGCGTGCCGGACAGGACGTCTTCGTCACCCGTGCCCATCTGCATCTGGACGGGGCTTTCGCCGTGAACGGTGATGGCGACCTCTGCCGTGTCAGTGCCCCCAAGCGCATCCTCGATTGTGTAGCTGAAGATGACAGTTTCGCTCTCGCCGTTTTCGAGCGCGTCGTATGCGCCATTGGTTCGGAAGCTGAGCACGCCGTTGGCCGACACATTCAGCACGGCGCCGTTGTCGAGGACCAGCGGAGCCAACGCCGCGCCATCAATCGCGATCACTTCGAACGCGTGGGCCTCATCATGGTGGTCCGTTCCGTTACCGTTGTCGCCAAAGAGATTGCCGGAGAGGTCTGCGCTTTCAGTTATGGCGAAAACATCGTCTCTCGCATCCGGCGGGCTGCCTGCGGCCCCTGCGGTCACGGACTGGTCGAGACTGGAATAGGTGACGGTGCGGTCGGCGAACATCAGACGTTCGATGGTATTGAACACCCGATCAATGCCCTCGCCCACAACCTGCCAGAAGTTGGAAAAGCTGGTGAAGGCGTAACTTTCGAGATCGAGCGAGAAAACAGCCGTATCGGTCCCGGACCCGCCGTGGAGGTCGTCATTGCCCGCGCCGCCCGTCAGCGTGTCGTTGCCGCCCCCGCCCTCCAGTACATTCGCCGCGTCATTGCCGATGATTTCGTCATCACCCGATCCGCCAACGGCGTTCTCGATCACGGTACCTACCGATAGGGTCAGGTTGCCTGTCTCGCGTCCGATATCGGAGGTCGTGGCCTGCGCAAAATCGCCTTCGGTCACGGTCAGGTCGATGCGCTGGTCCCAGCTGTAGCCGGAGAAATCGACGGTATCGACACCGCCACCATCGACGATGGTGAACGCGGTATTGTCCGCGTAGTCGGCCAGCTTGGCCCACGACTTGCTGACGCTGCTGTCGATGTTCGTGTTGAAGCCGTAGACGGTGTCGCCGCGGAACGCATTCTCGGTCGAGAAGCCATAGCTGCCATAGAGGTTGTCGAAAGCGATCCAGTCGACCGCCATCGGACTTAGAAGAAAGGCGAAGCTCGCGTCGGTGGCCGTGTTCTGGGTCTGGCTGAAATAGGACATCATGGATGCCTGCCAGCTGTCGTTGGCGAAATCCGCATCCCGGCTGTAGCTGGCCGATCCGTTGTAGTCGCCCTGGTGGCCGAGCCCCAGCGCATGGCCGATCTCGTGCAGCACTGTCTGGTACGTATAGCCGTCCAGCGCGCTCGAGCCGCCATACCAACTGCTCTGGATGTTGATGACGGAGTAGCTGATGAACCCCTGATTGCCGATCTGGCCATAGGCCGAGCCAGCGTAGGCGCCGGATTTGTTGTCGGAGAACCTGAGGTCGGCGGTGCCGCTCGAGGTCTCGACAAAGTCGATGCCCAGCATCTCCTCGTAGACCTTGAAGGCCTCCCGCACGAGATCCTTGCGGGCGCTGGTCAGGCCGTTGCTGTCAGCCGAATATCCCGAGATATTGTAAGTGAGCACCCCATCTTTCGCGAGATAGCCCGTGTCGCTGAGGTTGAACTTGCGCCCGACACCGCCCCAGAAGTCATGGGTCAGAAAATCGGCCATATCCTCGAGCGAGGTGAGGTTCGACGCACTGGCAGACCCTCCGCTACCCGATCCAGCGGACACCGTTTCGGTCACCTCCGTCACCATCAGGAAGAGCGGACCATCGATGTCGACTGTGATGTTGATGTCAGCGTCGCCGGTATCGGCGCTGGCGATCAGGTTGCCTTCGGCATCATGGAGCGAATACGCGGCGCCCTTGCCCAGATCTGCACCCAACGCATCAAGATCGAGGGAAACGGCATCGCCCGCCTCGGCTTCAAACCGGAAAAGCTCGTACCCGTCATCGAGGAGCGCGGCGTCGATCGACCCGGTGATCGCAACCTCGGCCACGGCCATCCCGGGCATGTTCGTGATGAACGCCTCCGGCATATCCGAAGCGTCGCCCAGCAAACCGCTGACCGTTTCATGTGTACCGTCCAAAAAATTGATTGGATCGGATGCACAGCAAACGCACATGCGAACAAGCTCCCAGTTCTCGACGCCCCACACGTCGTTCGGACACAAGGTCCGCGGAATTGATTATGAATTGCTCAAGAAAAGACGTTGATATTCGTTAACCAGAAATCGGCAGGCTCTGAGGCCTAGGGATGACGGAAATAAGTGCTTTGCGGCCATTCCAAGTCGGGCCACGCGGAGCGTCGTCCCGAACTTGATCCGGAACCTCCGCGCGGCACCCACGCCAAAGTCAGTCGTGTCAGAGAATGAAGTGGCCCGGGTCTATCCGCCGCCGATCAGAATACCGGCAGCCAGCACCAGACCGCCGCCAAGCACGACCTGAAAGGCCGCGCGCAGGAACGGGGTATCCATATATTTGTTCTGGATCCACGCGATCGCCCAGAGCTCGACAAAGACGATGATCAGCGCGAGCACGGTCGCGGTCCAGAAGTCCGGAATCAGGTAAGGCAACGCGTGGCCAAGCCCACCCAGCGTCGTCATCACTCCGGATGCAATCCCGCGTTTGATCGGCGAGCCCCGGCCAGAAATCACGCCATCGTCGGATGCGGCCTCGGTGAAGCCCATCGAGATCCCCGCCCCGATCGACGCAGCCAACCCGACAAGAAACGTCGTCCAGGTGTCCTGCGTCGCAAACGCTGTGGCAAAGATCGGCGCGAGCGTCGAAACCGACCCGTCCATCAGCCCGGCCAAACCAGGCTGGACCCAGGTCAGAACGAACTGCCGGTGACTGGCGTCGCGCTCCTCCTTGGCTGTATCGGCATCGATATGCTTTTCTTCAGCCGCTTGTGCAGCACGTTCATGCCCGGCCTCTGCGGCTGCGAGATCGCCAAGAAGTTTGCGGGTCTCGGGGTCCGAGCTTCGCTGCGCCGCACGGGTATAGAAGTCGGCGGCCTGACGTTCCATTCGCGCGGCTTCGCCTCGGATCTCTTCGATATCGAGGTTCTCGACCAGCCAGACCGGACGACGCGCGTAAAACCCGGAGACATGTTCGCGCCGGATCAGCGGGATCGGTCCTTCAAACCTGCGCTGGAACGCATCGATCAGGCGGCGGCGATGCTCGTTCTCCTCCTCGACCATCTCGTCGAACACCGCAGCGGTGGCGGGAAACTCGGCGCGCATCCGTTCGGCATAGGTCGCATAGATACGGCTGTCGTCCTCCTCGGCGGAGATCGCCAGCGCCAGGATCTCCCGCTCATTGAGATCCGAGAACGTTTTGCGGTTTGAGAACAAGCCTGAAATCATGACCGGTATATTAGAATTATTCTAATCCATGTCCACCGGACCCAAGGCCGCAGGCCGATCACGGCATCTCGATATCGCCGTTGATCCAGTCGGTCAGGATGGCGCGTGCAATGGCATCGGGCCGAGGGGCAGCAAAGCGCGGATGCTTGCCTTCCATGATGACCTGCATCTTGGCCCGGCTGATCCACTGCGCGTCTTCGAGTTCCTCATGGTCGATGGTCAACTCGTCGGTCTCGGCCTCACCAATGCAGCCAATCATCAGACTGCCGGGGAACGGCCAAGGCTGGCATCCGTGGTAGCCGACCCGGCCAACCTCGACGCCGGTCTCTTCCTTGGTTTCGCGCCGCACAGCATCTTCGATGGTCTCGCCCGGCTCCATGAACCCGGCCAGCAACGAATAGAGCCCCGGCGGCCAAACCGACTGGCGGCCCAACAGAACGCTGTCATCCTTGAGGATCAGCATGATCACTACGGGGTCGGTGCGCGGAAAATGTTGCGCGCCGCAATCCAGACAGCGTCGGCGCCAGCCTCCGTTCTCGATCACCGACGGCCCGCCACAGCGCGCGCAGAAGGGATGGGTCTGATGCCAGCCGATGATGGCCTTGGCCGTCGCGGCAATTGACGCGCTCGCTGGTCCCAACTCACCAGCCACCGAGCGCAAGTCGATGAACTTGGCCCCGTCGCAGAACTGCTCCTCGACCGCATCCTCGGCCATCGCCGAGAAATCCGCGACAAAACAGGGTGTTTCCTTGGACATGCCCAAAAACACCGCCTGCTCTGTCGCATCTTCAAGATATTCCGGCAGCGGCGGGACCCAGCCCAGAAGTGGGGTCTCACCCGAGACGTCAAACAGCAGTTTTCCATTGTACATCGGCAGCAACGCCGCCCGGCGATGGCGCAGCAGATCGTCGGAGATGTCACGCAAATGCGCGGCCCGGTCGAGCTGACCGCTGCCCGCGGAAAACGTCACCCGCGCCGTCTCGGTCATGTGATGATGCGCCTCCTGCCCGGGCGTGAACGAATTCTGGCCTTGATGCACCATCCCCGCAGCAAGGGCAATGCAGTGCAATCGTTCGGATCAATCCGCTTTCGGGATCGTGATCAGATCGGCTGTGAGGCTGAGACCGCCTTTACCGATGCGCCGTGCGTCGGGATTGTCATGGACGACCAGCACATTGTCGCCGTCCCAGCGCAGGATCACCTCAGGATTGCCACCGAGATCGGCCTCGTCCAGAACCTGCACGCGCTGGATATCGTCTTTGGGCACCACCATTGCGCCTTTGGTCGTGCCTGCGCCCTTCCAGCGCAGCACCTGAAAAGCGCCGTCCGTCGTCAGGGTCGGACCGCAGAGCATCAGGAGGTCATCGTCTTCAATCATTAAATCGCGGATGCCCAGACCATCTGCGTCGATCAGAAATTTAGTATAGCGCCGCCCATCCGCGCCCTTGCGCGCCTTCAGCAGGTTGTTGCGCCGCTCGCGCAAGTCGAACCTCAGGATCACCGCATGGCCGCGCAGCACCGGGCCGCGCAGGCCGATCCACACCGTCTCTCCCTGCACGGCCAAGCCCTCGATGTCGAACCCGTTCTCCTTGGCGGGCAGCGACAGGAACGCGCCGATATGGGGATCGCGGTTCAGCCAACTCATCAACGCGCTGGAGCGTTTGCCGATCTCGACCTGTGCAGCTTCCCGCTCTTTCGCCTTTGCAATGGGTTCAAAGAGCCCCGATTTGCGCTCGACCAACGGCACGCGACCCAGAAGATAGCGGTTCGGCTCGCGCCGGACGTCCAGCATCGAGCGCAACGCGCGCTCCGGCCCATCGCCACCCTTGGGGCGCGGGCGCACCAGCGCGTGGCTGCCGATCAGCCACAACCATCCGTCGTCGATCGCCAGCCCCTCGATGTCGGTCTCGCCGTCACTCCCACCGGGCAGTTCGAAAAACTCGGACAAGGCAAAGCTCGCATCGCGCACCCAGCGACCGCCTCGTCCAGGGACGAGCCGTTCTACCGCCGCGCCTTCGTCGCTCGCCATGAACAATGTATCTCCCAACCGGGCACCACCGGAGAGATCCTTCAGCACGTCATCGCCACCCGACTCAGGCGGAAACACTAAGGTGACTGGTTTGGATGCAGCGGTTGGGTTCATCGGAGCAATCGGTTCCCCAGATCGACTTCACCGGTTTCGGGTTAAGCAGGGTTGTCCGCCCCCGTGTGGCGGCCCCAAATCTGTATAAAAGCACGCCGTGACAGTTTTGCGAGGCTCGTGCGACACTCTTCCTCAGGTGTCCCCTTGCGTGGGCGCGGCCACACGGCTATTTTCAGATCCGAGAGGTTGGCGCGGGCGAGCGCCTCGCCAACCCGGTCAGATCCGGAAGGAAGCAGCCGTAACGAGCCCCGCTT
>CAYYZH010000074.1:0-11619 GCA_964475765.1 uncultured Limibaculum sp.
ATAGGCCTCGAGGGTATGTGTGTCTGCCAATGCCACGGATTGGCAGGAAAAGCTGGCTTCGGCGGCACAATACGGGGCGCATTCACCCCGGCCCTTTCCGGCTTAACACGCATCGAAAAAGGTTCTCGCGGTCTCGATATTGCTCATCTCTGATCTCCTGGGTCTCTATTCTGCCATCCAATCAAGGCTGGAGGGATCTCCTCCGTGCCCATGGTCGGCTGTTGAAAAGAATACGCATACGGGGCCCGGGCCGGTATCGTCCAGATGCAGTACCTGGTGAAGGATGATGCACTACTGCATTTGAGGGGGCAGTATGGCGGATGGGGACCGACGCGCGGACGCGCTATCCAAGCGCGAACTCGAGGTCGCCTCGGCCTACGCGTCTGGCGACAGCTATAAAGAGATTGCACGCGCCCTGGGGCTTTCACCGACGACCGTCCACACCCATCTCAGGACCGTCTATACCAAGCTGGGCGTCACCTCGAAAATCGAGCTGGCCCGGTCGCTGGAGGGCAACGCGGTCTCGGATCAGACCCCCGACCAGTCAGAGGTCACGGCGGGCCTCGCGCTAGAACCGGACGCTGCTATACCACTGACAGGTATCGCTGCCCCAATGCCCCCCAAGCAATGATACGCACAAAATCTCGAGGAAATTACGATGGCCAAGACTGTTCTTGTTACGGGGAGCTTCCTTTGGCATCAGGCGGCTGAGAGGCCACACCGGTGGTATCTTGCGTGCCCGCACCTTCGGCGCTCATTGCAAGGAGGTCTCAATCGACATCTCGGTCCTGAACCGTCAAATTCGAGCGGCCAAACCCGTGACGGTCAGGGTAAAATGATCTCAGCGGGGTGCGGCAAACTCATCCAATCCGAGCGGTGCACCAAAGCCCCATACGACAATGCAGCAGCCAGATCGCTGGCGACGATCGGCTAGGCCGAAGCGGGACGGGCTGCTGAATGTTGTGACGAACTCTATGGCGGCCCATTCCCAAATTTGGCACAAACGGATCTCACATCCCGTGAAAATCGGAGTGTTCGTCTAGTTCAAAGATGTCCGCCCGGAGCTTTGAGGCCCTATTCGTCGATGAAATCGAACTTGAGGCCAGATCGATTGTTGCCTCGTCCCGCTTCTCGCTGGCGACCTACCCAGAAGTGCGCCGATCCGTCGGAGCCTCGAGCAAACCGGGCCAGTCGTCGAACGCGTAGCCCAGTCCGAGGCACTTCCTCTTCGTTCAGTCGGACCGATTCTTCGACGATTTTCGAGCTGAACTGCGGGTTGTCTGGCGTTGCTGTTTCGATAGTCCGACCGCGCCGCAGATAGACCTCGCCCTGAGGGGCGCCACCCCGCTTGGCAAAACGTGGTACATAGGGAATCCAGTAGGGCGGCGTTTCAGAGGATAGCTTGAACTCCGGCAGGTCGCCCGGCGCAGCCGCCGTCTTCTCGTTGCCAGGCTCCAGCACGCCATCGCCATTGATCACCTGCGAGCCGGTGTTGTCCTGATAGAGATGCTCCCATGCCCAGACGAGGTTCGCTTGCTCATCGCGGATGAAGCGCACATCCTCCACTGGGTCGTTGTGAACGATATCCAGCGCCACATTTGGTGCCACCAGGAACTCGCCGGACAAACCGTTGTCATTGCGCTTGGTGCCATCGACTGCGAAGAGCTTCCAGCCCTTGCCATTAGCGGGCTCGATTTCTGTCGTGACGCCGAAGCTGTCGGTCACGGTCAGTTTTGTGATCTGGCGCACGGACCCCGAAGGCATCGGGGCGGGTGCGATGTACCAGTTGTTGATGTCAGTATAGAAGAACTCGGGCAAAATCATCGAAAGCACATTGGGCTCGACGTCCTCGGCACTATCGAAATAGGCGTCGCCGTCCTCCATCCGCCACCACCGCGGGTGTGGTGCGCCCCGGAAGTGAAGCTGCGTCGGCACGATCTGACGGGGGTCGGCGGGGGTTGCTCTGCCACTGCTACGTTCGGTGACTTCGAAGTGGTGCCAGTCGAGAGCCCGCCCACCATAGGCTTCCGCGGTCAATGTATGGGCAGGGGTGGTGACATCGAACCCGTATTCCAACGCCTCTGTGCGCCAGTTCGGGGCATCGCCGGTATCCGCCTCGGCCTCGACAAGCGCCTCCAAAGGTTGGTGAAGATCCAGATTTACCGACTTCTCGCCAACCGTTGCGGATTTGAACGGATAGTACTGGCTCTGCATTTCCATACCGGCCAGCTTGCCGCCGTTCTCGGCCTCGAACTCTCCCGTCTGCCATTGTCGGGCGAGGAACCACAACGGATCCTTGACGCGTGCTGCCAGGGCCTCTGCAATGTTGACGCTTTGGTTGGTGACGTACAGCTGCTGGCGCCGTGAGGCTTCTTCGGGCATCGCATCTACTCCTTGACCAGCCGGTAGCCGGTGCGCTCGGTCACTCCGGCCGCGGCAAGACCTGCCGGCCGGCGCGCGTTGGTGACTTCGGCCTCGGCAAATGTTGCGGTGCCGACCATCCACTCGAACAACGTGCCACGCACAGTCCTGTCTGGGATGCGCTTGCCCTTGTCGGTTTTCGGATTCTTGTACGTGACCTGGTTGGCGTTTGGCATCATGGCAGCCGGCGAGAGCCGGTCGTCTGAAGACAGCGCTCGGATCTTCATCCAGTGGATTGCTTCGACCACCAATTCGGCGGCCCGTTCTTCGGACCATGCTTTCCAGTCCGGGCTCGGTGGGACGCAGAGCAGAATGCAGTGCGGCGGCTCGCTTTGCGGGCTGTCGTAGTTGATCGCGACCGCGGCCATCTGGGTCTCGCTCGGGCGTTGTTCGGCCCACTCATCGCACACGATTCCGGTGACAGCTTTGGATCCAGTGACCGTGCTGCGTTTGCCGATGAAGACGCCGAAATGGCGTGTACGCGGTGCTTGGGTCTCGGGGCGCGGCTCGGCATCGTTTGGATCGGTGTCATCATCTGTCGAAATCGGATCCACCGGATGGGCAGCGCTTCCCGGAATTGCATCTGCCAATGCGGTCGCCCTGGCAACGCCTGTGCGAACGGTGGCCCAGCCACCCAGCGCAGCATTCGTGCTCGCCTCCCCAAGCACATGTGGGCGGACCACCTCCAAAGCTCGTGGACAGATGGGCAGGATTGGCATCGCATCCCCATCAAGGGCGGCCTTCAAAGCGTCCGAGATCGCATTCCGCCGCGAAATCGCATCGACCAGAGTTGTGAACCCGGTGAGCTGGGCATCTCTTGCAAGCACAAGTTTTTGGTGCCGTTTTGCGAGCCGGCTGTGGATTTCGCGCAGCCGGGTGATCAGACCTTCACGATCGGCCAACCCGTCATCCAACGTGAACACGCGAAGAGCAGAGGGCTCACCGAATACAGCCAGTGCCATCAGCGCGTCTGCCAATGGCCGTCGGGCAGCTTCCGCGCGGGCGAGACATCCGGCAACGACCGCGTCACTTTCGTTCGCCTCGATACAAAGTGCGGCCTCGCTCATTTCGGTATCGAAGACATTCAACGTCGTATTCAGCGTCTCGAGGCCGCTTTGCATCCGATTGCCGAGGGCTTGCGCGCGCTCGGCCAGATCGGCAATGGCATGCTCGCTGATGATGATCTCGTCTGTCTCGGTAAGCAGCCCGTGCGATGCATCCGCTGCGGCGTTCAGATCGCCGGGCTCCATCGGACGGCCGTTCTGGATGGCGCTGCGGATCACTTCTGCCGTCTCGATCAGGCTCTCGATACTGGGTGTTCCCACCGTCAGATCCACACTCAGCGTGGCTTTGCCTGACGCAAAGCCGCCGATCCCTCCGACTGCATTGAGGGTGGTCATCAACGCTGGGTCTTCGATCATCCGGCGGGTCAGGACGCTTTTGGCTCGTACCTGAAGCTCGCTCATGCCCCCGACGACAAGATCAATGGGAGCCATATCGAGATCGGTGCCGAGGCTCAGATCAATGTGTCCTGCGGCAGCGTTGGTATCAACGAGTGTTGCAGACAGTCGAACGACGGCCTGTGCAAAGCCGGGCATGGCCGCTGCGGCGCTCGCGGCAAGCGACGGCTCTGCAATCGCGCGCGGATTGTCAGCGGGCGCTGGATCTGCGGCCTCAAGCAAGGTTGTGACCCGATGCGTCGAGCCCTGGCCATGACGCTGAGTGCGCAGGAAGACCGGATCGCCCGGAGGTGGATGACCAGCGAGGACCTGAAGCCAGGCATTCGCCGCCTCGGCCTGCCCAATGGCACGCTGGTGTGTGGCTTCTGCCATCACGATATCGGACAGGGCGTCCAGCTCGTTGGCCAAGATGCCTTGAAGCGTTCTCTCCGGGCTGCCGACGCCCGTGCTTGCGTTGAGGAATATCAGCCCATCGAACATGCGCCGGGCAGCATGACCGTCACCGCGTTGATCGCGGATGGGGTAGCGCACGCGCATGGGCAGGATCAGTTCGTCATGGCGGTTATCGTGGAGCCAACGCTCACCGCGCAGCCCCAGCGCCTCGGAAAGCGCATGTCCCTTCATCAGAAGATCCAGCAAACGCAAACCGTGCCGTACACGTCGGGAGCTGAGGTCGATGTCGAACGCGCCCTCGGCCCGGTGGCGCAGGTGGGCCGAGCGTAGCACCGCCGCCGTGACGGCCTGCGGCGTGGACGGCGCCTGAATGTAGCCATCGCTGGCACCTGTCGCGCTCTCGGGACGGAGTTTGCCGAGGAAGCCGAAGTATCCCGCCGACAGGCCCTTTTGTCCGTTCATCCGATTTCGCTTGAGCCTCGCATAGGCAAGGCCGGTCCCGAACGCGTCGGCGCGATGTTGCAGGAGGTCGAGCACCTCCAACATCAGGACTTCCAGCTCGGCGGTTCCGTTTGGACGTGCAGCAACACCTTCAAGGTGCGAAAGCGCATTGGCAAAGTCGCTATTGATGCGACGTAGTTGCTGAACGGCCTTGGTGCTGGCCCCGTCCACTTTCCCGCCCTGAGCAATCGCCGAGATCGACAACTCTTGGGTCTGGCGCTGCAGCGTCGTCACCTGCTGGCGTTCCCCGCGTGTCAGCAGGTCAACTGTGCCAACGGAGGTATTGCCCCCGAAACCGAGGACTTCCCCGATGACAATGAGGCTGGTGTTGCGCGTCAAGGACAACCGCGCCAGTCGATAAAGCAACGGCCAGGACAAGTCCTGCGCCACAGGGTCTGGCAGGCGCACAATCGGCTGGGTACGCAGGCGCGCAAGGTACCGGCCCGGCTTTGCCTCGCGTGCCGATCCGGTCACGTAGGGACAGGTAACTGCACGCGCGGTCGTGGCTCCGACATCGGCCACATCGACCCGGGTCGAGACACGGTTGGTCTTGAGGATCTGTTCGACCTTGTCGGATGCGGCAGGGTCGGCAGGCTCAATCACCGGAACGGTTCTGTCCGCCTGCCCGGGCAGGAAGGCCCGCGACAGGAACGAAAACGCGCGAAGAAAGTCGTGCACGTTGCGCTGTTCTTCGCCGACTTCCCCAGCGTCCGGAGACTCCAGTTCGAGCACATTGGTAATCGGCAGAACCCCATAGGCGTTGTTGCCGAACCGCACCGCGGGCAGCACGCCGCGCGCGACATGAGCGGCAGCCAGCACGTTGATGAACGTGTTCTCGTCGACCCCGTTGACCTGCGTGATCCCATCGAGGCTATCATCGAGGAGGGCCGGACCAATCACCCGCAGCATGGCGCGGGCGTCCTCATATCCCTGATCTGCCCCGTCGAGCGCTTTGCGCACCGTCATCCTGTCGATATCGAACGCTTCGGCCAACAGATCGGCAGCGGCACGTTTATCCGGTGAGTAGTCCCCGTGCTCGTCCGCCGTGGCGCGCCGCGTGAAACCCGAGATGTCGCTGGTCGGATCCTTGTGATACGAGGTCTGGCCAGGGCTGTTATTGGTCGGGCTGTCCTGGGGCAGCACGCCGAAGACACCATTGGCGATGTGGCTTTTCAGCAGGTCTTCGATTTCGTCACTTGCAGAGCCGGAGTGCAGACCCAATGCTACGATCCAGTCCGCTCGCTTGGCCGTTTCGATGGCTTTGGGATCGGTGATCTTGATGCCCATGCCGTTGGCAATCGCCACATTGAAGTCCGCCAGCCATCCGCCGGCCTCTATACCTTCAGGGGTGTAAGACACCTCGGAACGCTCGGTCTTCTTGTTCTCCGGGATCGGGCTACCTTCTCCGAGCCGATCGATTTGCCCGCCATCCACGGCAAAGAGCGCCACAGAACGCGGCAATGCAGCAATGCGTCCGATACGCAGCTGATGGTTGGGATCATCTTCTTCATTTTCGCTGCGTTTGAGGTGCACCGCGCGGGCGGGCCCTACGTCGCGCGCGAAATCCTGCCAGGCGGGCGAGACCTCTGCGTCTTCCAGATCCCACCAATTGCGTGTCCCAATGCGTTGATTGAACGCAGCAAGCGCCGCGGCCTCCTCGTCGGTGGGGCGCGCGATGCCTTCCTCGGCAAAGGCTTCATCGGGATACCAGCGGAACCAGAGTTCCTCGCTTGGGCCGATTTGCAGCTTTTTCACGTCGATCGACTGCGTCAGCGCCTCAGTCCGGATCTTGTTGATTGCCTCGGCACGCTGGACCTGGACCTTGCGGCTGCGTCCCGACAGCGTCTCGCGGGTCCGGGTCAGTGTCTGGTTCAGCACCCCGGTGTCGCGAACGAAGGGAGGCGCGTTCTTGGCGACGAACCGGTACTCCAGACGCATCGGCATCAGCGCGAGCGGTGCTACCTCGGGCAGGTTGGGGATGAGGATGTCGAGTTCATCGGGCTTGATGAAAAGTTCATCTTCGATGCGACCGCCGAGAACGGTCGCCGACCCCGTACCGCGGATCGGAGACCCTCCGGTGTCGATCGTAAGATCCGACAAACTGCCTGCTGATGTATCGACACCTCTGACCGCGTCTCGCGTCGCCGCCGTCACTGCAGCGGATGTCGAGCGGTCGGTCGCGACGGTTCCGGTCGCGATGGCAGTTCTCGTTCGGGCTGTACCTGTCGACGACAGCCGCCCGATTGTACCAAGCTGTGGCTGATTGCGGAGTGTAGTCGCCAGAGTGCGGCTGGTGGTGCTGGCGCCCAACGTGGCGCGTGGTTTATCGGACATCAGACAACCCTCGCGAGCGGGAGAACGGCTGCCACGGGCTTCTGCCAGAAGGACCGCGCCAGCGAGGCGGAAGTCTTACCACTGCTCCAGAAATCCGGCTGGCCCGAGATCGAGATAGTCTTGGAGAAGTCCACATATTTTGACGGACCGATCTGCATATGTGTCCAAGACAGCTCATCCCAGTTCGTCGGCTGGGGTGGCGGTGGCACATAAGTCACCGCGTTTGTCACATGCGGCAGCAGCTTCTCAGTCGTCTGAAGCGCAGCCATGGGAAACGCATGACCGAGATTCCCGGTCTGGCGGCGCTCGCGCCGCACCTGGGCTGTTCCGACATCAAGCCCAAAGCGCAGCCGCCCGACGGCCTCGTAGATGACGAAGAACACACGGTCGCGATTGGCTGGATCGAGCACGAATTTGCGCGAGACGTCAAAGCCGAAATAGGCGATCTCCCGGCCCAGCTTGCCCATGAAAACAGGTTCGTGATCCTGGCCCATCCCTTCCTGCCAGGCGTCGCCATCGGCGACGTTCACCACCATGATCGGATCGCCCAGCTTGCGCACGACATCGCCGCGGATCACCACAATCAGGTTTTCGGCCTTGTCGGTATCGGCGGGCGGGAAGTGACGCCCCAACGTGTCGCGCCATGTGTGGATTTCGGCGATATCATCGCCGTGAATGTCATCGGGTGGACGATGCCTGTTCCAGAACCGCTTGAAGATCGTGCCGCGCATGTCGGTCGGGAATTCCCGCCAGCGCAGTTCGTTGTTCATTTCGTGATTGGCACCGACCATGAAGGCCTCGATGAAGCGCCGGTTTTCCTCGAAAAGCGCCACGGTGTTCTCCGGCATCTTGTCGACATCCGAGAGAATGGCGTTGCGATCGACATCCTTCAGGAAGTCGGCGAGTGGCAGATGCACAGAAGGCGCGCGCCAGATCGGTTTGATGGCTGCGCTTTCCTTTTCCGTCAGACCGCCAACACTGAACTTGGCCTTTGCTGCCGGCAAAACCGTCAACATGTCGGTCATGGGCTGGATCAGCGTACTGGACGCAAATTGTTCGACGGTCACAGCCCGGGTGCGCACGCGGCTGACGCCTTCGAACGCGCTGTCGCCAAGAAGCTGAGTGAGCGGAACGCGTACCGCATCACCCAATCCTCGGCCAACCACGACCGTGCTCTCCCGCTGGAGATCCAACTGTGCGGGCGGATTTACCGATACGGAAAGATCACCGGGGATGCGTGGGGTGGGCACCGTTTTGCCACCCCCGTCCGACGGAGACGCCGTTGTCCGCTTGGCGGCCTGACGGCGCAAAGCGCGGCTGGCGAAACTTCCGGGCACGCCCTTGGCCCGTAACCCCTCAGAGACCGAGAGCTTTGCCTCATCACGCACGAACCCCTGGATCGGTTCGGCGAGGCTCAGCGCCACGTCGCTGGAGAGTTTGGCGAAGCGCTTGTCCGTGATGTTCTTGACCAGCGCCTCGGAAAGCTGGAGCCGCGCGAGCTTTTCGTTCGCTGCAACCACGTCGTCATACTGGGTCCAGCAGATATGGGCAAAGACATCCTGATTTTCTCTCACCACCCGCGCGCCCAACCCGGCTGCATGGCGAAATTTCAGATCCAGATTGATACGGTCGAACCACTCGTTGCGCGACGCCCTGCTTTTCGAGACTGCTTTCTCCGGCTTGTACCGAAAGCCATGCGGCGGGAAGGCCACAAGGGGATCATTGCCGTCGTCTTCATCTCCTTCGCCCGAGATCACAGCATCCAGCGTATCGGTTATCGCGTCGGCCAGTACAGGATCGGTGTTGTACCCTTCCTGGCGCTTGCCGGGCTGGCGCATCGCGCCCTGAATCTCGAAACTCGCACCCGGATTGGAGTAAGCTGGGTAGTAGCCGGGATTGGCTGACGATGCGCGTTTCGCAGCCCCCGGCTCGTCACCTTCATCCGCCTTGATGGCCTTCAGGCGCCGCAACAACAGTTCAAGATCTTCCAGCGCATCGGTTGTGAAACTCCAATGTTGATAGATCGGCAGGTTGATCGCTACCGGGTCCTGCGTCCAGGCCGGTGCATCGAAGGGGGAGGCGTCCGGTGGGCGACCTAGACCGGCCAGACGTCCCGCCTCATAGGTGGGCACCAGGAACATCGAATACGCCGTTTGCGGCTCGAGCTGGCGCGGGCAGATCAGGCGCGCGAAACTCTGTGACGCCTGGTTCTCCAGAGCATCAGCGATGTCGTTTGATCCATTTGCGGCAAGGTTGAGCTGTACATGCGCGTGCGCCCAGGATTGCTCAAGGTCAGGCAGCGAGGCTTCGACATTCAGAATGCGCGCCCGCGACAGTGGGCCATTGCCACGCGGGACGTATTCGAACTCGTCTGACGTCAAACAAATCAGCGCGAGCCATGGCTTGCGCCGAGTGCCTCCAGAATTATCCAGTGTGTAGCGCCATGGAAAATCCGCATCCGTGAACTCGACAAACGGCATGTAACTCGGCTCGAACCCGCGCAGGCCCGGTTCGGGTTCGATGCGGGTGATCATGCTTCGATCCACGGATTCAACATCTCCGGGTCCGCGAAGCTCTGCAGAAATCTCGATCCGGGGAGGGTGTGCTCCACCGTTTGCCGCGATCTCGACGTCGTAGGGCAGATTGAGCCGGCCAGCATCACCCGAGGGCGGCACCGCATGACTGGCAATTTCAGTTGCGGCGTGAGGCAGCAGGGAAAATCTCTCTGGCATCTCTTGCTCCTCAGAGGCCCGCAGCCGCGGCGACGTAGTCTGCGACCACAGGGTTTGCCTCAGTCGCGACGTTGGTCTCGAGCACGTTTGCCCGCACCCGGCCAAGGGCGTCAGTCATGGTCACATCCGCAAACCCGTCTGAGACCAAAGTGTCGAGAATGGTACTGGGTTGCGCGCCAGGCCCTGCGCCGCCGATTGCATCGATGACGTCGTTCACCGCGGTTTCCGCCACATAGGTGTCCTGTGTGAGGACAATCGGGTCCGGAGGGTCGAACTCATCCGGGAACCCCGTCCTGGGCCGCGCAACTTTCTCAAGGTTGGCCCTGGCGAACCGGTTCAGCAAAGACGTGCTGACATTGTGAGCCCCGAACAGCGTGATCTGGTCATCGTCCTCGACCGGGATCTCAAAAATCTCATAGGCATAGTCTTCCTCGATCGCCTTGTTCACCGGTCCGGTCAGCTCGTCCGCCGAAAGCTCAATCCCGGCCTTGTGCTGATCGAACGCTGTGGCCCGCAGCTTTTCGGCATCCGAGATTTTGAAGAAATGGCCCCGCACGAAGTCAAGCCGCGCTTCGTCAACCGTGACGGCGCTGCCGCTCTTGCGGAAGACCCTGAGATCGAGATTGTTCGCGCTGGACGAGACCTGCGCATCGCCTATCTTCTCGATGGCAACACCAAGTGGAACTGCGCGTTGGACAAGGCGCACTCCGCCGAGTGGGTCCACGGCGGCCTCGACATCGTCGCTTTTGCGGAAGCCTACGCCGCTCGACCGTCCGGCAGGCGCAATCGGCTCGAAGCCCTCGAGTTTCTCCAAAGCGTTGCGCAGAACCAAAACCGCGTCGGTCGTCTCTGTCGGGAGCGACTTCTTCGATCCCCATGTGTGGCTGATACCGAACTTGACGTCGATCCCAAAGATCGTGATCCACACCTTGCCGTTGATCTTGAACGTGTTCGGTCCGCGAAGCCTCAACTCGAAACCCAAACCGGCGACGACATCGCCGTTGCGTAGAAGGTTGATGCCGCCGCCCAGCATGACGTCGAAGGCGAACGGATTGAAGTAGATCAGCGCATCCAGATAGATCCAACCCTCGGCGGCCAGTTGCCCGATGAGCCAGATCTTCGGCCCCTTGGCATAAAGATCTGCGCGCGCGCCGAACTGTAGCGAGTTGGACGTGACCGCGTGGTAACCCGAGATCGTGATCTTGGGATTGTTCGTGCCGAAGCTGATCGAGAGACGACGCAGATCGGGCAGGTTGGAGGGCCGTGGGAAGGCTGGATGCAGACCGCCGAACGAGACGACATGCTCGATGCGCGGGCCCCATCCCGTACGGATGGCCGAGTCTCCTCCGATGGCAAATGTCAGAACCCGCGAGTTCGTAAGCGTCGCATCAAAGCTGATGGTGCCTGCACCAAAGTCGATTTCACCAAAAAACGTTATGTTGAGCGCAACCAGCGCCGCTTGTTTGGTTGGAAGATTCGCAGAAAGCCCACCAAGGATGATGATCCGGATGTTGCCGCCGACCTCGAGGACGAGGCCAAGCTTGACCTCGACCAGTGTCGGCACACCCCAGCCGATGCGCGCGACCGGGCCAAAGAGGTGCTGACCCTCATGCACAGGTAGGATGGCCGCCATGTCGTCGAGAATGGTGCGGGCGTTCTCGATCGGGTTGTCTGGGAAGAGTATGTTATCGAGCCGGCCTTCGTAAAGCACGGTGCGCAGGGCGTCGCTGTCGACGGTGCGGTTGATCCCAATCACGCCGCCAAGCCCAGTCAGGAAG
>CAYYZH010000074.1:11629-18962 GCA_964475765.1 uncultured Limibaculum sp.
CAAAGCTGAACCCGTCGCGACCGTCCGGAAGTTGCGTGTTCAGGATCCCGAAAGCCGAAAAGCCGAAATTGGTGAACTTGAGCGCGAGGGCCCCGCGGTATTCGTTGTCACCAACCGACAGCAGGCCTCCACCCTCGATCGGATCTGCGTTCAGTGAAACGGCATATCCCGTAGGCGGGACGAACCCGAAGGCGAGATCTCTATCGCCAAAGACGCCATCGGTTGCGGGTACCAGCGTCGCAGACAGGCCGAGCCCCTCAGCATAGGCAAAGAGCGGGCCCAAGGTGATGTCCGCCGTGGTTGTCACCTCGACGGAGGGTGGGTCGGCGAAATCGAGCGCGAGGCCAAACTCGTGGATGTTGATTGGCCCAAGGCTGATCTCGACCGGCACCTTGATGCCGAGATTGGTGCCGCCCTCGAAATAAACGCCCCGCCCATACCGCCAGCCGAGCGCGAGATCGCCAGCAGAGACCGTGATCGGGTCGCTGATCACGGCGCCGAGCAGACCATCGTCGCCCGGGTCAATGATCGCCTGAAGCTTTTTTACACCCGCCGAGAGATAGAAATCGAAATCGGCGTTGGAGGCTTCACCGCCGATCTTGGCGACGACGGCATCGGCCTGGACCCTGGTCGATGATGCATCGCCGACAAAGATCAGTTTGCCGTTCGGATTGTCTGGCCCGACTACCAGTTCCATACCGAATTCGCCGGAGTAGGATGATGTCCCTATGCCCGCGGCAAAGTCCGCCCCTGATGGCCGGAAGCGGAACACTGCCCCGCCTGCTGCACCGACCGATCCTGTGATCGTGAGATCGACACCGGGTCCAAAGTTTTGCGATGCAGCGACCGTTCCTTCAGCGTATGGCCCAACGGCAAGACCGGCATCCGCGACCGCTGCGCCTCCGGTGCCCGCAGTTGGCAGCAGCGCAAGCCCCATCTCGGCAGATGCACTGGCGTCAATCGCGCCTGTGCTGTCTTTTGCCTTGGTCGCGATGAGCGGGGCCAACGCCATGAGCGGCGAGACAGGTGCGTTGACCAAATGCGGCAGAAACGCCGCTACTTCGGCATCGCTCATGTCCCGGATCTCGGCTGTGCCTCCGATGAACTCGAACATGCGTGCAATGCGCATGATGACCGTGGCGCTGTCGAAATCGACGCCCCAGCCATAGCTTTCCCGCGCCCACTGCTCCGGGTCGGAGAAGAGCTGGCCGATCTTCTCCCACAGATAGTGATGGCGCACGAATGCGACGCCGCGCGATCCGGGAGCGCCCGTTGCCGGGATCGCCTCGGGCTGGTGAACATCCAGCAGTGACAAAAGATGCAGCACAACGGGAGCCCGATCAGAGAAGTACTCCGTCAGCAGATAGTTGATCAGATCCTCGGGCAGATCGGTCAATGTCGCTGCGAACGCACCTGCCGACATCCCGTCGGGCACAACGCCAGAGAACGGTGCGCCAATCGCCTTTGCAGCATCAAACACGGGTTTGGCTGCATTGGCGACTGCCGTCAGATCGCTTTCCTGAAACCCGTTGGCAACGGCGGTGGACCCCAGATCGATCAGCGTTCCGATGCCGTCGCGCATTGGACCCAGCGCAGCAACAGCAGCGGCCAATTCGGGACCGTCAAAGTTGTAGCCGAATTTTCGTAGCAGCGCCGCAGTTTCGTGTGGATCTTCCAGGGCATCAGCGACGGGCTCAAAAAAAGCACCGAGTTCAACCAAAGCCTTTTCGATAGCCCCCGCCACGAAAATCTCCCTGAAATAGGATCAACTTGATCCCAAAATGGTACGCCTCTACTATCGGTTGATCAATAGTTGTATTTTTCTGTCGCTATTCGTGGCGGAGGTAGACGTCGAATAGAATCAATCTGATCAGTAAAGATTGGAGATAAACCAATGCATTACATGCAGTTTCGCATCCACCCCAGTGTCGGCATGGCCAGGATTGGAGATAGTACGGATGCATACTATCTCGCGTCAGATTTTCCGCAGTATCTACAGGAGGAGTTCGACGAGCTTCGACTCAAACCGCGCCCGCGGGTGATGCCGCCAACGGTGTCTGCATCCGCAGGGACGTTCAAGATTTTCGACGACCAGATCACGCCCGCTGGCAACCGGAAGGCGACGGCGAACAAGTTCAAGGACAAGGCCAACAAGGTGCTGCCCCAGGGCGCCCGCTTCCGGGTTTTCGCCTATGTGTACCGATCAAAGGACGCCAAGAACCCCTGCCGTGTCTTCGAAGTGACTACCGATCACGCTGACATTGAGTGGCAAGTCAAACTGGGAAATCTCAAAGCCCAGCGAAGCTCATCGAATGATATTGTCAAGTTCCAGAACACGTCTTCGGTCAGCGTTGATACGCGCTCTCCGGATTTGAAGCGGACCAAAGTCAATGCAGATACGGTCAACCTCGCGGCTTCCGGCCCGGCCAACAACTTCGATCTGGAACTCGGATCGATGTTCCTTGAGCGCAAGTCAACTAACGCAGCGCAGGTCAGCGGGCGTCTCCATCTGATCGGAAACCCTGGTCAGACGGCCTATTTCGGGTCGAACGCCAACCCGCTTGGCAGCAGCTTTGGTGCCCTTTGGACCAACGATTGGTACGACAGCGCGGCAGACGGTCCTGTAGAAGCTATCATTCGACCCAAAAACTCCGGCGCGCAGCTCCGTGCTGAAGCGGGAGTAAACTCGGCCGGTGATGTCGAGTATCTGGACGACGGCGTTGAGGCGCCAAAGGCATCCTCAACCGCATCCGTCCGTGCCGCACCGGCTTGGGCGGTGGTCGGTCTGCCGGACTACACGCCTGATATGGGGCACTTTGTTTCCGTCTGGGATCTTGCTCTCAGCCAGGCGATCAACACGGTAGATGAAAACGACGTCAAGTCGGACTCTAGCCGGCACAAGATGATCCGCTGCAAGTCCGAGACCGAGCGGTATCGCAAGATGGATTATCATGTTCACATCCACCCGCAGATGTGCCTGTTCCAGGACGTGAACTATGTCTCCGGCGCAACGAAGGCCGACCCCGGACACAACGAAACAACCCCGGTTGGCACCGCGAGCACATCGTCCAAACCCGCCAAGGAGGTGCAGACCGCACAGATCGAAAAGGGCGGTATGCGGATCAATCCACGCAATGCCGCGGAGAAACAAAAGCTTGCCGATCCCAAGGATCTGAAGGCCACGAACCCAAAGCAGAAGATCGCGGATTGGCTGAAGACTGCCATTCTCGAGCGGTTGCGCGGCCCGAGCACGCTGTATCTTAGCAAGCGGAAGTTCTACGAAGGCGGCACCTTGTCCGGTGACCGTGAGTTCCCGCGCAGGTTGGGACGACGGGTGGATATCGTGAAGGCGAGCAACAAGCAGGACAGCTCGACCTATCATTTCCCTGCGTCGTACGGCACAAACTTGCCGGGCTCCACGACACCGGCAAACAGCGAAATGGTGCCCGGAAATCTCAAGCCCTACCACAACAACATCGAGCGCCCGCGCCGGATGTGTGGTGCAGGTGGCGCGCCGACGCTCAAGTCAGGAAAGTCTCATCCCTCAGGGTACAACAACACTCGGCTCCAGCATTTGGATGACATGTACTGGCCCATCAATCCCAAGAACATGCCCCTGCTGCGCGAGCTGGCCTATACGCATGTCCAGTTTTCGCACTTCGAGATCTGGAGCAGCGTTAAACCCGACCCGCGCGAGGTGCCGATCTTCACAGACCTCATTGCCCCGTCGATGCAGGCGTCGTTGCAGACATCTCAGACGGACGTTGACGTGCATTTCGACTTTATCTTGTCCAAACGCCCGAAACATGTGCCAGCGATGATTGACATGGCGAGCATGGGCACGATGCTTGGGGGGTCGTTCCTACCCGGGATCGAAGTCGGGCTGGAAGCCGGGCGGCGTGAGAACTGGACCCTCTATCATGGCGCCTGCAAGAACTTCCCGGATGTGCGGTTCGAACGTTCAACATCTGCCAGTTCCAGTGCAGAGCACTTCCCAGGCCGTTTGACCAAGGATCTCGCCATCCCATGGCAGCGCGACTATGTCGCCTGCGACGAACAGTTCTGGCCGACATCGAGGCCCGGTCGGGTCAGACCCAATGCAGGCGGTGTAGACGACCGGCATCAGTGGCTTATCGACAAGGCACCGGGTGTGTCAGATCCGGACTACTACAACGCCTACTGGAAGGAGTTGGGGTTCATTCGACGCACGTCCGATACTGAGTTCCAGGAGGACGAGCGCGTCTGAACGATCTGTTCCATGCAGGCTTTTGACTTCTGTGTCCTCGGGGGCGGGCCTGCCGGGATGGCCTTTGCAATCCTTGCCGCGCAGGATGGGGCGCGGGTCTTTGTAGCCGAGCGGTATGGGTATACCCGAGCCCGGGCAGGTGAACACCTGGCCGGTCCCGTTCGGGGGGCGTTAGATGCACTAGGCGTGCCGTTCGCGTTCGCCGAGGGTATTTCGACCGCAACTGTGGGCATCATCTCAAAGTGGGGGACCGATGTTCCACATACGCGGTCATATGGCGGCAGTGTCGGAGGATCGGCACTGAACGTCTCAAGAGCAGCCTTCGATGGGATGTTAGCTGAACGGGCTAGTGCAGCAGGTGCGCACATCGTTGAAGGCGTGGTTCTCGACTATGCCGAGCGCAGCCGTTCAGGTTGGAGCCTTGTCTTTCGGTCCTCGGAAGGTGAGATGAACGTTCAGGCGACATTGGTTGTCGATGCGACGGGGCGTCAGGCTCAATTCGTTCGCCATCAGGGTGTAGGGGTCAAGGAGATTGGGGATCTCTTTGCACTTGCGACCTGGCTTGATGTTCCCTCTTCGGAAGGTCCCGAGCTTGGTGCCCTTGTCGTAGAAGCCAGCTTCCTGGGTTGGTGCAGCCTGCAGATGATCCCTGATGCCGGCTATTCGGCAGTGTTTTATACCAGCCGAGGCCTCATGCGTCAGAAGGGCCTCGGAGCATCTGACCTTGCAGCACAAATGCTGTCCGATCTGCCTTACATTTCGGACATTCTGTCAAAGTCAGATTTGCGCCTAAGCAAAGTTAGGGGATTTCCTTCCTACCCCGCAGTTGCCGATCAAATGTATGGGCCCGGCTGGATCGCAGTCGGAGAAGCTGGCGCCGTCTTTGATCCGATCTGCGGGCGCGGCGTCGAGCTCGCCTTTGAGAGCGCATTTCGCGCCTACGAGGCAGTCACAGCCGACCCTGATTTTGAAAGTCTCGGCAGCTTGTACACGAAAGCTATCTCAAGCAAGTTAGAAGATCATATAATAAGGAGACGGGAGGTCTACGAAGAAGCCGGACACGTATTCTGCGCCCAATTCATGAATAGTGCAGTACAAATCGCGCATTAGTGCAATTATTTATTCAAACCTAAAAATGATCTCAGCGGGGTGAGGCAAACTCATCCAACCCGAGCGGTGGGCTTTGCTGCACAGAGCGCCTCTTGGTGGTATTTCGCCTTTGGGATCTTATCCCGGTACGGTTCGTTCAGCTTGTAGGGCATGGGTTCAACGATCAACAGTCGAACGGGACGCTGCTATACCACTGACAGGATATCGCTGCACCAATGCCGAAACCATCAACGGTTCGCTTGCACCAGGCGAAGACAGTTCGTTGATCCCGGTTCAGTCCGAAGGAGGAAGTCTGCCAGGAGGATGAGGTTGTTTACGGTGTGCTGAACCACGCTGGCGCATGGGTTTCGAGAGGCTCTGGTGCAAACTTTCAAAACCGATAACGGTTGGTCTTACCTGTGCGCGGAGCCGCGTAGTCTGCTTTGAGCGAGTTTCCTGCCGTTCCCGTTCGTCCCGGAGCGCAGCCACTTTGCGCCAGGTGCAGTCATTCGCCAACGCCAATTGGCGCATGCATCACGAGCAGGAGCTTGGCTCATCAGTGAATGAAATGTGGCGGAGTACAAGACGCCCGTAACGCTGGGCTTAGTCGACCTTGATCAAGAGTTTTCCGCTGTTCTTGCCCTCATAGAGCATGCTGATCGCGCCTGATGCGCTCTCGGCGCCGTCAAGGATGTGTTCGTTGTAAGAAAGCCGCCCGTCTCTCACCCAGTCGGCCATCACCTCGACCGCTTCCTGGAACTGGTTCTTGTAGTCCAAAGCGAGGAAACCCTGCATACGTGCTCTGGCAACCATCAGTTGGCGGTGCACGCGTGGCCCGCTCGGGATCGGAGACCAGTCGGTCAACGCTGAAGTCCCGCATATCGTAATGCGGGCGCCGATTGCCAAGTTTGCCATCACGGCATCGCTGATCGGCCCACACGTGTTGTCGAAGTAGCAGTCGACCCCGTTAGGACAGACATCTCTGATGGCGGCCTCGACATCTGCCTCGCGGTAGTTAATGACATCATCGAAGCCGAACCGATCCCGGCAGAGCGCCATCTTCTCCTCGCTGCTCGTGATCCCCACCGTCCGTGCGCCCTTGATCTTTGCGATCTGACCGACGGCTGATCCAACAGCACCTGCGGCTGTTGAAACGACGACCGTCTCTCCCGGTTGGGGGTCACAGACATCAAGCAGCCCAAAGTACGCGGTCACTCCGTTCAGGCCCAACACGCCCAGTGCGAGCGACGGCGATAGGTCCGTTTGTGTGACTTTGCGATCGACACTTCCGCCATCGCTGATGGCATACCGTTGCCATCCGAACATACCAGAGACCGTCTCACCGACCTCGTAGTCCGGATGACGGCTCTCCACGATCTTGCCAACGGCAAACGCGCGCATGGCTGCACCAATCTCGACAGGGGGCAGATAGTTGGGCGCATCATTGGCCCAGCCGCGCATCGCGGGATCAACTGACCAGAACAGTGTCCTGATCAGGATTTCCCTGTCTGCGAGGTCTGGCACGCTGACCTCCTCCACCGAGAAGTGCTTGGCTTGTGGTACGCCCTTGGGACGCATCGCCAGTATCACACGACGATTCACGAGATCATTGGACATCATTTCCTCTTCAATCATACGAATGACCGGCTCAGTTTGTGCCTACGTCAATTCGTGCTTCTTCCCCACGCAAGCACAAACAGACGGTTGGCGGCCGTGCTATCGGAACCTAGCGCCATGTCTTCACTCGGGTTGCAATGTCTGTCGGACAGACTGTTGCATCCGCAACCGACCCTCGCGTCATTTGACCGTTCATCCGGCGCATGAGAGCGAGGGTGTTCGCATCGTCG
The DNA here is from genome assembly GCA_964475765.1 of uncultured Limibaculum sp. Lineage (GTDB taxonomy): Bacteria > Pseudomonadota > Alphaproteobacteria > Rhodobacterales > Rhodobacteraceae > Thermohalobaculum. The sequence goes on from CAYYZH010000074.1 coordinate 18,812, forward strand.
AGCGCTGTAGGCAGGCGGCGCGCGGGGCACGACTGGTAGGCGACCGGGCGCGTCCAACGCGTCAGGCTCAACGCGCCGACCGAACTGGTCTCCGGCCTTGTTGAGGATGGATAGGGGCCGCCGTGCACCATCGTGTCCGAGAGCGCGACAC
>CAYYZH010000075.1:0-16750 GCA_964475765.1 uncultured Limibaculum sp.
GTACTGGAGCGTGCGTGCGGTTCTGACCACCCCGGCGGGCGACGAGTTCGAAGCGCGGCTGACCCTATTGAATGGCGACAAGCTGGATCGCTATGATCTGAGCGATGAAGCCGCGGCCACAGCCGCCGTCAACGCCATTCAGGCCGCCAGCCTCAGTGTCCAGTCGGTCGAGGCCAAACCGCAGAGCCGCAATCCGGCGGCGCCCTTCATGACCTCGACCCTGCAACAAGAGGCCAGCCGCAAGTTCGGCATGGGCGCGCGGCAAACCATGAACGCGGCACAGCGTTTGTACGAAGCGGGCCACATTACATATATGCGGACCGACGGGATCGACATGGCGCCCGAGGCGGTCATGGCCGCGCGCGACGCGATCAAGGATCGGTATGGCGAGAGTTACGTGCCCGCCAGCCCGCGCATGTACAAGAACAAGGCCAAGAACGCGCAGGAAGCGCACGAGTGCATCCGCCCGACGCGGCTCGACGCAGCGCCCGATAGCCTGAAACTCGAGCGCGATCAGGCTCGGCTCTACGAGCTGATCTGGAAACGCGCAATCGCCAGCCAGATGGAAGCGGCCCGGCTGCAGCGCACCACGGTCGAGATCCGGGACCCAAGCGGCCAGACCGGCCTGCGTGCCACCGGTCAGGTCGTAACCTTCGACGGGTTCATGCGTGTCTACGAAGAGGGCCGCGACGATGTCGTGGACGAGGACGATCCCCGAGGGCGCGGGCCTTGGCCAGAAATCGGTGACGCCGGAGCAGCATTTCACCCAGCCCCCGCCGCGCTATTCCGAGGCGGCTCTGGTCAAAAAGATGGAGGAGCTGGGGATCGGGCGGCCCTCGACCTATGCCTCGATCATCAACACCGTCCAGACCCGCGAATACGTGCGCAAGGACAAGGGCCGGTTGGTGCCCGAGGACAAGGGGCGGCTGGTGATCGCGTTCCTCGAGAACTACTTCACCAAATATGTCGCCTATGATTTCACCGCGGGGCTCGAAGAGGAACTCGACGACATCTCAGGCGGCAGGCTCGACTGGCAGGTCGTGCTGGACCGGTTCTGGAAGGATTTCCACGCCGCTGTGGGCGAGACCGCGGACCTGCGGATCGGCGAAGTGCTGGAGAAGATCAACGAGGTGCTCGCGCCGCATCTCTTCCCCGATCCCGGCGATGGCACGGATCCGCGGCTTTGCAAGGCCTGTGGAATTGGCAGGCTCTCGATGCGCACGGCGCGCACCGGCGGGGCGTTCATCGGATGTTCGAACTATCCCGAATGCCGGTACACGCGGCCCTTGGGCGGTGAGACCAATGACGACGGGATCGGCCCCGACGGCAAGCTGTTGGGTCAGAACCCGGAGGGTATAGACGTCACCGTGCGCTCTGGCCGGTTCGGGCCGTATGTGCAGTTGGGCGCGGAAGAGATCGAGGTCGGCGAGGACGGCAAGGAGACGAAGACCAAGCCCAAGCGCTCGTCCCTGCCCAAGGACATGGCGCCGGATATGGTCACGCTGGAGATCGCGCTTGGGCTCCTGGCGCTCCCGCGCGATGTCGGCCCACACCCCGAGGATGGCGAGATCATTCAGGCGGGCATCGGGCGATACGGGCCTTATGTAAAGCACGGTCGGATCTATGCCAGCCTCGAGAAGGACGACGACGTTCTGGCCGTGGGCATGAACCGGGCGGTGGACCTTCTGGCGCAAAAGGCGGCCAAGACCGGGCGCGGACCTGCGCAAAAACCGCTGAAGGAGCTGGGTGAGCATCCCGATGGCGGGCCGGTCAACGTGATGGACGGGCGCTATGGGCCTTACGTCAAATGGGCCAAGATCAACGCCACGCTTCCCAAGGAGAGCGACCCTGAGGCCGTGACCATGGAAGAGGCACTGGCGCTGATCGAGGCCAAGCAGGCATCGAAAAAGAAGCCCCGCAAGAAGCCCGCCAAAAAGGCCGCGAAGAAGACCACCAAGAAAGCCGCGGCAAAAGAAGAATAGACGGACAGGTGCCCCTTTGCCCGTTGGACCCCTGTTCGCAACGGGCGAGGGGAGCCACTGATGCGTCTTTTGATCCTTCTGATTTTCGTCCTTTTGCACGGCACCGCGTCGGCGGAAACGCGGCGTCTGACCCATGACGGGATCGAGCGCGAGTTCATCATAGATGGGGCGCGGCCCGGCACCCCTGCCCCGGCGGTTCTGGTGATCCATGGCGGTGGCGGCAAGGCCAATCGGATCCGCAGATATGCCAACTTCAAGCTGGTCGAACAGGGCTGGGTCGAGATCTATCCGCAAGGCATCGACAACCTCTGGAACGACGGGCGCCGCGCGCTGGCGGGTGGGCCCCTGCGCACCACCGATGACATCGGATTTCTGCGCGCTCTGCTGACGGGCCTGATCGCGGACCAAACCATCGATCCCGCGCACATCTATGTCACGGGGCCATCGAATGGCGGGGCGATGACCCATCGCATGGTCTGTCAGGCGTCCGATCTGATCGCGGGCGCCGCGCCGGTGATCATGAGTTTTCCAGTGGGTCTCGATTGCCCGCCCGGACGCGCCATCCCGATGACATATGTGCTGGGCACGGGCGACCCGCTGGTGCCCTTCACGGGCGGTCCGGTGACCGTCGGCAAGCGTGATCGCGGCGCTGTGATGCCAGCCCCGGACACCTTGGCCTACTTTGCCCGGCGCAATGGCTGCGGAATCGCCGACCAACGTGTTTTGCCGCGCAAAGTCGCCGATGATCCGACCGAGGTCAGCCTGATCACCTATCGGGACTGCGATGCGCCACTGGCCGCCTATGTGATCGACGGTGGCGGGCATACCTGGGCCGGCACACGATCGCGGCGGCTGTTGGAGCGCGTGCTTGGGCCGACCAGTCAGCAGATCTCGGCAACCGAGGTGATCTCGCGCTTCTTTCTCGGTCTCGCAGGGCGCTGAGGCCCGGGGCGCGACAGATCGCAGAGGACAGGTCAGCACGCGCGTGTTAGATGCGGGGCCATGAGCAGCCTTCCCAGCAAAGACGACCTCCTCGCGTGGATCAAGGACAACCCGACCAGCGCGGGCAAGCGCGACATTGCGCGCGCTTTCGGCCTGCGCGGGTACGAGCGCACGCAGCTCAAGTTTCTGCTGCGCGAGATGGAGGACGAGGGCCTGCTGGAGAAACGCCGCAAGAAGGTCCGGCCCGCGGGCAGCCTGCCGCCCGTTGGAATGATCGAGGTGATTGGTCCCGATAGTGACGGGGACCTCTTCGCTAAACCGATAAACTGGGAGGGTGAGGGCGAGCCGCCGCGTATACTGGTAACGCCGAAGAAGAGCGATCCCGCCTTTGGCCGGGGCGACCGGGTGCTGGCAAAACTGCAAGCAATCAAAGGCGAGGATGCGGCCTATCGCGCACGCCCGATCAAGAAGATCTCCGCAGGCGACCGGCGGTTGCTCGGGATCTACCGCACAGCCCCCGAGGGCGGACGCGTCGTTCCCGTTGACAAGCGCAACGACCGCGAATGGGTGATCCCAGCCGGAGAGAACGACGGCGCGGCGGAGGGTGATCTGGTCGAGGCTGAGGCCTTTGGCGGGCGCATTCATGGGCTCCAGAAGGGCCGGATCGTCGCCCATCACGGAGACCCCGGAGCGCCAAAGCAGGTCTCGCTGATCGCGATGGTCCAGCATCAAATCTCCTACGCATTCACCGACGACGTGCTGGCCGAGGCAGACCGCGCCGAGCCGATCGAGGATGTTGGCGTGCGCGAGGACCTGCGCGACCTGCCCCTCCTGACCATCGATCCGGCGGATGCCCGCGACCATGACGATGCGGTTTGTGCAATGCCGGACGACGATGCGGCGAACGAGGGCGGGCACATCGTCTGGGTCGCCATCGCTGATGTTGCGCACTATGTCCGCACCGGTACGGCGCTCGACCGCGAGGCGCGCAATCGCGGCAACTCCTCCTACTTCCCGGACCGGGTCAGCCCGATGCTGCCGGACCGGCTGTCGGGCGATCTCTGCTCCCTGCACGAAGGGGTCGATCGGCCCTGTCTCGCTGTGCGCATGGTGTTCGACGCAGAGGGCAACAAGACCGCACATCGATTCACACGTGCGATGATGCGCTCGCCTGCGTCGCTCAGCTACGAGCAAGCGCAGGCCATCGACAATGACGGAGCGGCGCCTGATGACCCGGTGGGCCAGGCCGTGACGCAACTCTTTGCGGCATACCGCACTGCCGCCAAAGCGCGAGAGCGCCGTCAGCCGCTGGATCTCGACCTGCCCGAACGCAAGATCGAGTTGAACGACGAGGGCGAAGTCGTCGCCATCCGCACACCGGAGCGACTGGACGCGCACCGGCTGATCGAAGAATTCATGGTGCTGGCCAATGTCTGTGCGGCGGAAACTTTGGAGAAACACGAAAGCCGTCTGCTTTACCGTGTCCATGAGGAACCAAATCCCGAAAAGCTTGATGCCCTGCGCGAGTCGGTCGAAACGGTCGGACTGACGCTCGCCAAGGGGCAGGTCCTCAAGACCGCGCATCTCAACACCCTGCTGCGCGGTGCGCGCGAGACGAACGCGGCCGACATGATCTCGATGCTGGTCCTGCGCGCACAGACCCAAGCCTACTATGCGCCGGAGAATTTCGGACATTTCGGCCTGAACCTGCCGCGCTATGCGCATTTTACATCGCCGATCCGGCGCTACGCCGATCTGATTGTCCACCGCGCGCTGATCCGCGCCCTCAAGCTGGGTGAAGACGGTCTGACCGGTGAGGATATCGACACGCTGCAAGCGACCGCCGAACATATCAGCCAGACCGAGCGGCGCTCGATGGCGGCAGAACGTGACACGTCGGACAGATATCTCGCAGCATATCTGGCGGATCGCGAAGGCGGTGAGTTTGATGGTCGTATCGCCGGGGTCGCCCGGTTCGGCGTCTTCATCCGGCTCGACGAGACTGGCGCGGACGGGTTCGTGCCGATGTCGCATCTTTCCGGCGACTATTATGTCCACGACGCCGAGCGCAATCAGTTGCGCGGGGAGCGAACCGGCCATGTTCTCGGGCTTGGCATGCCGGTCAGCGTGCGCCTTGTCGAGGCCACGCCGATCACCGGTGGCCTGATGCTAGAGCTGCTGACGGTCGAGGGCGAGAAACTTCCGAACGCTGGTCGGGGACGCGGCAAGCACACCGGGAAAGGCAAGGGCAAAGGGGCGCCCCGGCGCAAGCTGTCGAAGGCGCGCGCGAAGGCGGCAAAACAGGCCCGCAAGTCGAAACGAAAGTCTTAGCCCTGACAGGCTAGTCTACCGCTCGGATCAGCTTTCTCTCAAAGACCTTAAGGACTTGAGGCAGTTCGCGCCCGCGCTTGAGAATGCCCGACGCAGGCGATGCGACGGAATAGGCCCCCTGACGGTTGGCATCCTTCGGGCGTTTTTCCACGCGATAAAGCGGGGTCTCACTGGCCCGCCGGAAGATCGAGAACACGGCCCGGTCGCTGAGATGGTCGATGGCATAATCGCGGGCCATGCCTGAGGTCAGCATCCGGCTGTAAATGCCCAGGATCTGCGAAAGCTCGCGCCGGTCGAACGACACCAGCTTGGGGATTTGCCGCCCGTGCCCTGAAGAAGTTCCCGACCGAACGACGGCGGACAAATCAATCGGCCTGTCAAAGCTCATGGCCCAAGGATGGCACCGCGACGCGCGGATTTGCAACCCCGAATTCGCCAAAACCGCACAACCAACGGCAGGTTAAAGCGCCGGGCCACTGACGTTCATTTGGGAATGCACCCCTACGCCCTCAGGCGACGGTGTCAGTGGCACTGAGTCGGATCGAAGAGATAGTGATCGCCGTCCTGCTCGGAGAAGAACTCGCCGATATTTGGGTGATCGACCGGCTCACCACTTTTGTCGGGCAGCAGATTCTGCTCGGAGACATAAGCCACGTAGTAACTCGTCTCGTTCTCGGCGAAGAGGTGATAGAAGGGCTGATCCTTGCGGGGACGCAGCTCCTCGGGGATCGATTCCCACCACTCCTCGGTGTTCGCAAATTCGGGATCGACGTCAAAAATCACGCCCCGGAACGGATGTACCCGGTGCTTGACGACTTGACCGATCTTGAACTTTGCGTCCGCGCGTTGCACGAGTGCGAATCTCCTTTCCCACGATGGGGCCGATGGCTACTAGCCTACCCTAACAACCAATGTCCAGATATAGGCTTAATCTCCCAGGCCAGACAGGCACGAATGCTGCTGCAAATTGTTGAAATCACGGCACCGGTCTTCCTATTGGCGTCGATCGGGTACATCTGGGCGCGCTCGGGCGTGGCCTATGACATGGCGTTTGTCACGCGCCTTGGCGTGAACCTATCGGTGCCGTGCCTCGTCTTTTCGGTTCTGGCCCAAGCCGAGATTGAACCCTCGGCATTCTCCGACATCGCGATTGCGGGTTTTACCGTGCACGTGTTGCTGTGGGGGCTCCTGTGGGCGTTCCTGAGGGCTGCGCGCCTGCCCGTTGCGACCTATCAGCCGCCGATGGTGTTCGCGAACACCGGCAATATGGGGCTGGCCGTGTGCCTCTTTGCCTATGGCGAGAGCGGTCTGGCGCTCGCGATGGTGATGTTTGCGATCTCGGCCGGTTTGTCCTTCTCGATCGGCGTCTGGATCGTGGCCAAGGAGGCCCGGGCCACCGAAGCGCTGCGTCAGCCGATCTTCTATGCCTGCGCGCTTGGGATCCTGTTCGCCTGGCAGGGCTGGACGCTGCCCGGTTGGCTGATGAGCGGGATTGGGCTGGTCGGCCAGATCGGCATCCCCTTGATGCTGATCACCCTCGGCGTATCGGTGTCGCTCCTGAAGGTTGGCGATATTGGCCGGGCCGCAGCGCTGAGCTTGTCGAAAGTGGTGATCTGCGGAGCTGCCGCACTTGTCGTGGTCGCCGCCCTCGGGCTGGAAGGGACCGTACGCGGGGTGCTGATCCTGCAGATGGTGATGCCGGCCGGGATTACCACCTACATCATAGCCCAGCGCTATGGCGCGGACCCGCAGGCCGTAGCCGGGCTGGTCGTGGTCTCGACCGTGATGTCGATTGCGGTGATCCCCGCGGTGCTGGTCTTCGTGCTGGCGGGCAGCGGTTGAGCTGCCCGCGATCGTCCTCCTCAGGAGGCTGACCGGTCCCAGGCTTCGCGCTTGCGATAGAGTGTCGACGGGCTGACATCGAGCATGCGGGCCGCCCGCGGGATCGAGCCATCGCATTGGCGGATGGTCAGTTCGATGAACTCGCGCTCCATCTCGGCAAGCGTAATGCCAACCATGCTTTGCAGCGATTCAATCCCAGTGGTCTCGGCCGCGTGGCCGTTCGCATGCCTGAACTCGGCTGTTCGGGCATAATCCGCGATCGGCGTGACTTCAGCCGAGTGTGCGGGGGACTCGACAAGCGTCGGACGCGTGACTGGTGTCGTGACGACAGCCGCAGGCAGCATGTCGAGCGTCACCTCGGGCCCGTCATACAAGACGACAGCATGGCGCAAGACGTTCTGCAGCTGACGCACATTGCCCGGCCAGTGATATTCCGCCAGTGCCGCACGGACCTTGTCCGAAAGACGGGTAAAGGTCTTACCCTCTTCATCTGCAAAACGGGCCAGAAGGCTTTCAGCAATCTCGATCACATCGCCGCCGCGATCGCGCAGGGGCGGCATGATGATGGGCACAACGTGCAGGCGATAGTAGAGATCCTCGCGGAAGCGCTGCTCTTCGACCTCCAGCGCCGGATCGCGGTTGGTGGCGCAGACGATGCGCACATCGACCTTGCGCGGCTCCACCGCCCCGACGGGCTGGATCATCGAAGTCTGCAAAAACCGCAGTAGCTTGGTCTGAAGCGCGAGGTCCATCTCGCACACTTCGTCGAGGAACAGCGTGCCTCCGTCAGCCGCCGCAGCGGCGCCGATCTTGTTGGCAATCGCCCCTGTGAACGAGCCCTTGAGGTGACCGAACACCTCGGACTCCAGCAGATCCTTGGGGATGGCCCCGCAGTTGATCGGCACAAACGGCCCGTTGCGGCGCGTCGATTGGTCATGGATCGCCTGCGCGGCGATTTCCTTGCCGGTCCCGCTTTCGCCGGTGATGAACACGGTCGCTGTCGAGCGCCCGATGTTCCGAATCATCGCATAGATCTCGCGCATCCGTTGCGAAGATCCGACGAACTCTCCCAGGGTCTCGGCGGTCTCGGCGGTATGCAGCCCCGCCATCGCGGCGTCGTCATCCATCTCGAGCGATGCGATCGCGTTCTCGACCGCACCCAGCAGGCGCCGGTCGTCAAACGGTTTGACGAGGAAGTCGAACGCCCCGCCCCGCATCGCCTCGACGGCGCGGTTGATCGACCCATCGGCGGTGATCACCAGCACGCGCGTATCCGGACTTTTCATGTGGATATCACGCAGCACATCCAGACCGTTCCCGTCCGGCAGCATCAAATCGAGGAGGACGACACGCGTTGGCTGCTTGGAAAATGTCGAAAGCGCGTCCCGCGCACTGTAGACAGCCGTCACGTCCAGCCCGACCTTCTTGAGGACCGACTGGTACACCATCGACAACGATGGCGTGTCTTCAACCAGGAGTACCGGATCGCGGAACCCAAGGTTCATGTTTGCCCTAACCTTCCTGCTCACCTCGGATGAAAGCGAGTACGCTCTCAATCTCAGCGAGTATCATTGGCCCATCTCTTCCTATGGCTTCATTGTCGAATGCATGTCCGGCAGAATTAAGGCATTGTGCCAGTTGCTGAAGGTTGAATGCGCCGATCGCGCCGCCCACCGAAATCAGGATATGACTGGCCGCGCGAATTTCCGAATGATCTCCGATCTTTATGGCATCGGCCAGACGTGTGCCCGCGCCTTGGATATCGTTGCCGACATTCGTGATGAGTTCCTTAAGAGCCGGTCCGTCGAAGGAAGAGCAGAGATTCCTGAAGACCTCGGTATCGATTCCCTCATTTGTCCCGCTTGGTGCAGCGACGGGAGACTGAAGCTCTTCGTTCAGGGTTGCCGCCGCAACGCGGGCCTCGACGAACCTGCGGATGTCCTCGCCGAACTGTTCGATCGACAGGATCGGTTTGGCGATAATCCCGTCCGCCCCTGCTGTGTCGATCGCCACCCGGTGCTCGCGCATCACATAGGCTGTAAGCGCGATCAGCGGCATCTTGGAAATCGGTCGAGGATCTGCGCGGACACGCTCGATCAACTCGATCCCCGAGACGCGGGGCATTTCGATATCGATCAGGGCAACGTCGAACTGCTGGTCCTCGAGCCGGTCCAGCGCTTCGGCGCCGTCGACGGCCAGCGTGACCTCGGCCCCGAGGCTCTCGAGCATTTGCATCGCGACCAGTTGATTGGTCGGATTGTCCTCGGCAAGCAGGATCTGCATTCCCGCAAGAGTCATGTACTGGTCCCAATCTTCGCTTCTGGATGAGGCGTTCTAGAATCTTTCAGCATACCGCCTAATGCATCGGTATTCAGAAAACGTCAATTGCAGCAAACTAACACGCAGAACGCTTAGGTCGAAGCTCGCGCTGCTTCTTCCGGTTGTGCCGAGAGCAGAGCCCCAAGTGCTACAGGATCTGGCGGCATACTGATATGTCCATCCAGATCCGCAGACCCGTAGCGCACACCCGATCCGATAAGCCGCGCACCGATATGCTCTGCCCGCAACTCAGACAGGCTTTCGTCGAGCTGCTTGGCCGAGGCTTCGATAAGCACCGCCATCACCCGAAGCGGATCGTCACCGCGCTGCCATACCCTGATCCCGAGATTTCCAAGCGCTGCGCGAAGGACCATCTCGCCAGTCGCCGAGGAGGCAACCACGCGAACGCTGTCGCGCTCTGTAATGACCTGTTCGGAAGGCACCACGACGTTCAGAGCCACTTCGGTTTGACCGATCCGGTCCAGCACGATTTCTCCGCCCATCAGTGCGACAAGGCCACGTGCGATCGTGGGGCCAACTGAATCGGACGCAAAGTCGCCATAGGCCTCGGCGTCGCGCCCGAAGATCGCTTCGGGCTGCCAGCCCGGACCTTCGCTTGAGCCGACCTGAACCCGGATACTGCAGGTCAGGCGTTCGTCCTGATGCGACATCGCCAGCGTCAGGCTCTGGGCGTTGACGATCTCGATCAGATAGAGCGACAGGTGCGTGGCGACCTGACGGATCCGTGCAAAGTCGCCTACGACCCATTGCGGCAGGTCGCTGGAGTAGACCAGATGCAGCATCGTGGCCCGGCGCCGTGCGGAAGGCTCGAGCTGCGCAATAATCGATTCGCCCAACGCACGGGTGTCGATCGTGGTGTGGTCGATCTCCAGGCGTTCGGTCTGAAGATCCGAGAAGTCCAGAATATCGCTGAGAAGCCCCGTCATCTCCGAGGCCGAGCGTTCGGCCTGATCAAGAAGCCGGTTCTGGTTGGTCGAAAGACCGGACTGTTTCACCAGCGCGATCGAGCCGAGAACACCGTTCATCGGCGTCCGCAATTCGTGACTCATCATGGTCAGGAAGCGAGACTTGGCCTTGTTCGCCGCGTTCGCCTTGTCCGCGAGTTCGGCGATCTCGTCCATCGAGCGTTCGTATTGCCGTGTCTCGATCAGCATCACGATGACCAGAACCGTCGCAAGCACGATGGCCGCGGCGCTGACGAAGATGTTCAGCCCGCCTGCTTCGCGCAGCCGGTCGCGGACCACGCCAAAGCGCATCTCCTCGCCGGACAGCACCTTGACCGACAGGCGCCGCGCGCGCTCCTGTATGTCGATGAAGTCGCGGATCAGCTCCATGTTCGCGGCGAAGTTCCGACGATCCAGTTTGAGCACCGCCTCTTCATGGGCCTGCAACCGGGCCAGAAGGATTGGAATCACACCAAGGTCTTCGTCGTAAGCCGCCAGCCGTTCGCCAACCGAACCGCCGCGAAAGAGGCCCGTGCGGCTCCAGAGGATGTCAAAGCGTTCGGTGACATGCTCCTGCGTCACCTCGGCATCGCCCATCGAGAAACTGCTGAGCGCGGAGATAAACCGGGCGAGTTCGACCTCGACCTGAGCGGCGCTCCAGTGAATGCTCTCCTGGCTCGCTTCCTGATAGCCTTTGACGTCGCGCTCCTGCGCCCGAAAGCCCAGCGCCGCAAGGCCGACAAGCCCGACCATCGCAACCAGGAGCAGCGCGCGGGATATGGCAAAGGGGCGTCTCACAGCAACTCGATCATGAACATCTGCCAGATCAGCCGGCTGTTGTACGAGGGATCCTGCAACTCATCGTGGTCATCCATGGGATACATCAGCCAGATCGGACCTTTATCACGGCGCGTGAGCCGGGATCCGTTCATCTCAAGCGCGAGGATCGGCTGGTATTTCCGGATCTCGTCGATATCGATTTCGACATAGTAGCCGTTCAGTGCACTCATCCGCACGCGGTGCGATCCTGCCCGACCGATGAGGTCGATGACATCATAGGCAAGGGGTCCACGAAACGTCGCGACACCTTCGACAAAGTCATTGCGCGTCGAGAGCACCCGATGCGGCATGTCCTCAAGTGCAGAGCGGTCGAAGGTGAGCGATGTCGTCGGACCAAAGAGGCGGGGATTAGAGAGCGTTAGAACAGGTTTTGCCGCCAGCGCCGGGCCCAATGTCAGTGCAGAGGCACCAAGCGATGCGCAGCCGGTCTTGAGCATCCGGCGACGTGACAGAGTGCCTGTCGACGTCATGTCTTTAGCGCGCCGTGGCCCGCCGATCTCCGACGCGCCCATTCCAGACCAAACAACGCAAAACTCCCGGTCGTATCCCCGATGACCCGGTGCTAGTCCGAGCCCTCACCCAAGACATAGTGCGCAAAAAGCGGCCAAATAGCAACACTTGCTGAAAATTCCACCTTCGAGTGAAATTCCCTTGGGAAAGCTCGCTTTCAGGCAGCTCCGGGGTAGCCGATAGCCTTCAGCGCTTCGGTGATTTCGTCAAGGATTGCAGGGTCATCGATGGTCGCCGGTGCCTTGTATTCCTCGCCATCGGCGATCTTGGCCATCGTGGCGCGCAGGATCTTGCCGGAGCGGGTTTTCGGCAACCGGTCCACGACCGTCGCCAGTTTGAAAGCCGCCACCGGACCGATCTCGTCCCGCACACGCTGGACACACTCGCCAACGATTTCGCCATGCGGCCGGTTGCACCCGGCGTTGAGGCAAAGGAACCCCAGCGGGAGCTGACCCTTGAGCTGGTCGGCAACGCCGATCACCGCGCATTCCGCGACATCCTTGTGCCCGGCCAGCACCTCCTCCATGCCACCTGTCGACAGGCGATGCCCCGCGACGTTGATGACGTCGTCGGTGCGGGCCATGATGTGGATATACCCATCCTCATCGATGATCCCGGCATCCGACGTGTCGTAGTAGCCCGGGAAGGCTGTCATATAGCTGTCGATATAGCGCTGATCGGCGTTCCAAAGCGTCGGCAGGCAGCCCGGTGGCAACGGCATCTTGATCGCGATGGCGCCCAGCGTGTTCGGCCCAACGGGATGCCCGGTCTCATCAAGGATCTGCACGTCATAGCCGGGCATCGGCACGGAAGAGGACCCGTACTTCACCGGCAGGATCTCGATCCCCGCCGGATTGCCCGCGATGCACCAGCCGGTTTCGGTCTGCCACCAATGGTCGATCACGGGGATCTTCACCTGTTCTTCGGCCCATTTGATCGTATCGGGATCGGCGCGCTCGCCCGCGAGGAACAGAAGGCGCAGGTGCGAGAGATCGTATTTTCGCACGAACTCGCCTGTTGGGTCGTCGCGCTTGATCGCACGGAAGGCCGTTGGGGCCGTGAAGAAACTCGCAACTTTGTGCTCAGACATCACCCGCCAGAACGTGCCCGCGTCCGGCGTGCCAACCGGCTTGCCCTCGAAGATGATAGCGGTGTTCCCGGCGAGCAGCGGCGCGTAGCAGATGTAGGAGTGGCCTACGACCCAGCCGACATCGGATGCGGCCCAGAAGACCTCACCCGGATCGACCCCGTAGAGGTTCTTCATCGTCCAGTGCAGCGCCACCATATGCCCGCCGGATGGGCGCACGACGCCCTTTGGCTGCCCGGTCGTGCCGGAGGTGTACATGATATAGAGCGGATCCATGCCGCCCACGGGCAGGCAATCGGCAGGTTCTGCGTCTTCGATGAAAGTCGCCCAGTCCACGTAGAAATTGCTGTCGAGCCGCGCGGGATGCTGATGGCGCTGGAGCAGCGCGCAGAAGTCGGGTTTATGCGTCGCGGCATCGACGGCTGCGTCCAGGAGCGGCTTGTATTCGACAATCCGCCCGGGCTCGATCCCGCAGGAGGCGGATAGGATCGCCTTGGGTTTGGCGTCGTCGATCCGAACCGCCAGCTCGTTCGAGGCAAACCCGCCAAAGACCACGGAATGCACGGCCCCGATCCGCGCGCAGGCCAACATCGAGATGCATGCCTCCGGCACCATCGGCATATAAATGATGACCCGGTCGCCCTTGGAGACCCCGCGCCGCGCCAGCGCACCGGCGAGTTGGGCTACCTCATCCTTCAACTCGGAGAACGTGATCGTGCGTTTGGCCCCGGTGATCGGGCTGTCATAGATGAACGCGGCCTGATCACCGCGTCCGGCTTCGACATGCCGGTCGACACAGTTCCAGCAGGTGTTGGCCTCGCCATCCTCAAACCAGCGATAGAACGGCGGGTTCGCGTCATTCAGCGCACGGGTCGGCGGCTTGGTCCAGTCAATGGCCTTGGCCGCCTCCATCCAGAAGGCCTCGGGATCAGCCTTCCACCCTTCATAGACCTCAGAATACCCCATGGCCCACTCTCCTTCGCCGGTCTCTCCATCGCAGGGTGCTGTCCTCTGCGCATTCGGTCCTTCCCGAATGTTAGGGAAGACGCACCCTTGTCAGGATCAGCCGTAGTCGGCGACGGGCGTCCCTGCAAGGGCTGCGATATTCAAGAGGCCCCGCGTGGTGACAGATGGGCTGACAATATGTGCCTTGTTGCCCATACCCATCAGGATCGGCCCGATCTCAAGCCCATTTGTGAGCTGCTTGAGAATGTTACGTGAGCCCGAGGCCGCATCGACATTGGCAAAGATCAGGCAGTTGGCCGCGCCCTCAAGCCGCGAGTTCGGGAATACCCTGGATCGCAACTCGGGATTCAGCGCATGATCTGCATGCATCTCGCCCTCGTACTGGAAGTCGGCACCGGCCGCGTCCAGAAGCTGGAGAGCCGCACGCATCTTTTGCCCGCTTTCGGTCTGGAGCGAGCCGAACACCGAATGGCTGAGGAGTGCGATCTTCGGCTCGAGACCAAACCGCCGGATATGCCGCGCCGCGGCCATGCAGGTTTCGGCCACCTGCTCCGGGGTCGGGTCGATATTCACCTGACTGTCGCCGATGAAGATCACGCCTTCCTCAAGGATCACCGGGGAGAGCGCCCCCACCGGATGCAGCTTGCCGCCATCGCCATCGTCCTGACCGCCGAGGATCTGCTCAACATAGCCAAGATGCCAACGGTACTGCCCCGCCGTGCCGCAGATCATGCTGTCGGCATGGCCGAGATGTACGGACACCGCTGCAATCGCCGTCGTGTTCGTGCGCATGATCGTCCGCGCGGTGTCGGGCGTCACACCCTGACGTTCCAGAACGCTGTGCAGCGTCTCCCAGTATTCGCGATAACGCGGGTCGTCATTGGGATCGATGACCTGAACATCTTCGCCCAGCGTCAGGGGCAGTGCCTCACGCTCGATCCGGCTCTGGATCACGTCGGGCCGTCCCACAAGGATCGGGTTGTCGACCCCCTCGGCGATCATCGACTGAGCGGCGCGCAGGACGCGCATGTCCTCGCCCTCGGCAAAGATGATCTTGCGGGACGCCGAACGCGCGGCATCGAAGACCGGGCGCATCAGCATCGAGGTCTTGAAGACATTGCCTTCCAGCTTGGCCCGGTACTCGTCGATATCGATGGGCCGGGTCGCAACACCGGTTTCGATCGCCGCCTTGGCGACCGCGCTGGCGACAATCGCAAGAAGCCGCGGATCGAAGGGTTTCGGGATCAGGTAATCCCGCCCAAAAACCATGCGTTCGCCCTGATAGGCTGCGGCGGCTTCAGCCGACGAGGTTTCCTGCGCGAGCTCCGCCAGAGCGTGGGCGCAGGCAACCTTCATCGGCTCGTTGATCGCTGTCGCACCGACATCCAGCGCGCCGCGGAAGATAAACGGGAAGCAAAGCACGTTATTGATCTGATTGGGATAATCCGAACGCCCCGTGCAGATGATCGCATCTTCGCGGGCAGCCTTTGCCTCGTGCGGCATGATCTCGGGCGTTGGGTTGGCCAGCGCCATGATGACCGGATCCTTGGCCATTTTCTTGACCATCTCAGGCGTCAGCGCACCGGGGCCGGAGACGCCGAGGAACATATCTGCGCCATCAATCACATCGATCGTCTGGGGTGTTCCTTCCATAGCGGGCTGGGCAAAACGTTTCTTGGTCTCATCCAAATCGTTCCGGCCTGCGTGCACGATACCGGTGCGGTCGGCCATGAAGATGTTCTCACGCTTCACCCCAAGATCCATCAGGAGCGTCAGGCAGGCGATCCCCGCCGCGCCGCCACCGGTCGAGACCAGCTTGATATCCTCGAACTTCTTACCCGCAATCTTCATTGCGTTGATCGCTCCGGCAGCAACCACAATGGCAGTACCGTGCTGATCGTCGTGGAAGACCGGGATACCCATCCGCTCCTTGCAGATGCGCTCGACCTCAAAGCATTCCGGCGCCTTGATGTCCTCGAGATTCACCGCCCCGAAGGTCGGCTCCAGTGCACAGACGATATCGGCCAGCTTTTGCGGATCGGTCTCGTCGACCTCGATATCGAACCCGTCGATCTCGGCGAACTTCTTGAAGAGCGCGACCTTGCCTTCCATCACCGGCTTGGACGCAGCGGCGCCAATGTTCCCCAGCCCAAGCACCGCGGTACCGTTGGAGATAACCGCCACCCGGTTCCCTTTGCCGGTATACCGGAACGCGTCAGCCGGATTGCGGTGGATCTCCATGCACGCTTCGGCAACGCCCGGACTGTAGGCGAGACTGAGATCGCGCTGTGTGGTCATCGGCTTGGTGACCCGGATCGCCAGCTTTCCCGGCGTCGGGTTCTCGTGATAGCGCAGGGCCGCTTCCTTCATCGCCTGTTCGGCGGCGGTCGACTCGCTCATGACCGGTCTTCTCCTTCTGGTTCCCCCTCACCGTCCGGAATTGACGGCAGTTCTTATAGTCTCGCACGCATCAAAGGCGTTGCGCCAGCTTTGATCCGATGTCGCGCGGTGATCCGGCCATGAAGCCGGTTAACGTTTCCTCAACGCGTGCCGCGATCTGGGCAAACGGCTTCTTGGCCCGGCCTTTCCTGAACGCCCCGTCATAGTGCTGGCGAATGATCGCGAGCACCGATTCCCCGTTCTCGGTGTTGCTGGCATGGATCGGATCGAGCACCGGACCTTCGCGGAAAAAGACACCGGTCGTGTTCTGTGATCGCACGGTGGTCTCCGGCACCTCGACCAGCCCAGCCAGACCCGCGGCAGTACGCAGGGTCCACGGGTTGAAGTTCCAGATATGCCCGTAGTGGAACATGTTACCGACCGATTTGGTCCGGCAATAGCTCTCGATATTGGGCACCTCGACATAGAAGACCCCACCCGGGGCCAGCCAGACCGAAATCATCTCTAGGTATCTCACGGGATCGTTCAGGTGCTCGAGCACATGGTTCAGCCGGATCAGGTCGAAC
>CAYYZH010000075.1:16850-18945 GCA_964475765.1 uncultured Limibaculum sp.
AGGATTTCCGCGCCGGTCGGTGTCCGAGACCTCCTGGTGCGAGCCGTCCCGTCCCAGCGCCCAGACCATGCCGGGGGTCGCTGTAGCTGTGCTCATACCGGTTCCTCGCAGCGCTGTTCCGGGCGTTCTCGTCGAGATCTGTTGTTCACCCCCGAGGAGGTCCCGGGTCAAGCCCGGGACTGCGCTCCGATACGCGAAAGACCCGTGAAACTGAAGGGTTTCGTCAACGGCAAAACCGATCCCGGCGCGGGACTCTGCTGAAACAAATGAAACACGGGCGGACACCGTCCTGAAATGCCGGTCCGTCAGGGTTCGCGTCCAGGCACACCGCCGCATCGATCTTTGAAGGAGATATCAAATGAACCGCTTTCAGACCGATACACTCGATTTCAACGAAATGCGCGCAGACGAAGATGCTGGTGGGGACGTTACCGACATTCTGTTCGACATCGTGGTCGCACCGCCTCCAGCAGTCGAAGCAGAAAGTGAACCCTGCCGGGGATGCCAGAATGACAGCATCCTTTTCGACGATGGAGCGTCTGCCCAGCGCGGCGATGACCGCATCCTGATTGGCGGGCATCACGGCGACGGGATCGATATCCTCTGACCGGAAAGGAACCGGGCGATGGCGGTGCCGGGCAGCTCCGCGGCGCTCTGTGCCCCGCCCTATCTACTCCGCGGCTTTCGGCTGTCGGGCCGCTCCGATCAGATCGAGGATGTTGGACGCGGCATCCGGGATGTTCGTGCCCGGCCCAAAGATCGCTTTGACGCCAGCGCCGTAAAGGAACTCATAGTCCTGTTGCGGGATAACCCCGCCGCAGATCACGATGATGTCCTCGGCGCCCTGATCGCGCAGCGCTTCGACCAGTTTCGGGGCCAGTGTTTTGTGCCCGGCGGCCTGGGAAGAAATGCCGACGACGTGCACATCATTGTCGATGGCATCCTGTGCGGCCTCTGCGGGCGTCTGAAAGAGCGGGCCAACGTCCACATCAAACCCGATATCGGCAAAGGCTGTCGCAATCACCTTGGCGCCGCGATCGTGCCCGTCCTGACCCATCTTAACAACCAGCATGCGCGGGCGGCGACCCTCGGCATCGGCAAAGCCCTCGACCCGGCTCTGGATCTTCGCAAAGCCTTCATCGCCTTCGTAAGCCGCGCCATAGACCCCCGACAATGTCTTCACCTCCGCCCTGTGGCGTCCAAAGACGCGTTCCATAGCGTCGGAAATCTCGCCGACGGTGGCACGCGCCCGCGCCGCTTCGACGGCCAATGCCAAGAGGTTGCCATCGGACCGGGCGCCATCCTCCAGTGCCTTCAGAGCAGCGTCACATGCGGACTGGTCGCGCCGCGCCCGGATCTGCTCGAGGCGAGCCACCTGCGCTTCGCGCACTGCGACATTGTCGACATCGAGGATGTCAATCTCCTCCTCGTGTTCCGGGCGGAACTTGTTGACGCCGACGATGACCTCATCGCCGCGGTCGATGGCAGCCTGGCGTTTGGCCGCAGCCTCTTCTATGCGCAGCTTCGGCATGCCGGATTGCACCGCCTTGGTCATGCCGCCCAATGCCTCGACTTCTTCTATCAGCGCCCAGGCCTCGGTTGCCAGTTGATCCGTCAGCGCCTCGACATAGTAAGAGCCCGCCAGCGGATCGACGGTTTTTGTCACCTTGGTCTCGTTCTGCAGGATCAATTGTGTGTTCCTGGCAATCCGAGCAGAGAATTCCGTTGGTAAAGCAATGGCTTCATCAAAAGAGTTCGTGTGAAGGCTTTGCGTACCACCGAGCACGGCAGACATCGCCTCGAACGCAGTGCGCACGATGTTGTTGTAGGGATCCTGCTCCTGCAGGCTGACACCGGACGTCTGACAATGCGTCCTAAGCATTGAAGACTGGGGCTTTTTCGGATTGAACTCCTCCATGATCCGCGACCAGAGAAGCCGCGCCGCACGCAGCTTGGCCGCCTCCATGAAAAAGTTCATCCCAATACAGAAGAAGAAGCTCAAACGCCCTGCAAACGCATCGACATCCATGCCCCGTGCTATGGCTGCCCGCACATACTCGCGGCCGTCGGCCAGCGTGAATGCCAGCTCCTGCAC
>CAYYZH010000076.1:0-16840 GCA_964475765.1 uncultured Limibaculum sp.
TCTGACTGCGCATATGGGCGATGAGCTGTTGGGTCCGTTCCGGGTTCAGGCTGGTCAGCGCGAGGCGATCGACCTCCGCAGCTACGCCGGGTGTGTTGATCGCGTCCTGCACGGCCGACAGCGCCGAAGACGCTGCGCCTTCGTCGGGATCATCCAGCTTGTTGACAGGTTTCGGGACCGGAGCCGCCATCCGTTTGGCGCCTGAGGTCTCTGTTGTCGGGGCCAGACCGGGTACGGGAGCTTCGGGATCATAGTCACCGAGGACAAGTTCCCTGATCGGCTCGACCGGTCCGAGATCCGAGTTCAGGATCTCCGGGATCTGCCGCTGCAGCTCACCCAGATCACCACCTGACCGAACCCAAAGACCCCCAATGACGGCAACGCACATCACCAGAAAACTAAGCTTGCGCATGGCTCCCCTCGTGCCGAATTTACCCCGGCTCACCTAGCACAGTAGCGGAGCAATCAGGCAGCAATTTGCCCGCAGCTGTCGACTGGATACGACAAGCGGTCCGGGAACAGTGTCGACCTTCTGTACATACGCCTGCCATACGCGAGCCATACAGGTGCCATACGCTTGCGGTACAGCTGCCATACGCCTGCCATACGGGGTGAATTCCAGCGTCAGGCGCCGGAGTGGGCGTACTCCCAGTAAAGCTCGCGGGCACGTTTGGCGACGGGTCCATAGGCATATTCGCGGTCATCGAAGCGGGTGATCGGCATGACCTTCTGAGCATTGCCGGTCGAGAAGATCTCGTCGGCGTCCCTGAAATCATCGAGCGTCAGCGTTGTCTCAACTGCCTCAACTCCGTTACTTCTCAATAGCTTGAGTACACGGGCTCGGGTAATGCCGGCGAGGAATGTGCCGTTCGGGGCGGGCGTGAAGGCGACCCCGTCCTTGACCATCCAGATGTTCGACGTCGCGGTCTCCGCCACATTGCCGATGGGATCGAGCGAGATCGCATTGTCGAACCCGCGCTCAATAGCATCGCGTAACATCCTGGCATTGTTGGGATAAAGGCATCCGGCCTTGGCATCCGTCGGAGCCATCGTGTTCATCGGACGGGAGTATCTGGTGGTGGTGATGGAGAAGCCGTTGACCTCCGGCATCGGGCGTTCCTCAAGGCAAAGCGCGAAGGCCGTGCTGTCGGGATCGGCAAGCACCATGGACGGACCACCCTCCCGCGCCCACATCATCGGGCGGATATAAAGCCCTGTCCCACTTGGGAATTTTGCCACGCCTTCGCGAGCCAGATCGGTGATCTCTTCGGCTGTGTGCGGCGATCTCAGACCCATGGTCTCGGCCGAGGCGATGGTGCGCGCGCAGTGCAGATCGAGATCGGGGGTTGTCCCTTCGAACGCACGCGCGCCGTCAAAGACGGATGAGCCAAGCCACGCCCCATGGTCGGCGACCCCGATCAGCGGCGCGTTGCCCTGATGCCAAGTGCCTTGAAAATAAGTCCAAATCGTTCTGCCGATGGTCATGCCGCGCCTCCCTGATGGCGCTCACCATAAGCTGGGCCGCGCAAAAGAAAAGGCCCCGCAGAGCAGGGCCTTGGCGTCCGCTTGAAGATCGCGGCTACTTCTTGATGAGCGTTCTCGGGTCGAGGCCTCCGCCCTTCATGATCTCGTCGGGAGACCGGTCCGCCGTGACGGTCAGATCGAAGCTGGTCTTCATAACATCCTGAAACTTCGTAAGTTTCGGAAATCCTCCCGCGACCTGATCGAGATCTTCGTCGTTGATGGCGTTGGGATTGGCAATCTTATCGTCGTCGGACATGGCTCCGCTCCTCTCAAGAACTTCCTGCAATCTTCGAGTTGTTAACAGCCCGGCAAGCTTAACACAGTAGCATGTGTTACAGAATGGACGAGGCCACGCAGACATCCCTCAGAAGGCTGACGCCTTCAGGGATCATTGTCGATGGGATCGAGGAAAACCCCAGTCGCAAGTGGTTTTGGCCTTGCCGCTCATCGGTGAAAAATGGCGCGCCGGGTTCGACCAGAACACCGGCCTTAAGGGCTTCGGTAGCGAGGCGTTCCGAACACATGCCGTCGGGTCCGGTGAGCCAGTAGGACGAGCCGCCGAACCCCGGCGGCGAGGCCCAGCCGGGCAAGTGCTCATTCAACGCTTCGCCCATGACCTGCCAGCGCTCCCGGTAGACGCGGTGAATGCGGCGCACGAGCACATCGAAGTGACCGTTGGCCAAAAACAATGCGGTGGCCCGCTGATTGTTCCCAGGCGGATGGCGCAGCATCAAACGGCGGAGCGCCCGAAGCTCGGCGACCAGCGCGCGGTCCGCGACGATGAAACCGAGGCGCAGGCCCGGCATGAGGGATTTCGAGAGCGAGCCGACATAGATAACGCGCCCGTCCTGATCGAGTGATTTCAGCGCCGGCAGAGGCGCACCGGCATAGTTGGTTTCGAACTCGTAATCGTCCTCGATGATGACCTGATCGCGCTCACTTGCCAACGAAAGCAAGGCTTTGCGGCGCTCAAGACTCATGGTCACGGTGGTGGGGAACTGATGCGATGGGGTGGTGAAGACCAGATCGGCGTTGCTCGCCTCCTCGAACACCATCCCCTCGGGACCGATCGGGACGGTCTGGATATGCGGCGAGCGCAATGCGCAAATGTTGCGCATGTCGGGGTAACCGGGATCCTCGATCGCGACCTGTGTGTTCTGGTCGACCAGCATGGCAGCGATCAGGTAGAGGGCATTCTGCGCGCCGAGCGTCACAAGGATCTCGTCCTCGTCCGCAGAAATCCCGCGCAATGGCAGGATGCAGCGGGCAATCTGCTCGACCAGCAGCGGATCATCTGCAGCAAAGCGGTCCTCGGTCCAGGCATCAATCCAGCGTTTGCCCATTGCCTGACGCACGCAGTCGCGCCATTCGGTAATGGGGAAAACGTCGTGATCGACTTGACCGTAGATGAAGGGGTAGCGGTAGCTCTGCCAGTCGACGGGTTTTTCGAGATTGCGCTGATCGCCCGGATGCTTGGCGAGACGCGCGGACCAGTCGAGCCCACCATTGCGCGAGCGCGTGACCTCGGGCCGGTCAGCCATGCCATCGATGGCTTGGGTGTCCACGAAAAAACCGCTGCGTTCACGAGACGCGAGGAAGCCTTCGGCCACCAGCGCCTGATAGGCCAGCGTCACCGTATTGCGAGACACGGACAGGCGCGAGGCCATGGCTCGGGTCGATGGCACACCGTCGCCGGGCTTGAGCCGACCGAGCCGAATGGCCTCGACCAGGATCTCCCTGATCTGCGCCTGTAGGCTGGCCGGACGGGCCCGTTCCAGGTGATAAAGCGCGTCCCTCATGTGGTTCCCCTGCCACGTCGAACTGGCACTATCTTGGGTCCAAGGTAAGAAGCTAGCTTTCCTATTCAAGATGCCGCGCCCGATTCCGCATTTATTTCGGTCCCGGGCCATTCTCGGAGAAAAGACCCATGCACGATCTCAACATTGGTGATGCTGCTCGCGCGAACTCGTTGGAGGAGCACTGGATGCCCTTCACGGGCAACCGAGATTTCAAGGAGAACCCCCGCCTGATCGTTAAGGGCGAGGGGATGTACTACACGGACCATAAAGGCGGGACGGTGATCGACGGCTCGTCGGCGCTGTTTTGCTCGCCTGCAGGGCACGCCCGGCCCGAGATTGCCGACGCGGTGCATGAGCAGTTGAAGACGAACTCGTATTCGGCACCGTTCCAGTTGGGCCATCCCGGCTCATTCGCACTGGCCTCCAAGGTGGCCGCGCTGCTGCCCGAAGAGATGAACCATGTGTTCTTCGTGAACTCGGGATCCGAAGCGATCGATACCGCACTGAAGATGGTAATGGCCTATCACCGGGCCCGTGGCGAGGCCCAGCGGCTGCGCTTTGTCAGCCGGGAACGCGCCTATCACGGCGTGAACATGGGCGGCGTGTCGCTGGCCGGCATGGTCAAGAACCGCGAGACCTTCCCCGTAGTGATGCCGAATGTCGTGACCATTCGGCATACGTGGACGGGCAAGGATCTGTTCCATGACGGATTGCCCGAGCATGATGGCGTGGAGCTTGCCAATGATCTTGAGCGGCACTGTGCGACCTATGGCGGATCGACCATTGCGGCTGTGTTCGTTGAGCCGGTCGCAGGATCAACCGGGACACTGGTGCCGCCGAAGGGGTACCTTGAGCGTCTGCGCCAGATCTGCGACGAGCACGGGATCCTTCTGGTCATGGACGAAGTGATCACCGGTTTCGGCCGTTTGGGAGCGCCGTTTGCGCAGCAGCTCTTTGGCGTCGAGGCCGACATCTGCACAATGGCGAAAGCACTGACCAACGGCTGCATCCCGATGGGGGCCGTGGCTTGCAAGGACGAGATCTACGAAACGGTGACGAACGCGTCGCCGGAGAGCGCGATCGAGTTCTTCCACGGCTATACCTATTCCGCGCATCCCGCGGCCTGCGCGGCGGGTCTGGCGGCTCAGAAGATCTATGAGGATGAGGACCTGTTCCAGCGCGCCAAAGACCTGGCGCCGTATTTCAAGGACGCCATGATGAGCTTGCGCGATCATGCGTTGATCAAGGACATCCGGACCATTGGGATGATGTCCGGGGTCGAGGTCCACGCCGAGGACGGCAAGCCTGGCATGCGCGGTCAGGAGATGCAGAAGGCCCTGTTCTGGAACGGCTGCCATGTCAAGTTCACCGGGGATACCGCGATCGTGGCACCCCCCTTCATTGCCGAGCGCACGCATGTCGATGAGATCACGGACAAGCTGCGCATGACACTGGACCTGTGCGGCGGCTGACCTCCAGCTTCCGTAGAAACCGGTGCGCGCTTACGCGCGCACGACAGACCCTCGCGCCGTTGTCCTCCGGACTGGCGCGAGGTATCGGCTCCCGGAACACAGCTTTTTCTTCATCGGACTGATCTGAGAGGCCTTTGCCATGCTGTCGTCCAAGCCTGTCGAAGCGCCTGAGGCTCTCCTGTCCCGAGCGAAGGGACGTGCGCCAGCCCGCACCCTGATCGCCGGTGCGGATACATCGATTGCGTTGGAGAGCGCAAAAGCCGCGACCGATGCAGGTCTGATCGAGCCGGTCCTGATCGGAGATCTGGCAAAGATCCGCCCGGAGGCAGAGCGGCTTGACTGGGACATCAACGACTTTGATCTCCTGGAGGGTCTGGGAGATGCCGGGATCGCCGATGCAACCGCACGGGCCGTTGCAAGCCCCGCGGTTGAGATCGTCATGAAGGGCCATGTGCATACCGATGCGCTGATGGGGGCCCTACTGCGCAAGGATGCAGGCGTGCGCACCGGGCGGCGGTTGAGCCACATCTTCCATATGACGGTGCCGGGGTCGGACAAGCCACTGTTGATCTCGGACGGGGCACTGAACGTGGCGCCCAACGAGAAGACCCGTCAGGCGATCCTGGAGAACCTTGTTGCGGTCAGTCATGCCATCGGCGTCACCCGGCCCAAGATCGCCGTTCTGTCCGCAACGGAGGAACGCGTCGAGAGCATGCCGACCAGTCTGGACGCGGGCGCCTTGGTGGATTGGTCCCGCGATCAAGGCATCGAAGCGGAGATCGAGGGCCCGTTTGCCTTTGACAATGCGGTCTCGCCGGAAGCAGCGGCCATCAAAGGACTGGGCGACAACCCCGTGGCCGGCCAGGCCGACGCGGTGCTGGTCCCGGCGATCGAGACTGGAAATGCGCTGTTCAAGATGATGGTCTATTTCCAGTCGGCCTGCGCGGCCGGGGTCGTGGTCGGCGGACGTGTGCCGATCATCATCACCAGCCGGGCGGACCCGCCTGTGGCACGGCTCGCGTCGGCGGCGCTTGCTTCGCTCGCCATCGGAAGCTGATCCAAATCTGGCTCCGGCGCGACGGGCAAGGTTTTCGACGCCCTCAGCCAATATCCGGATCTGCGCATCACATCGACGGACAAGCTATGGTTGACCCTGGGTAAATCAGGAAACCGGAGGTCTCCCATGGGCTGGTTCGACAAGGTGAAAGACGCAGCAGGCGATATCGCGGGCGGCGTGGTCGATGTGGTTACGGACCCGGTCGGCACGGTCGCCGCCCCGGTTTTCGAAGGCGCCTTGGGGCTCGGCGAAGAAATTGCTGAACATGCCGGACCGGTTCTGAGCGATGTTGCAGACACGGTCGGCGGCGTCATCGACGACCCGCTCGGCACGGCGCACAACGCGGCAAGCTGGGTGCATCACACTGGCCTTGATCATTTGCCGGGCTATCGCGCTGCCGATGGCTTCGTGCATGATGTCAAGCATGTCGTGCAGGAGTTCGACTGGCGAAACCCCACCGGCTTACAGGATGCGGTTGTCGATCTTGCGGGGAGCACGGCCCTGCGGGGCGTGCATGCCCTTGCGGACACAGTTGACGCCTTCATTCCTGGCGGCGAAACCCTGAGGTTCAACGACCTCGATGCAGACAGCCAGAAGTTCGTGCGCGATACCTATGGCAATTCTGTCGAGTACGAGGACATTCGTATTGTTGCAGGTGGGCTTACCACCGATCTACCACTGACCGATGGGTCCGGCCTGACACCGCATGTCATCGGTAACACGATCTATCTGCCCGCGGATTATCTGGAAGAGAACGCCGCGGGCGAGCCCTCTATCGTCGACAGCAGACTAGATACCTTCGCGCACGAGGTTGGTCACGTTTGGCAAAACCAGAACGGCGGCGGGGATTATGCGGCCGAGGCGCTCTATGTGCAGGGCGAGGCCTATGTCACCACCGGCAACCGCAACAATGCCTATCGCGGGTTCGAAGAGCTGCATGCTGGCACAGCGTTCGAGGATCTGAACCCCGAGGAACAGGCCGACGTGGCCGAGCACATCGCTGTCCGACTGGACAGTGGCGATCCGCTGACCCCGGAACTTCAGGCTGCCTGGGATCAGATAAGGGCCGGTGACGGCGCGCCCTGACCTGGGCAGAGATCAGCGCGCGGATGTCGCCGCGTGTTGCCCCCCAATACGCCCGAAGACCGCACCCCGCAGAACCGATGTCGCACCGGTATAGGTGCCGTGATAGAGCCCCATGGTCTCGCCAGCGGCATAAAGCCCGGGGATCGGATCGCCCTGCACGTTCAGGACCTGGGCTTCGGCATTGCAGCGCAAACCACCGAAGGTGAAGCAGTTCCCACAAATGATCGGGAACGCATAGAATGGCGGCTTGGCAATTGGCCGTGCCCAGTTCGATTTTGGGACCTGGCCTTGCGGCACGGCGCGTAAACCGTCGAGATCTAATGGTTTGAAGCCACCGGGATCGGTGCAGGCGGCATTGAACTCGGCCATGGTTTGCGCCAGCCCGTCCCGGTCGATGCCAGTCATCTCGGCAAGGGCCTCCAGCGAGGGCGCCTCGACCGGAGGCTGATCCGAGCGCACGGAGACCCGCCAGTTCGGCACATCCTCGATCCTGGCATCAAAGACCGCCCAGGCGATGCCACCCGGCTGTGTCTGGATGATCCGGGTAATCGCCTCATAGGTCGCATCCACTGTCGCGGGCGCCTCATTGACGAAGCGGTGGCCATCCCGGTTGACCAGAACACCGTAGTTGAAAACCAGCACGATGGGTTCGGGCCGGCCTGAACGCGGGTCCAGCGGCTCGGCGTGGATCGCACCGAAATCGCCTGCAGTGGCGGCCCCTGCGGCAAGTCCCATGCGGATACCCTCGCCCTTGTTATAGTAGCCGCCACGCGCGACCGGGCGCAGATAACGCGCGGAAGGTCCGAGATACTGGCTGAGCATCGCGGGATTGCCCTCAAACCCTCCGCACGCCAGCATCGTTGACCGCGCCCTGATCTCGCGTTTGGCATGGCCCGGACCCACGACATGGACGCCTGCGATGCCGTTGTCATCGATCAATCCGATTGCCGCCGTCTCGTAGAGGATCGTGATGCCGCTCCGTTCAGCCGCAGCGGTAAGCGCTTCGACCAGCGCAAGGCCGCCGCCGGTAGGCCCCATGCGCGGCGTGCAGGTGGTGATGAAGTAGGTCGGCTGGAAGTCAAAGCTGATGCCATGGGATTTCAGCCACGAGATCGTCGCTGGAGTTTCATCGGCAAAGGTAGAGATCACATCGGGATCCGTGATCCCAAGCGTACGCAGGATCGCTGGCTGATCCTCCGGCGCTCGCGCAAGATCCGCGGTCAGCTCCGGATCGAGATGGTGCCCAGCATTAGCCGCGAAATGGCTTTCGAAATCATCTGCAACCGCGTTTTCGGATTTGAGCCGCATCAGGGCGTCGGTCCAGCGCGTGTTCCCGCCGCACTCCTCACGCGGCGCCCGTTCAAGCACGATGACCTCAGCTCCCATCTCTGCGGCGGAGACAGCAGCGGACAGCCCGGCAATGCCATGCCCGACCACAACCAGATCCCAAAGCTTGTCTGCCATCCCGATCACCTCCCCGTCCAACGCTACGCGCGCGGCGCGCCCTGTCAATCTCGGTCAATACGCCGGTTGCAGGAGGGCCCCAGCAGTTCTAGGCATAAGCAATGCCTGCCACGACGCCCGCCCTGCCCCGTATTCCGAACAAGGCCGCACGCGCGATCTTTCTCGATCGCCATGGTCTCGGACGCCGTACGCCCCCTGGCGGACTTCTCGGCCTGATCGAGCAGCTTGGGTTTGTCCAGATCGACAGCATCGCCACGGTCGAGCGCGCCCATCACATGATCCTGTCCGCACGGTCACGCACTTACAGGCCAAAACATCTCAAGCGGCTGCTGGAGCACGACCGCAGCCTGTTCGAACACTGGACCCATGATGCCGCTGCGATCCCCAGTGCATATTTCCCCTATTGGAAGATGCGCTTTGCTCGGGATGCAGAAGACCTCCGGACGAAATGGCGCACATGGCGCCGGGACGGGTTCGAGGAAAAATTCGGTGAGGTTCTGGCAAGGGTACACGGCCAAGGCGCCTGCATGGCACGCGAGGTCGGGGACGGAGAAACACGCTCCTCCGGGGGCTGGTGGGATTGGCATCCCTCGAAAACCGCATTGGAGTTCTTGTGGCGCACCGGGGCGCTGTCGGTGTGCCGCCGGGACGGGTTCCAGAAGGTGTTCGACCTGACCGAGCGGGTGATCCCGGAGGCACATCTCGCGCCCACTCCCAGCCCGGAAAAGACCATCGACTGGGCCTGCGCCGGAGCCCTCGACCGGCTCGGGTTCGCAACCTCCGGCGAGCTTGCCAAGTTCTGGGCGACGGTCACACCAGCCGAGGCCAAGAGCTGGTGCGCAGCACAGAACGGCCAGCGGCTGATCGAGGCCGAACTCGAGGGCGCGGACGGGCAGTGGCGCAAAACCTATGCCTGCCCCTCCGTGTTGGAGCAGATCGAAACCCCGCCGGATCTGCCCGGTGGCATCAGGGTTCTCAGCCCCTTCGACCCCGCACTGCGCGATCGCAACCGGGCCGAGCGGATGTTCGGCTTTCACTACCGGATCGAGATTTTCGTACCCGCGGCAAAACGGACCTATGGCTATTACGTCTTCCCCGTGCTGGAGCGCGACCGACTGATCGGACGCATCGACATGAAACGTGTGCCAGAGGAAGGTGTTCTGAACGTCACAGCGTTCTGGCCCGAAGAAGGGATCACCATGGGCAAAGGTCGCCTCAGCAGGCTCGAGACGGAACTCTCGCGGATCGCCCGCTTTGCCGGGTGCACAGAAGTCAGCTTCGCAAACAACTGGTTGCGATCCGGGCGCAGATTGGAACGGTGACGCAAGCGCTGTCATCACAACTCGCCGGGCGCGCAACGGGAACTCCGAGCGTAACGGTGACCCGGCGCCTGGTCGTCAGTCCTTTAATCTGTGATCGGCCGCGCGGCGCCCCCGATACCTTTCAGTCAGATCCAGCGCTATCCCGTCTTCGTCATAGACACCGATGATCACACCTGTCCGGCTCGACTTTGTTCGCATTGCTTCAAGCTCTGCCCCCGATCTTGTCGTGCGCTGTGACGGACGCCGCGCCCAGGAAAAGAGATGATCGTACATCTCGGCAATCACCTTGGTATGGTCCGCACTTTCTCCGAGATCGACCAATTCCTCCGGGTCGTTCTCTAGATCGAAGAGGATCGGCCGCAGGCCGCCTTCGAAGTGAATCAGCTTCCATCGCTCGGTCGCGACCATGAACATTACCGCCTCTCGCGGCGAGAGATCCATCTTGGTCGCCAAAGGGGTCGGCGAAAAATCATACTCCGAGATCACGAATTCGCGCCCCGTGTCTGACGTCGCTCCGTTCAGGATGGGCCGAAGGGACCGACCCTCGAGCACATGATCCGCAACCGTTCCGCCTGCAACCTCTACGAAGGTCGGCGCAAGATCTATGCTCTCGACCAAGGCATCGCAGACCATACCCCGGGTCGCATCGGCTTGCCGGGAAGGATCATAGATGATCATCGGCACCCGGGTCGACGCATCCTGAAAGAACTGCTTTTCCCCCAACCAGTGATCGCCCAGAAAATCGCCATGGTCCGAGGTCAGCACGATCATCGTGTCCTGCATCCGGCCCGTCTGCTCCATCCACGCAAAGAGCCGCCCCATCTGATCGTCGATCTGCTTGATCAGCCCCATGTAAGCGGGGATCACCGCGTTCCGGACATGCGGTTCAGAGAACGCCTTACTCACCGGGGCCTCCATATAGGCGCGCAGGACGGGATGAGCGTTCTCGAACTCGGCTTCGCTGCGCACCGGTGGCAGGACTTGGTTTGCCCCGTACATGTCGTGATACGGCGCCGGTACAATATACGGCCAGTGCGGCTTGATGTACGACAGATGACAACACCAAGGCCCTTCGGCCTGTGCCATGAAGTCCATGCCGCGCTGGGTCAGATACGGCGTCTCGCTGTCAGTCTCGGCAATGTTGGCGGCTTCAGCCGAGTTCTTCAGGAACCAGCCGGAAAGGACATTGCCCGCATCGTCCAGCCCGGAGTTTGCAAAATCGTGCCACGGGTTGTCACTCTCGTACCCCTGCTCCCGGAGATACGCGTTATAGGCCCTCGCGCCTTCAGGGTCATAGGAGCCGTCAGGTCCTTCGGGGAGCATCCCATCGTCGCGTTCGAAGATGTCGAACCCGCACTCGGCCACGCGCGCGCCAATCACACTGTCGGGCGCAAGACCGAGGCGGGCCATCCCCTCGGCATCCGCTTTCATATGCGTCTTGCCTACCAGCCAGCAGTCCATGCCTGCATCCCTGAGGTGATCCCCCATGGTCAACTCACCAACCTTCAGCGGTATGTTGTTGAACGATGCACCATGGCTGTGCACATAGCGGCCGGTATAGGTCGACATACGCGACGAACCGCAGATCGGAGACTGAATATAGGCCCGCGTGAATCGCACCCCCTTCGCAGCCAATCCATCGATATGCGGCGTCTGCAAATGCGGATGGCCATAACAACTGAGGTAGTCCCAGCGCAGCTGGTCGAACATTATGAAAAGAATGTTCCGGGCCGCCATCTCGATACTCTCCAACGTGTGTCGCTCACACCCGCCTATCACAGAAGCCGGTCGTCCCAACAGGCACGGATATAAAGCCTACAACATCCGGCCAGCACGGCTTCGCTTGCACCGCGCCCGTGATCCTGCCATCGTTTTCTGCAGAAAGAAGTCGGGAGGAACCATGCGCAAGTTTCTGGTCGTGGTCGACGACACTCCGGAATGCATGAATGCCATGCGTTTCGCGGCACGGCGTGCCCAGAACACCGGCGGAGGTGTGGTCCTGCTCTACGTCATTGCGCCCGATGATTTCCAGCACTGGGTCGGGGTTGCCGAGATTATGCGTCAGGAGGCCCGCGACACCGCCGAGAACCGGCTGGGGGAGCTGGCAACCGAATTGCAAGCCCTCTGCGGTGTCACGCCCGAGTTCTCCATCCGCGAAGGGAATCGCGCTGAAGAGGTTCTTGCCCTGATCGAGGACGACACCGAAATCGGTGTTCTCGTACTTGGTGCCGGCGAAGGCGACAGCCCCGGCCCGCTGGTCAGTCACCTCGTCACCAAGATGGGCGGACGAATGCCAATTCCTGTCACCGTTGTCCCCGGCGCCATGAGCCTCGAACGTATCGACGCCGTCTGCTGAGCCCGCCCCGCCCGTCAATCCTTCGGTAAGGGATTTCTGATGAACTCTCTCTCGGGTGAGACGTGATCGATCTGGGATCGACAGAGCGAGGGGGCGGGACAAATGGCCGTAGGACGGATCATTGCCGCATTAGCTGTGACCGGAACCGTTGCGCCAATGGCGTTTTTGCCTCCACCGCTCTACTCCTCTCCGAAGACTGCGGTGGCTTACGATCCCGATCTGAACACTCTCTCCCCAACAGGGCTGGGTGGCCGCGCCCGGTACAAGGAAAGTTGCGAAATTTGCCATGGAGATCGGGCCACCGGCACACCCTACGGGCCCGCGTTGAAAGTGAATGGCAAACCCAGCAGCAGTCAGGGCCGCAAGCTCTTCCACCAGTCCGTTACCTCTGACATTCCGGCGCATGGGAGAGTATTCGAGGACCAGCCACCTGCGGCTGAGATTGGGTTCAACGAAATCGAACTGATCGCACGCTATGTACGTGAGTTGAGCCTTGAGGGGCAGCTTCGCTAGATCGCGTACCGTCAGGCGTCCACACGCGCCCGCCGTTCGGAGACGATCGTCTCATATGCATCGTTGATAAGAGCCAGACGCTTCTCTGCAAGTTGGCGGGCCTCTTCCGGGACACCACGCGCGATCATCTGATCGGGATGGAACTTTCGGACAAGACCGCGCCAATGGTCGCGCAATGCCTCGTCACTGGCAGTCGCGTCGATCCCGAGGATGTCGTAAGGATCGCTGACGCCCGGCAAATACCGTGCCTTGATGCTGCGGAACGTCTCCTCTGGAAGCCCGAAAATCGCGTTGACCTCGGTAAGAAACGCGTCTTCCCCTGGGTGATAATGCCCGTCCGCCATCGCGATATAAGTGAGCCCCTCGAGCAGATCCCCCAAAACTTCGGCGCGGTCGTGAAACATGCGCGCCACCTGCGACGCATATCCTTCGAAGCCGCGCACGTCGGTCCGCGCCATGTTAAAAATGCGGGCGGCATGTGCCTCATCTGCTTCTGGAATGTGAAAGATCCGGCGAAACGCAGCGACCTCGTCGCGCGTGACCTGCCCGTCTGCCTTCGCCATCTTGGCACCCAGCGCAATCACGGCAATGGTGAAACCGATGGTCTTCTCAGGGGGCGTGCGCAAGCGATCGAACACCGCTGAAAGCGGTTCACCGTCCAGAAGCGCGCTTAACGCTTCTCCGATTCGGGTCCAGATCGACATACCGCCACTCTACTCCAGCGTGCGGATCAAATGCACGTCACGCTTTGAAGTGAACCTGTTCACACGGATTGAACGGCGCAGATCATAGGCTCCGCCGCAGTTTCGGAGTAATACCAATTGACGGCACCACCCCTCAAACAAGGGAGGGAAGCGAGTCCCGTTTGCGGGATTTATCAGGACTGAAGAATTTTAAGCGGCATCACACCGCTTTACCGACCCTTCCGCCAACTGGTCGGAATCCGGATCGGCATCGGATACCCCGTGTGACTGATCGCCATGAGCGACAGCATTGCAATAGACAAGCAGCAAACAAGTACATACGCAGTGATCATACCCACCTCCATGGATACCCTTATAATAGGGCCGGACAGGGCCCGGGTCGAGTCAAATTCTCGACAAAATTCGCCTGAAAACCCAAGGTTTAGTCGGATACCCGCTTATTCACCCCAACAGGTCGTATTTTCCTTGGCAGGCCAAGGCACGACGTTCTAAGCGAAGCGCATGAGCACAATGGCGATCATTGGAGTTGTCATGACCTTGGTCGGATTGGCCGGGGTACTGCTCTGCATTCGCAAGGCCATGTGGCTGCGCAGCGCTCAAATCGACCCGGACGCAATCCGCAATGAATTTGGCAAGCTGACCTTCATGCACATGGCGTCGGTCGGGACCGCGTTCATGGGGCTGGCACTGCTTGTGGTCGGGATGCTCCTGAACTAGCGCCCGAGCCAGGCTCAGGAATCGGCCGAACTGGCGTCACCCTTGTCGACAACCGACAGCGCAACATCATTCGCGGCACACAAGTCGACGATCTCTGCCGGAGGCATGCGATCAGTGAAGAACCCGTCGACATCGGCGAGGTTTGCGATGCGAACGGGAGCCGTGCGGGTAAATTTGGACGAGTCTGCCACCAAAAGCGTGCGCCGAGCGTTGGAGATAATCGCCTGTGCCACGCGAACCTCGCGGTAGTCATAGTCCATCAGCGCACCATCCTCATCGATGGCTGATGTGCCGATGACTGCGTAGTCGACTTTGAACTGGCGGATGAAGTCGACGGTTGCCTCGCCCACCAGACCACCGTCGAGGCGGCGGAGCACCCCGCCCGCGATGATCACCTCGCATTCTTCATTGGCCGCGAGAATGTTCGCGACATTGAGATTGTTCGTGATCGCCATCAGGTCGCGATGATCGAGCAGAGCCCGTGCCACCGCCTCCGTAGTCGTACCGATATTGATGAAGAGGGAACAATTGTTCGGAACTGCTTCGGCACACAGCCGGCCCATCGCATCTTTCTCGGTTCCCGCGATGATCCGGCGCGCATCATAGCCAAGATTGGCCTTACCCGTGCGCAGGATCGCGCCGCCATGAACCCGCGCCAAAAGCCCCGAATCGCAGAGCTCCCCCAAATCCCGCCGGATCGTCTGCGGCGTGACATCGAACTCTCGGGCAAGCTGATCCACCGTCACGCGCCCATCGGTGCGCGCTACCGCCATGATCTCCTGATGTCTGAACGACAGGGCCATTTTGTCTTCCTATCTGTCGCCGGTCCGGGAAACCGCCATAGTTTCAGCAGCATCAAGGCGTCTTTCAAGTCCGTATATCAAGGGCACTAACCGCTACACTTCGCGCAAAAGGCGCACATCAGAAGAATCAATTGACATATTCGAAGATAAACGCGCAAAAACGAAAATAACGAACACAAAGTTCGACCCCGGAGGAACAGTGAACGACCAATCGGTCTTCGATCTCGCGATCATAGGCGGAGGTGTGAACGGCTGCGGCATCGCCCGCGATGCAGCGGGCCGAGGACTGTCTGTTTATCTCTGCGAGCAAAACGACCTGGCGCAGGCGACTTCCTCTGCGTCGACCAAGCTGTTCCATGGCGGGTTGAGGTACTTAGAATACTACGAATTTCGTCTGGTCCGCGAAGCGCTGATCGAGCGAGAGACCTTGCTGCGCACGATGCCGCACATCTCCTGGCCGATGCGCTTTGTTCTCCCGCATCATAGCGGTTTGCGCCCGTCCTGGATGCTGCGGCTTGGATTGTTCATCTACGACAATCTTGGCGGGCGCAAAATCCTTCCCGGGACGACAACCCTGAACCTGCGTCAGGATCCGGTAGGTGCGCCTTTGCGCAACAGTTATGTCAAAGGATTCGAATATTCGGATTGCTGGGTTGAGGACTCGCGCCTTGTGGTTCTGAACGCTCGGGACGCAGCAAGGTTTGGCGCTGAAATCGAGACACGGACCCGCTGCGAGAGCGCAGAACGCCAGGACGGCCTCTGGTCCCTAAAGGTGCGGAACACAAACGGCGCCGCACCCCGGCATATAAAAGCGAAGACCCTGGTGAATGCAGGTGGACCGTGGGTCGCGGACATCATCCGGAACCGCATCCGCATGAACACGTCAGACAATATCCGACTCGTACGCGGCAGCCACATCGTCGTGCGCAAGCTCTTTGACCACGACCGTGCCTATATCTTCCAGCAATCAGACGGCAGGGTCGTCTTTGCCATTCCCTACGAGCGCGATTTCACTTTGATCGGCACGACCGATGCCGACCATGATACGGACCCGTCCGATGCGCACTGCACACCGGAGGAAGCGGATTATCTGCGCGCCGCCGTCTCAGAGTACTTCGAAACACCGGTCGGGGCGGACGAGATCGTCTGGACCTATTCCGGCGTTCGGCCCCTCTACGATGATGGCGCGAAATCAGCGACTGCCGCGACGCGGGATTATGTTCTGAAGGTCGAGACAGACGGCAATCAGGCCCCGCTGCTGAACGTCTTTGGAGGAAAGATCACCACCTACCGCAGGCTGGCAGAATCGGCGATGGACAAGCTTTCTCCCTACTTCGCCGATTTTGCCGGACCATGGACCGCAGACGCGCCCCTGCCCGGCGGTGATTTTCCGGTGAACGGCGGCAAGGGATTGGTGGCCACCTTGCGCGCGGCGCACCCCTACCTCGACCGGGCAACAGCAGAGCGCCTGATCCGAGCCTATGGAACAGAGGTGGGAGATATGCTCGCCGGTTGCGACAATCAGACTGACCTTGGCGAGGTCTTCGGCGCGGATCTGACCGCCCGCGAAGTGCAGTGGTTGATGGATAAGGAATGGGCGCAAACCGCCGATGATGTTCTGTGGCGCCGATCTAAACTGGGCTTGCGTTTCTCACCGCAACAGGTTGAGACTCTGAGCGCCTGGATGGACGCGCACGCGGCTGGACCGGGCGAGACGACCGCGAAGGGAGCGGCATGAGCCTCGTGCTGGAAAATGTCGGCAAGACGGTCGGGCGGGACGTGCATATCCATCCCACCGATCTCAGCCTTGAAAAGGGCAGCATGAACGTGCTGTTGGGGCCAACACTTTCAGGCAAGACGACGCTGATGCGTCTGATGGCAGGGCTCGACCGACCGACGACGGGCCGCGTCCTCTGGAATGGTGAGGATGTCACTGGGCCCGCGTGCAGAACCGTGACATCGCGATGGTCTATCAGCAGTTCATCAACTATCCGTCGATGACGGTGTTCGAGAACATCGCCTC
>CAYYZH010000076.1:16940-18049 GCA_964475765.1 uncultured Limibaculum sp.
GCGATCTTCGTCTACGCGACGACCGAGCCGCATGAGGCTCTGCTTCTGGGCGGCAACACAGCCTGCCTTTGGGAAGGACGCGTGACGCAGTTCGGCTCCACCCCAGACGTCTATCGCAATCCCACGGACGCCACCACGGCTCGCGTATTCTCCGACCCGCCAATGAATTTCTCGCGTTTGCGCAAGGTTGGGATCGAGATCCACTATGGCGATGAGCAGACGGTCCCTGCCGGGATCTTCGTCAACCTGCCCGATGGCGAGTATCTCGCAGGCTTCCGCCCAAACCATCTCCAGATCGAACAGCCGTCTGCCGATGCGCTGGTCTTTCAAGGTCATGTGCTCGGGACCGAGATCACGGGCTCGGAGAGCTTTGTGCATATCGATCATGACGGCGATGCCTGGGTCGCCCTGGTCCATGGCATCCATCACCTGGACACCGATCACCCGCGACATGTCTTTGTCGACCCGCGGCATGTCTATCTTTTCGGCACCGATGATCGGCTGATCACCGCAGCCGCCTATGCGCAGGCGGCCTGAGACATGGCCAAGATCACACTCGAAGGCCTGGCCCATGCTTACACGGCCAAACCCAAGGGGCCGGAAGACTTCGCCATAAAGCCAACCATCGATCACGAATGGGAGGATGGTGAGGCCTACGCCCTGCTTGGTCCATCGGGCTGCGGGAAGACCACACTTTTGAACATCATCTCGGGCCTTCTGGTGCCGTCACAGGGGCGCATCCTCTTTGACGATACTGATGTGACCCAAGCCCCGACCGCCGAGCGCAACATTGCCCAGGTGTTCCAGTTCCCGGTCGTCTACGACACGATGACGGTCTACGACAATCTGGCTTTCCCTCTGAGAAACCGGGCGACTGATCCCGACTATGTAAACCGCCGCGTGATCGAGATCGCGACGATGATCGGGCTCGATGCGGTGCTAAACCAGCGCGCGCAGGGTCTGACTGCGGACGCAAAGCAGAAGATCAGTCTGGGCCGCGGGATGGTGCGCGAGGATGTCTCAGCGATCCTCTTTGACGAGCCGCTGACGGTGATCGACCCGCATATGAAATGGGAACTGCGCACCCAGCTCAAGCAACTGCACCGCCA
>CAYYZH010000076.1:18059-18696 GCA_964475765.1 uncultured Limibaculum sp.
CTGCGGAATCGAGGTGTCGGCAAAGCGCAGGTCGATGCGCGGGTGCGTGAGATCGCGGACATGATCGACATGACCGATATGCTCAAGCGCCGCGCCGCGAACCTGACGCCCGATAACAAGCAGAAGATTTCGATGGGGCGCGGGCTCGTGCGGGATGATGTGAATGTCATCATGTTCGACGAGCCGCTGACGGTGATCGACCCGCACATGAAATGGGAACTGCGCACCCAGCTCAAGCAACTGCACCGCCAGCGTGGTCATACGATGATCTACGTCACCCATGATCAGACCGAAGCACTGACCTTTGCCGACAAAGTCGTGGTTATGCTGGACGGCGAGGTCGTGCAGTTGGGCACCCCGGAGGACCTGTTCGAGCGGCCGGAGCATACATTTGTGGGCTACTTCATCGGCTCGCCGGGGATGAACGTACTGCCCGCCGAAGTGAACGGGATCAAGGCTGTGGTCAATGGCGCGGAGGTGCCGCTGGGCCGCGGGTTCTCGAACGTGCCCGAGGGGCGCGTCAGCATCGGCTGCCGCCCGGAACACACCAACGTGGTCGCAGACGAGGCCGGGCTTCCCGTGACCATCGAGCGGGTCGAGGATATCGGGCGCCACAAGATCGTGCGTGCGCGCCATG
>CAYYZH010000077.1:0-18286 GCA_964475765.1 uncultured Limibaculum sp.
GTTGTCGATCGATCGGGAATGCCAGTGGAGTTTTCAGCGCGTGAAATTCTGCGCAGGGCGATTTCGCAGCTTGGCACCGCGGGGCTCTCGGCAATCTTCGGGCTGGAAGTCGAGTTCCAGATCTTCGGACAGGTCGACCCCGCTCTCGACCATACCCAAGCCACCATGCCGCCCGCACCGGTCGAGACCCGCAACACGACGCAGGGTTGGCAGTACCTGTCAGAAAACCGGTATGGCGAGGTTGAAGAGTTCCTCGACCACCTCCGCCGCATGGCCGAGGGTCTGGGCCTCGCTCCGCGCACCGTCGAGATCGAGATGGGACCGAGCCAGTTCGAATTTACCTTCGATCCGTCGAGCCCGCTGGAACAGGCGGATCGGTTTGTCCTCTTCCGCACCATGGTCAAGGAAGTGGCGCATGCGCGCGGCCTTCATGCCAGCTTCATGGCCAAACCGAAATTACCAAACGCTGCCGCAAACGGTTGGCATATACACCAATCCGTCATCGAGACCGCGACAGGGCGCAACACCTTGATGCCGGGAGACGACGGAGCGCTGACGAAGATAGCCAATCACTGGATTGCCGGTCTCTTGGAGAACGCCGCCGCAAGCTGTCTGATGACCACGCCGACCGTGAACGGTTACAAGCGGTACACGCCGTTTCAGCTTGCGCCGAACCGTATCCAGTGGGGCGCGGATAATCGCGGCGCCATGGTTCGCGCCCTGCTCTATCCTGGTGATGAAGCTAGCCGTCTGGAGAACCGCGTGGCGGACAGCTCGGCAAACCCCTACTTCGCGTTGGCTGCACAGATCCTTTCTGGCCTCGATGGGATCAAGCGCGGTTTGGATGCGCCGCCCGCAACCAACACCCCCTATGATGCGGAGGCTCCGACCCTGCCGACCAGCCTGATAGCTGCGATCGAAGCATTTGAAAGAAGCCCCCTCTATCGCGATGCACTTGGGGCTGAGTTTGTCGACTATCTCGCGCACATCAAACGCGCCGAGTGGGAGCGCTACCTGATGACGGTCTCGGAATGGGAGCAGGCCGAATACTTCAATCTATTCTAATGGGAAGCGCGCAGTCTGTCGGCGGTGGAGAAGCATTCGACGACATCATCGACGGGTATTTTCCCTTGCAGGTCTCGCTAACGCAGATGCTTGCGCGCAAAGGGTTCTACGCCGCCCATGTCACGCTCAGCCATGCACCGATCATGGACATTCCCGACTTGCCACCCAACGCGCCGGTGCCCTTGAACATTCGTTCCGGTCGAGCGGGGCTAATCATCTACATGTCACTCGATGTCACCCTCGATGGCTTGAGCGGCAGCGGAAGGTGGCGCTGGCTGGGTGAAAGCAATCCTCCAGGACCAGAATTTGACCCGCTGACACGGCTCGCTGAACCGGCCTTCCTGATTGGAACCGGCTATCGGGCAGGTGCTGCTGCGAACGCATTACCACTGGGGAAAGGCCACCCTGGCAACGGCGTGATCTCTTTTGCCGACGCCACGGAAATCTACTCTACACTCTAAAGCTCGAGCACGAGGGCCGCGGGTTGCCCGCAGTTCCCGGCAGATCATCAGTGTTTTGCCCAACATATCCACCGTGCCTCCGGTCAATTTGAGGGCGCGCCATCAGATGCCATCCCCGCAAGATCGAGATGGATGCCTTTGAGACGCCCGTAGAGCTTGCGATAGCCCTTCAAGGTTTCCCCATGGTTTGACACCGCGGCGGGATCAAATCGCTTCACTGTTTCCGGAGGGACACTCAGATCGGCAAGATCGGCCTGCCCGGCAGCAACCGCAGCGAGACGTGCTGCACCCAGAGCTGGTCCCGTCGCAGCACTCGCTGCCCGGCGGATCGGGATTTCCAAAACATCGGCAATGGTTTGCAAAAGGAGATCGCTTTGCGCCCCGCCCCCGATCGCAAGCGGGAAGGAGATCTCTGTCCCGGCACCGCGCAGGCTGTCTGCAGCATCGGCAAAGCTGTAGGCGATAGCGTTTACCACTGCGCGCATCAGATGTGCCCGGGCCATACCGTCCGCAAGGCCATAGAAACTGCCGCGGATGTGGGCATCGCCATGCGGAGAGCGCTCTCCCGTCAGATAGGGCAGAAAGAGCGGTGCCTCCTCCGGCGCAATCGTTTGCGCCTCAGTCAGAAGATCAGGAACGGATGCCCCCATGATCCCCGCGAACCACTGCATCGGGCGGGCCCCGTTCAACATCGCAGCCATTTGGAACCACATGCCGGGAACCGTATGACAATAGGCGTGCACCATCTGTTCTGGGTTCGGTCGATAACTGTCGGTGGCCACGAAAAGCTGTCCGGATGTGCCGAGCGATATGAACGCGGCACCATCTGTGGTCGCTCCAACACCTACGGCACCAGTTGCAGCGTCGCCGCCACCTGCCGCAACAGGTATTCCGGGGGTAAGCGCCAATGCGCAAGCCGCTTCCCGGGTGAGTGTGCCAGCGATCTCCGAACCATCTTTCAGTTCGGGCAACCATCTCGGATCCGTCGCTGACACCGCGCACAGGTCTTCGGACCAATTGCGTGCGGATTGGTCAAGCCAGTGCGTACCTGCAGCATCTGATCTGTCGATCACATACCGGCCATGTAACCGGAAGCCAATGTAGTCCTTCGGCAACAGAATGTGCGCGATCTTCGCATAAGTCTCCGGCTCTTTGCGCGACACCCAAAGCAGTTTTGGTGCGGTAAAGCCAGGCATCGGCGGCACGCCCGCCAGCGTACCAATCCCGGGCAGCGCTTCGATCATGGCAGCGCATTCCGCGTGCGAGCGCCCGTCGTTCCAAAGGATCGCCGGGCGGATTACCTCGTCGTGCGCATCCAGCAAAACAGCCCCATGCATCTGGCCGCTTAGGCCAACTGACTGGACAGCTCTCAGGTCATGGCGTGTGCCGAGATCAGTGAAGGTCGTGACGAGCGCCTGCCACCAGGCATCCGGCTCCTGCTCGGACCAATAGGGACGCGGCGTTTGCACTGTAAGCGGCGCGGAGGCTTCGTCAATCTGCACCAATCCGGCGTCGACAAGGCTCAGTTTGATCGAAGAAGTTCCTATGTCGATGCCTAGGAACATCGCCTAACCTGCCCACCGCGACTGGACTCGCTTCAGCAAGCATTGCACTTTCATGCTGCGACAGCCTCGACAGGCGGTTCCTTGGCACCCGTCATGAATGCCACTGCGTCCGACATCTCATAAGCTTTGGGATCGATTACACAGAGCCGACTGCCAAGCCGGTGAATGTGAACGCGGTCGCAGACTTCGAAAACATGCGGCATGTTGTGGCTGATCAGCACAATGGGAATGCCACGCGATTTGACGTCTAGGATCAACTCGAGCACGCGGCGGCCCTCCTTCACTCCCAATGCTGCGGTCGGTTCGTCCATGATGATCACCTTCGAGCCGAACATGGCCGCGCGAGCAACCGCGACACCCTGGCGTTGCCCACCTGACAGCGTTTCAACGGCCTGGTTGATGTTCTGAATGGTCATAAGCCCGAGTTCCGATAGCTTCTCCCGCGCGATCTTGCCCATCCGCCTCCGGTCTAGCTGGCGAAACACAGTGCCCATGATCCCGGGCTTTCGCAGCTCTCTGCCCATGAACATGTTGTCAGCAATCGAGAGGGCGGGCGACATGGCGAGTTGCTGATAAACGGTCTCGATCCCAGCTTCGCGAGCATCAAGCGGAGATGAAAACTGCACAGGCCGCCCCTCAAGCCGGACCTCGCCTTCGTCCGGGACAACCGCGCCGGAGATCGCCTTGATCAGCGTCGACTTACCTGCGCCGTTGTCGCCAATCACGCCAAGGATCTCCCCGGGGTAAAGCTCGAAGTCGCAATGGTTCAGAGCAGTCACGCGGCCAAAACGCTTCACCAGACCCTTGGCAGACAGAACAGGCTCGGTCATGCCGCCACCTTTCTGATCCACTGATCGACCGCCACTGCCGCGATGATCAGCACCCCGATCAGCAGATACGTCCATTGCGCGTCGGCGCCCAGAAGTCGCAACCCCAGCGAGAACACACCGACGATAAGCGCCCCGAACAAGGCGCCCATAATCGACCCGCGCCCTCCGAAAAGTGATATCCCGCCGATCACCACTGCGGTGATGGATTCGATGTTCAGAAGCTGGCCTGAAGTGGGTGACACCGAACCGATCCGCCCGATCAATGCCCATCCGGCAAAGGCACAGATCAACCCGGACAGTACATAGACCGAGATCAGTACGCGTTGAGTGGGAACACCGGACAGTTCTGCCGCCTCGGGGTCATCTCCCACCGCATAAACATGCCGACCCCAAGGGGTCTGGCGCAGCACATAGGCCAGAACCAGCACGAGCAGCACCATGAAAACCACACCATTGGTGAACACGGCACCGCCCAACTTGAATTTCTCACCAAAGAACTGAAGCAGCGGCGCGTTCGCTGAGATGTCCTGGCTGCGGATCGTCTCGTTTGCCGAATAGAGGAAATTCGCGGCGAGCACGATCTGCCACATACCAAGCGTCACGATGAAGGGCGGAAGTTTGATCCGTGCAACCAGGACTCCGTTTATAAAGCCACACAGGGTTCCACAAAGCAGGCCACAAACGATGGCGACAGATGGAGGCAAGCCAAAGCGGAACGTGAACGTCCCCATCACCACCGAAGAGAGCACCGCTATGGCACCGACGCTCAGGTCAATCCCCGCAGTTAGGATCACCAGCGACTGCGCTGCTGCCACAATCCCAACGATCTGAACCTGTTGTAGAATGAGCGTTAGAGCGAAAGGCGAGAAAAACTTCGAGCCGAGCAGCAACCCGAACACGGCGATCGACGCCAGCAGGACGATCAGTGGCACCGCTGCAGGCGTCGTGTGGAGAAAGTGCTGGAACGCCGCAACCGGACCGCGGTGCCGGTCATCGAACTCGGCAACGGCCTCAGGCCGGGATGCGGCCGCCTCGACCCCCTGTCCGTCGGACATGTGCCCTCCCTCGGGTCCCTTCGGGTCCTCTGCCGGGCCTCGAAGGGTTTGGGGCGGACCTCCGCCCGCCCCAGACTTTGCTACTGGATGGCGCCTGGGATCAACCCCAGCAGAGATCCTTGCCCTTCTGGGTGTCAATTGAGGTCACACCTTCAGCCGGCTTGTCTGTCACCAGAGCCACGCCAGTATCAAAGAAGTCCTTGCCCGGCGTCGGCGATGGTTTCGAGCCATCCTTTGCCCATGCCGCAATCGCTTCGATGCCCAGTGATGCCATCAAAAGCGGGTACTGTTGCGACGTAGCTCCGATAACGCCGTCCTTGACGTTGGCAACACCCGGGCAGCCACCATCAACCGAGACAATCAGCACATCATTCTCGCGCCCAATCGCCTTCAGAGCCTCATAGGCCCCTGCAGCGGCCGGTTCGTTGATGGTGTAGACCACGTTGATCGTGGGATCCTTGGCCAGCAGGTTCTCCATGGCCTTGCGACCACCTTCCTCATTGCCCGCGGTCACGTCGTTGCCGACGATCCGAGGGTCGGTCTCGTCACCCCACTTGTTCGGGTCACCGAGATCAATGCCAAAACCTTTGAGAAAACCCTGATCGCGGAGAACCCCGACAGTCGGTTGGCTGACGGCAAGATCCAGCATGCCGATCTTGGCCTCAGCCGCCTTATCGCCGAGCGCCGCTGCCGCCCACTTGCCGATCAACTCGCCTGCCAGAAAATTGTCGGTCGCAAACGTCGCATCGGCGGCGTCAATCGGCTCCAGCGGTGTGTCGAGAGCGATCACCAGCAGTCCGGCTTCGCGCGCCTGCATCACCGCTGGTACTATCGACGAGGTATCCGAGGCTGTCAGCAGAATGCCTTTGGCCCCATCGGCGATGCACGTCTCGATCGCCTGGACCTGGGTTTCATGATCACCATCGATCTTTCCGGCAAAGCTCTTGAGATCGATGCCGAGCTCATCAGCCTTGGCAGTTGCACCTTCTTTCATTTTGACGAAAAACGGATTGGTATCGGTCTTGGTGATCAGACA
The DNA here is from genome assembly GCA_964475765.1 of uncultured Limibaculum sp. Classification (GTDB taxonomy): domain Bacteria; phylum Pseudomonadota; class Alphaproteobacteria; order Rhodobacterales; family Rhodobacteraceae; genus Thermohalobaculum. Next base: position 6,013 of record CAYYZH010000077.1, read on the forward strand.
GGCCGAGATGTCAGCGGCCGAAGCCGGACCGGCCAATGCGATAAGGACGGCGGCAACCGCCGGGGCAAGCGAGTATTTCATTCTATCCTCCCAAGTTGTCGGCGCATGGATTGTCTGCTCAGACTCTTTTGCGCCCATAGGTAGAAAGCCCCGGATTGACGGGCCAGTCAACGTACGACATGCCCGTGGTCCGATGAATGCAGCAAGCAATTCGCAAGGTCAGCTGTGTGCCGTGCTTTTGCAAACACCGTTCCAGGCCGTGAGACAGGCCCTCAGAACATCAGCACTATTGGTGTCCGTCATCAGCATATGACTGTTGCCGGGGCCAAACGTGTTTTCTGATGTCAGATGTCGGATGGGTGCGCTGATCCTCTCCAAGTCGGAGACAAAGTCGAGCCAGCAATCCGATCTTTCGCGCCAACGTCGATCAATGGTCAGGAAGTCCCCGGTTGCGAGAACGCAAGGCAAGCTCCTGAGATCGGTGGGGTTGTCAGGCAAGCCCGAGGGCTCGATCGCAATGATCCCGTCAAAGCACTCTGGCGCGAGATTGTACGCATCGAACGTGATCTCACCGCCTTGGCTATGACAAATCACCAGCGCCCTTTTAAGGCGACGTAGCACAGCAACCATGGCGTCGGTAAGAATGGGCGTTGTAGTCAGCCAACGCGGCACGAATGTCCGGGCAAAAGCCTCCATTGCCTCCACGGGGAACAATTGACCGGGATACGGCGTTCGAGAAGCGAACCCCTCCGGCGAGCCGATACGGAACAAGGTCCACGCTTCTTCCAGTGATCGCAGGATCGGATCCCCCTCCCAAAGCCCGGGCGCAAATCCGGACCGACCCCGTTCGGCGTTGTCGAGAACATGAACTTCATACCCGTCGGCCAGCAAGAGCTGCAGCCAGCCCGGACGGCCATCCGCCGTGGTGTCCCAACACGATCCCGACAAGCCGCCCCCATGGACCAGCAGCACGGGGGGGCCAGGCCGTCGCTCTTCGGGCACGAAATACTGTACATAGGCATGCTCAACTGCGAAGTGCCCGCGAGGATCAACCAAGGATTCGGTCATTCGGGTGAACTGCACAGCAGTTGGCGTGCCTTCGGTCACTTCGTGGGTACGACCGCCCGCAGTGTAGCTGCCAAAGTCACTCAGCCGATATGTCACGGCCAAAGCTGTTTCGACGCCAAGTCAGCACCCTTTGAAAGGCTGGCCAGTTTTTCCCAGACGATGCTCTCGACGACCGGATTGTTCGGCCCGGCAAAGGTCGCGAAGCCACAATCGGTTGCTGCTATAACCCGTTCACGCCCGGCGATGCTGGCCCAGTTGCAAATGCGCTGTGCGACCAAACGGGGGTTCTCGACAAAGTTCGTGGTAGTGTCGATGACACCGGGGATCAGGATCTTGTCATCGGGCAGACCCAACGACTTCAGATCTTCCCATTCATGTGCATGCGCAGGGTTCGCCCCCTCAACCAGCAAACCGGCGGGTCGCGCCTTCATCACGACGGGATAGAGTTTGGAAAGCGGGATATCGTGCGTGTGCGGGCCTTCATAATTCCCCCAACAGATGTGCATCCGCATCCGGTCAGGCGCGATGTTGCGGGTTGCGTGGTTCACTGCCTCTACATTGCGCGCAGCAATCTTAAGGAAATCCTCGTCCGACATCTCTTGATATTGGTTGTGCCGCGCCGAACCAAAATCCGGAGCATCGATCTGCAGGATGAAGCCTGCCTCGGCGATTGCCTCGTATTCGACCGACATGGCGTCGGCCAAGTCGGCAACGTATCGCTCTTCATTGCCATAGTACATATCCGGCACAAACTTGGTGAGCACGCCCGGCGACGCCGAATTAACGAATGCTTCCTCGACACCCGCAACGTCGCAAGCCGTACGCAAGTTTCTCAGATCGGCTTTGAGCGCTGCCGGGTCACCGTAGCTGACTGGTCCGATAGCCGCGGGCGGTTTTGCCCGGTCGAACCAACTCATGCCCTGATTGATCAAAGCAGTCCGCGCGACCATACCGGGGTGGTCCATCAGGTCGCGGTGCTGCGCCGTCTTGGGAAGGCTCTTCTCGGGCGGCTTCGGCCCAACACCGTTCAGTCGATCGCGGACATAGAGCGTGTAGGACGTTTTCGAGTTCTCGCCATCGTTGACGATATCGACACCGGCCGACCGCTGTCGGGCAACAATGTCTATGATCGCCGTGGCAATGCGTTGATCCAAAACGTCCCGGTCGATGTCCTCACCGGTTTCCTTGGCTTCCAACATGTCGAGAAGATCTTGAGGGCGCGGCAGGCTGCCAACATGGCTGGTCAGAATGCGCTCGGAGCTGAGCCTCATATTGGTCCTCATTGTCTTGAATGTCGTCTGCCCCGGGAGTGAACCCGGGGCAAAGAGTTATTTACGCTGGCCCGGTGATCCCAGGCCTGACGAAAAGTCAGTCGATCCGGCTGAGCGCCTGATACTCGTCATAGGCCTGCGAATACGCCTGATAGCTGTCGACGACGCGCTTGAACAACGGATCAGCCGCTGCCTGTTCGGCATAGACTTCCTCAGCCGCAGACTTCAGTGCGGCAATCACACTGTCCGGAAAGCGTTGAACGTTGACACCGTTGGCTCGGAACTCGTCCAAGATCTCGCTCTGCGCTCCCGATGCCAACCCGATGGCCCAGAGATTTACATCCGCACACGCAACCTCAACGGCCTTGCGTTCGCCATCTGACAAACCATCCCAGGCATCTTTGTTCATGTAGAACTCGATAAATCCGGAAGGCTGGTGCCAGCCGGGGAAGTAGTAGTACTTGGCGACCTTGTCGAAGCCCAGGAGCTTATCGACCAGCGGGAAACTCAACTCTGTTGCGTCCAGGCGGCCGGTGTCCAGAGACGTCGATATTTCACCGACTGGGATCGACATGGCATTGACACCCAGCTTGCCGAGGATTTTGCCTCCCAGGCCGCCGATGCGGAAGTTGAGACCCTTCAGATCGTCAGGTGATGTGATCTCCTTGGTGAACCAGCCACCAGCTTCCGAGATGATCACACCGCAGGGCATCGGCACGACGTTGAACGGTTCGTACATCTCACGCCAGAGCTCGAGGCCGCCACCGTGGTGGACCCAGGAGACATACTTCGCTGCATCCGGGCCAAAGGGTATCGAGCCAAACAGTGCCGCCGCGGGCACCTTACCCGAGGCATAGGCTGCATAGGACCATGCAGCCTCGATTGCGCCAGCGCCGACGTTGTCGAGCATCTCGCCGGGAGGCGACAACTCCCCTGCTCCGAGATGTTTGAAGGTCACCGATCCCCCGGTCAGCGTGGCAACGGTTTCGGCAAACCGGTCTGCGCCCGGTCCGACAACCGGCAGACCCTTGGGAAATGCCGACTGCAGGTTCATGTCCTTGGCGGCAACCCCGGTCGCCGCCAGTGCGGCGAAACCCGCCGCAAGCAATGTTCTTTTCATTGTCTTCCTCCCTTTGATTGATCGTTCAAAGCCAAAGCTATCCAAAGCCGATCACCAGCCACGGAAAGGCGATCAGCAGCCCCAGTGCCAGAACCTGAAGCACGATGAACGGAATGACGCCGCGGTAGACTTCGGTCGTCGATACCGCGTCTTTCGCCGCGCCGCGCAGGTAGAAAAGTGAGAACCCGAACGGCGGGGTCAGGAAACTGGTCTGCAAGTTGACGGCGACCAGAATCCCGAACCAGATCAACAGGTCCGAGCCGGATAATCCGTTTCCGAAGTCCAGCGCCGAGACAAGAGGCGCAAAGATTGGCATCAGGATCAGCGTGATCTCCAGCCAATCCAAAACAAATCCCAAGACGAAGATTACGCCCATGATCAGTGCAAGCACGCTCCATGGCCCGCCGCCGGTGGACAGCATTGCCTCGCGGATCATCTCGTCTCCGCCGACACCGCGGAACACCGCCGAAAAGCATGTCGCGCCCACCATGACCATCAGAACCATCGATGTGGCGAACACCGTTTCGCGCGCAGCCTCCATGACCACACCGCCTCTGAACTTGCCGTAGAGCGCCGTTATAAGGACGGCACCGAACGCACCAAGCCCGGAGGCTTCCGTCGGTGTCGCCAAACCTGCGACAATCGAGCCAAGCACCGAGATCACCAGCAGCACCAATGGCGCGATGTCGAGAACCAGACCCAGCACCGAGAGGCGACTTTGCTGAGCAGGTTTCGGCAGTCCGCGCGCGCGATAAACTACCAGAACCGCATAGAGCACAACCAGCAAGAGGCCAGGTCCAATGGCCCCTGCGAACATGTCCGGGATTGGAGCCTGCAACTGGTCACCCAACACAATCAGCATCACCGATGGTGGGATGAGGATCGCCAGGGTTCCGGAGGAGGCTACGAGGCCAGCCGATGTCGGACGGTCATACCCCGCCTCAAGCAGCCGCGGCATGGCCAGAAGTGTAAGCAGCACCACGGAAGCGCCAACAATCCCTGAGGACGCAGCCATCAGCACCCCGACGATCAGCACTGCGATCCCCATGCCCGCAGCACTTCCACTGAGAGCATTTTGGGCTGCCCGAAAGGTTCGCTCTGCCACGCCAGAGCGTTCGAGTATCAATCCCATAAAGATGAACATCGGAACCGCGACAAGGAGCCAGTTCGACAAGACATTGGCGTAGATTCGGCTGACGATGAGGTTGAAGAACGCTCCGGGCAAATCGCCGATGAGGATGAAAACCGCCGCGACCCCGCCCAGAACAAACGCCACACGATAACCCAGCAGGATTGCTCCCAGCGTGATGGCTGCCATGGCCAGCGGGAGCGCGTTCTCCATCATCTGTTCGACGCCAGCCGGAAAATTCGGACCATGTCGATGATCAGCACGATGGCCAACAGTCCGAGGCCCATCGGCAACACTGCCTTCACCAGCCAAAGATCATTGAGCCCATCATTGGTCGAGCCCTGATCGGTGGTCCAAGCCCGTTCAACGAATTTTAGTGTGGCCGGCAGGCAGAGGACGAGAAACGGCGCGGTCAAGAAGATGTGCCCTGCTCCGTCAATCCATGCCTTTTGCCGATCCGTACGGGTGCCATAGAAAAAGTCCACTCGCACATGCCGATCTTGCAGCCAGACCAAGCCCGCAGGCAGCAACGCGATCGCCGCCAAAAGATGCCACTGCATGTCCAGCAAGGAGTTCAGGGTAACTGCCTTGCCGACCAACGGCAGGGCGTCGGAGAACGTCAGCAACGGATTGATGTCGAAAAACGAGCCAACGACCTGCGCCACGATTGCGAGCATCAAAACAACGACGCCCCAAGTGCACATCCCAAGGAGCCCACTATGTAGTTTTGACACGACGTCCTTGAGCAACTTTTCGTATCCTCCCCAGCCGAACGCTAGCCAATTTAGCTCCACTTGGGAATAGTTATCTCCGTTTGGAGATAAATCGTTGGCGCGCTGCCGGTCTCGTTCGCTAAGGTGTAATCCATGAAACTGATCGACATTATCGACGCCACGCCGATTCGGTACGGCTACCGAATTGCCTTCCTGACGAACTTCTTCCGCGAACCCATACTGAGGCGCATCGAACAGGAATTCGGCCTCATTCGCCCGGAGTGGACCGTTCTGATCTGTCTGAAATTTCGCAATGGCATTGCCCAAAGGGATATCTGCGAGATCACGGAGCAACCCAGCAACACCGTTAGCAGAGGGGTCCGTTCGCTTGAAAAGAAAGGTCATGTTTTGCGGCGTTCAGACCCAAAGGACGGTCGCAGCGCTGTAATCGAAATTACAGACAGCGGCCGGGTCATCTATGATGGCGCGATGCAGATTTGCATCGATGGAGAGGCCAAGATGATGGAATGCCTGAACGAAACCGAGCGGGCGGATCTTGACCGTTTGCTCGACAAGATGTGCCGGGCCGTGCCTGACTGGGCCTAAGGTGTGCTGGAACGCCGCGCAGTGCGACTAGGGCACTCTTTGGAGGCATGGCAACAGGGCCGGGTTCTAGATGAAGCTCGTAAAGCTGCTTTATACGGGAAACAGCCGAAGCCCGTCAGATGGGTTAGCCAGGCAGCTTGCGTGCAAAGCACCTAAGCCGCCTTCCGATTCATTTGTGCAACAATGTGTTCGGACAGGGCTTGCGCGTCGTCACCCACCCCGTCAATCAAAGTCGACTTGCGTTTACGCATAAATGGCAAGCCCATCGCGTAGAGACCCGGGGCATCCACAATCCCGCCAGAGTGGCGCAGGCGCCCTTTGCGGTCAAATACAGGCACGCGAAGCCACGAATAGTCAGGCCGGTAGCCGGTTGCCCAGAGGACCGAACGGATGGCGCCACCAGACAAGTCCAACTGCAACCGCGGGTTCTTTGACACACGGGTCCGATCAAACCGGTGCGGCGACGGCAACACTCCATCGAGCCCCTGATTGGATGCCCACATGTCAATTGCGTCCAGCAAGCGGTTCATCTTCAGATCCGAGAGAGCGCAATGATTGGCGAGCGCGCCGGAGAACAAAGCGTTCCCATCCCGGATGCCCACGAGTTTTCCAACGACGTCCACTCCTGCATCAGTTAGGGCATTCAGATCGAGCATCTGTTTTTCATGCGATCCGACGAGCTGAAGCGAAGGTGAACGGCGAACCCTTTTGGGATCGCCTACCTCGTCAATGCCCTGATCCAGCGTGCCGATGGCATCCATCCACCACTTGATGTCCCGTCCGCGATAAACGCGAGGAGCGCGGATGTGTTCGCCGACAGACAGTGTTACCTGCCGGCCGGAGGTTTGTAACTCCATCGCCAATTGAACTCCGGTGGCCGAGCCTCCAACGACCAGAATCCCTCCATCTGGGAGATCAGAAGGCCGCTTATAATCCTGTGAAGTCGTTGCATAGAGGCCCCTGGGCACTTCCTCTGCAAAGCAAGGTATATTGGGCAGATTGCAGGCCCCGTTGGCCAGCACCAGTGTCGCGCAGTGTACCGGACCTTGGTTCGTATCGATGAGATAGCCTGCATCAGTCGGATTGACCGACAACACAGTTGTACTGGTCTGAATCGGCGCGGCCGTATCGTCTGCATAGGCTTGAAGGCGCTGGATCACCTCGGGCATGCTCATGTACCCGTCGGGGTCCGGGCCGGTATAGGGAGAGCCGGGCAAACGGCTCTGCCAGTTTGGAGTAAGAAGCCGGAGCGAGTCCCAACGTTCGGTCCGCCATGAATTCGCAATCTCTCCGCGCTCAAGGATCAGATGATCTATCGAGCGTTCGGAGAGGCACTTACTCATGGCGAGTCCGGATTGGCCGGCGCCAATGATGACGGTCGAATAGCGTCTCATGACACTCGCTCCTCCACTAAGCACGCGCGTCAAGCGACGTTGACGCGCAGATCGGTAGGGTTGGTGATGATGTCGAAAACGGCCGAACGTTTCTGCGACTGTGCAACCAGCGCATGAATCTCATCTTCAGTTGCATCGGCGTCGATATCGAAAGTGACACGGATCGCGCTGAAACCATTCCGGACATCGTCGTCAATGCCCATGATGCCAGCCAGGTCCATGTCGCCTTCGACAGATGCTTTCACGCTGTGCAACTGAATACCGCGGTGTTGGGCTACCGAGGCGATTCCGGCAGTCAAGCAACTGGCCAGACCGGAGAGCACGAGCTCGACCGGTGTTGCGCCCTGATCCGCGGCTGCAAACTGCTCGGGATGGTCGGCTTCAATTGTGTGCGCACCTTGACGAGCCTGTTCTTCGCCGAGGCCAAGGAAGCCTGTGACGGTCGAACGCGAGTGCGTCCCACTGATCCACTCACAATCGGCCCGCCATTTGAATTGGCCCGCTTCCGGCGCGGCCTCCAACGCTTGACGTGCTCCCAGCAGTGCTTCGACATCAACGCCGTTCTCGACGGTCTTTACTTCGGTAATGATATTCATCGTTTCATTCCTTCCTCGTGTTGATATTGAGCGCTCGTTGTGCTCGAGGAGGACTTTCGCCGTCAGTTGCTTCACTCAGATGTCTGAGTTTCGGAGAAGACGTTTCGAATGTTTCAGAATGGCAGGCCCCGGCGAGACACAAACGATCGCCGGTGGTGGCCGGCGGCCCGAACATTGATCAACGTTGTTTGACCTGCCCGTCGATGTCCACGCCATGGCGAACTGGAATTTTCCACCTTTGAATGGACAAAGGAGGAAGACCCATGAACTGGAAATGTTTCACTGAAAAATAAATCGTTGGCGGGCAGAAGGAGAACGAGGCGGGCGCGAAAACGGTCGACATCTGTCGGCGTCACAACATCAGCTCAGCAACTCTCTATAGCTGGCGCGAAAATACAACTGCAAGGAAGATGGCAACGCAAAGCGCCTGAGAGCTTTGGAGGCAGAGAACGCTAAGCTGAAGCGGATCGTCGCGGCCCGGATGCTGGACATGTCCGCAATGAAGGATCTGCTGCAGAAAAACTGGCAAGCCAACGGCGAAGCGACGAGCCGAGGGCTTTCTGATGACTGAGCGAGGGTTCAGCGAGCGGCGCGCGTGCCGGATTGTTGGTCTTGCACGGTCTGTGCAGCGATATCAGCTCATTACATAGAACGATGCGGCAGCAATGAAGCGCATGAAGTAGCTGTCTTCTGAGAACCGGCGATACGGCTATCTGAGCCTGCACGCGATGCTGCGCCGGGAAGGTCTTGTTGTGAATCTCAAACGCACGTACCGGCTCTGCACCCAGCAAGGCTTACAAATTCGCACCAAGAAGCACCGCGAGCTGTCCGGACGGGATCGCGCCGCAGGTGCCGGAAAGGCCGATGCTAAGATGGTCCGTGGACTTCGTCAGTTACCAGTCGGCGGACTGTCGAAAGTTTCGGGTGCTGAACATCGTGGACGATCACATCCGGTTCGGCACCGCCCAGATTGTAAACGTGTCGATCCCTGGGGCTCGCGTGGCACGGTTCCTCGATGATCTGGGCCTTCGCGTAAGCCTCCCGGAAGAGATCGATCTCGACAGCGGGCCCGAAGGCACCAGCAAAGCCATGTACGACTGGTCAGAGCGGACAGGCGTGCGTCTGCGCTTCATTGAGCCGGGCAAGCCCGTTCAGAACACATTCATGGAGAACTCTAACGGCAAGCTCCGGATGAATTGAACCCTCATTGGTTTCGATCCCTCCGCCACGCGCAGGAAGAAATCGGCAGATGGCGAGATCACTACAACACCAAGCGCCCGCATTCGGCACTTGGATACCTCTCACCAAGGGAGTTCTCGATAAAAGCTACCGCACCAGCGCTTGAGACTCTTGCGGTCTCCACGCTGCCGCTCAACACTGAAACCCAACTGGAAGATTCCAGATCAAACCGGCCCCAGTTCCATGGGAAAGTCAAAGGAGGGACGATACCGCGAGAGATACCCAAATGGATCCGACGGATAGACAGCCGAGCGCCTCGGAGCACCCGCCAGTGAGTCCTATGCCATTCCCGGCCGCAATGCTGGTAAAGGCCTTCAGGGCACACGCGCATCCTGCTTGGAAAGGGTGCCAAAGTCGTGATGCACAACCGCAGCGCAGAGAAGTCCACCGCGGCATCAAGGAGCTGCATGAGGAATTCGGTAAAGATGCCCATGTGAGTTTCGTCCGAATTTGTCTTGCCGGACCTGAGAGTGTGCGTACAGCAGCAGAAAAGGTCCTCAGACCTCTTGCGAGAGTTGTCGTGTAAGCTGCAACGGTAGAGCGCTATAGCAGGAGCGGCGACATTGAAGCTCGGAGGGCCGGCTGTTAAGCCATCATGCGGGGCGTCGATGCCCTGCATCCAAAAGATAGGGGATCACGATGTCGATCGAGAGCGGCAAGATGGGCGACGTCTGGCCAGCAGTCGAGCCCGGTCGCAAGCCCGGGGATTACGGATCGGCGGTGCTCGACCCAATCACACCCACCACCGTTCGCAGCTTTCAAACCTTCACCGTCACCTACACTGCAGGAAAGTTCGGTCTCGACGATACCGGCGCCATCCGGATCGCGTTGCGCTGGGTGAACGATTGCGGCCCACTGCAGACAAATGATCCTGCAGCTATGAACTACGTCACGGCTGTCTCTAGCAGCGGCGTACCTCTGCGGGTGCTGGTAGAGCCCCATGGTTATAGGCCCTGGGGGATCGCCGTGCGCATCACCGTCACCGGCGGATACCTAAAGCCGGGCGACCAAATCACTGCGATCTTTGGCGACCGGACTGGCGGCTCGCCCGGGTTTCGTATGCAAACGATCGCCGAACGTGCTTTCGAGTTCAAGGTTTCCGCCGATACTTGTGCAACGGGCTTTTTCAACAAGGTCCCAAATGCGCTGTGTGTGCCCATCATTGCTGGGCCACCGCATCTTTGGAAGGTCGTCGCGCCCGGACTGCGTCGCCCGGGCGAGCCGTTCCGAATTGCAGTTCTGGCGGAGGATTTCTGGGGCAACCCGACCACGCCGGGACCTGTCACCGTGAAGCTCACGACAGATATCGAGATCGCAGGGCTGACCGGCGATGTAACCTTCAGCGGGAATCAGCAAGTGGCTCTGATTGAAGGTCTTTCCGTGCCCTCATCTGCCGAAGGAGTGGTCCGACTATTCGACGCGGCCGGCGCTCAGCTTGCAACATCAAATCCGATTGCAGTGCGCGAAGGTTTAGTCTCTGGCTATTGGGGCGATCTGCACGGGCAAAGCGGCGAAACCGTCGGCATCGGCACGATCGACGACTATCTTGCATTCGCCCGCGATATTGCGCTGCTCGATGTGTCCGGTCACCAGGGCAACGATTTCCAAATCTCCAATACTTTCTGGGACAAGATCAACGATACAACCGCAGCGATGAACAGAGATGGTCATTTCATTGTCTTTCCCGGCTATGAATGGTCGGGGAATACGCCGGTTGGCGGCGATCACAATGTCTATTTCCGGCGAGAAGGGCGGCAGATCCGGCGTTCCTCCCACGCACAGATCGTGGATCGTAGTGATATCGACACCGATGCGAACACGCTCGATACGTTGTTCGCGGCGTTGAGTGGCGAAGACTGCATCCTCTGGTCCCATGTCGGGGGGCGTCCCGCCGACGTGTCTTATTCTCATGACCCCGCGTTGAAGACGGCGGTGGAAGTGCACTCCAATTGGGGCACATTCGAGTGGATCCTGACTGACAGCCTTGCGCTCGGCCACCGTGTTGGTGTCGTTGCCAATAGCGACGGGCACAAGGGAAGGCCCGGTGCAGGACCTCCGGGAGCGACCGAGTTCGGCGCCTATGGTGGGTTGACCTGTTTTCTTGCGCCTGAATTGACCCGCGACGCGATCTTCGAATGCATGCGCCGGAGACATCACTACGGAACCTCGGGCAGTCGCATCCTGTTAGATGTCCGGGCGCGGTTCGCTACAAGTGCGTTGCTGTACCCGCGCGATCCTGATCATTTCAGGGCGACGCCACAAGAAGTTCGCGAGGCCGTCATGGGTGACATTGTCCGCGCCTCGGAGGGGTCGGTCTCCCTAGCGATCAATGTCAACGCACCCTCTCCCATCGAGCGGATCGACGTGCTGCGCGGTCCCGACCTGATCCATACCGCCCGGAGTTATGAGCCATCTGATCTTGGGCGGCGAGTCAGGGTCTACTGGCGCGGAGCGGAATATCGTGGACGCGGCAGGAACACACGCTGGCAAGGCGAAATCGAGATCTCGGGGGCCCTGATCCTTACAATGGAGCCGATCAATTGCTGGAACCAAGAACGACTGCCGGTGTTGGACGGGCCCAATCGTGTTCGGTTCGATCAGGTCACATCAGGGAACTATGCAGGCGTGGATCTGACGCTCGACGCTGGGGTGGCCACCCTGAATGTTCGCACCAATCACGTCTCAGGTCAGGTGGCACTCGAGCATGTCGGAATTGAGGATGTAGCACTTGATGCAGGCGGCCTGGAACGCCAGGTCGTGATCCGCCGTATGCCTGATCAACTGACAAGCCAGGCCTTGTCAGTCGAGATCGAGCTCTCCGACACTGAGATGTCTGGCGAAGCTTACTGGGTCCGAATTACAACAAGCGACGGCCACCAAGCGTGGTCCAGCCCAGTCTACTTCCTCTGAACAGCCTCTACAAAATCACCGAGATAAGCTGAACGGAGACAAAAGCTGACAAACTAGGAATGCAAAGTTGGTTCACTCTGCGCCGTGATTGTACTTGTGGTGTCTAGCCCCCTGTCTCTGAGCCACTGATGTGGCATTTCTCTAATTTGGTTTCTGTCACTGTGAACTCCTTGCCAATCCTTGGACAGTTTCGGAGGTTCCTTAAGCTACTCTCCGCTCCTGCTGACC
>CAYYZH010000078.1:0-18280 GCA_964475765.1 uncultured Limibaculum sp.
AGGTGCCATACGCTTGCGGTACAGATGCCATACGCCTGCCATACGGGGTGGATCCTAGCGCCGGTAGCGCGTCGTCATGAGGTAGCTGCCGGACGGTCCCGTCATCTCCCAGGCGCTGGTCCATGTGCCGGGCTGAAAGTCGTAGCGGATCTCGAACCGGTCCTCGCCCGAAAACTGCAGAGCGATCGGAGCGCGCACGAGAAAGTCGTGAAACGGCCGCCCGTCCTCGTATTGCACCTCGACCTGGCCGCCTTCCCCGAACCGCCAAAGCGAAGTGCGGCCCGTGTGATAGTCATGACCCTGAAACCGTAAAACACCGCTTTCCAAACAGGTTAGTCCGAGTTGGTCAGGCTGGAACTGAGCCTCACCCCAGACCTCTCCGATCACGCCGGTCCCGACGTTCTCGATGATCCGGACCATTTGCCACTGGCCGGTGAAATAGCTCTGCGTTGCACCCGTCATGGCGCTCTGCTACCTCGCGCCTCTGTTCAAGTCCATCAGGGGAACTCCGATGATCCCGCGCTATTCCCGGCCCGAAATGGCAGCCATCTGGTCGCCCGAGACGAAATTCCGCATCTGGTTCGAGATCGAGGCCCATGCCTGCGATGCCCAGGCGGATCTCGGCGTGATCCCCAAATCTGCTGCGGACGCCGTGTGGAAAGCGCGCGATGTTGAGTTCGACATCGACCGGATCGACGAAATCGAGCGCGAGGTGAAGCACGACGTCATCGCTTTCCTGACCCATCTGGCCGAGCATGTCGGCGAAGACGCGCGGTTCGTGCATCAGGGTATGACCTCATCGGATGTGCTCGACACCTGCTTCAACGTCCAACTCGTGCGGGCCGCAGACATTCTGTTGGCCGATCTCGATAACCTGTTGGCCGCATTGAAGAAACGCGCAATGGAGCACAAGGATACGGTATGCATCGGGCGCTCTCACGGCATCCATGCCGAGCCGGTGACCTTCGGCCTCAAGCTCGCACAGGCCTATGCCGAGTTCGACCGCAACCGCGAGCGCCTGCGGAACGCCCGCGAGGAAATCGCGACGTGCGCAATCTCGGGCGCGGTCGGCACCTTCGCGAACATCGACCCCTCGGTCGAAACCCATGTGGCGCGTCAGATGGGGCTTTATCCCGAACCCGTCTCGACGCAAGTCATCCCCCGCGATCGGCATGCGATGTTCTTCGCAACGCTGGGGGTGATTGCCTCTTCCGTCGAGCGCCTCGCCACCGAAGTCCGTCACCTGCAACGCACTGAAGTCCTTGAAGCGGAAGAGTATTTCTCGCCCGGCCAAAAGGGCTCCTCGGCGATGCCGCACAAGCGCAATCCGATCCTGACGGAGAACCTGACGGGCCTCGCGCGACTTGTGCGCGCCTTTACCCTGCCAGCGATGGAGAACGTCGCGCTCTGGCACGAGCGGGACATTTCCCATTCCTCGGTCGAGCGCAACATTGGCCCTGACGCGACCGTAACCCTGGATTTTGCGCTGGCTCGTCTGACCGGAGTTGTCGAGAAACTGGTGGTTTACCCCGAGAACATGATCTCAAACATGAACAAGTTTCGCGGGCTCATTCACTCGCAACGGGTCATGTTGGCGCTCACGCAAAAGGGCGTCAGCCGCGAGGACAGCTACCGGCTGGTACAACGCAACGCCATGAAAGTCTGGGAAGAGGGCAAAGATTTTCTGACCGAATTGAAGGGCGACGCCGAGGTCACCGCAGCCATGTCAGACGCCGAGATTGAGGAAAATTTCGATCTCGCCCACCATACCAAGCATGTCGATACGATTTTCGCCCGGGTATTCGGCGAGTGATGCGAATGGTAAGTTAGTTGAGCGGTTCGCTGTCCCCGTTAGGTGTCGCGGTACCGGATGCAGCGCGGCGTGTGACAATCCTGAGGTGCTCTAAGTTTCCCTCTGGCTATAGTAGATTAAGCGCCAACGGGTTCGCGAACCTCCCAAAGAGGCGTTTCGCAGATATGTCCGAGGTTTTCGCTTTCCCGGGTGATCCGCCTCCGCGTCCCCAGCGTACCCTGTCGACACTTAACCGGAGACGTCTCATGGACCGCCGCCGATTTCTCTCCATCGCCGCCGCTGTCGCCTGCACTGGACCCGCTGCGCAGGCAGCCTCGGGTGCCCACGCTTTTACCTTCGAGAACATCGACGGCGGATCGCTCGACCTGTCCGACTATGCCGGCCAGCCGGTATTGGTCGTCAACACCGCCTCACGCTGCGCGTTCACTCATCAATACGATGCCCTCCAGGCGCTCTATGACCGGTATCGTGACCGCGGCCTCGTCGTCCTGGGCGTGCCATCGGACGATTTCGGCGGGCAGGAACTCGCAAGCGAGACGGAAGTGAAGCACTTCTGTCAGGTCAACTTCGCCATCGATTTCCCCATGACCACCATCACAACTGTCCGCGGTCGCAACGCGCATCCCTTCTACGCCTGGGCCGAAGGCGAGATGGGGACCAAGCGAGCGCCGCAATGGAACTTCCACAAATATCTTGTCGGCCCCGACGGCACGCTTCGGGACGCGTTCGGCACCGCCGTTCCACCCGACGCCGATGAAGTCGTAAGTGCCATAGAAAAATTGCTGCAGCGTTAAGCGCTTTTATCAAATCTAAAGGGGTTCGCGCGAAAGTCCTCGGCAAGGTCAGTCAGGGGCACCGCAATGCATGGCGATGCGAAAACCGAACCGGAGTTTGAGGCCGAACGGCTCGGTCCCGAACAACCGGGAGATGATAGTTGCGGGAGCGAACCCGCGACCAAGCCGCGTCTGGGCCAGACCGAACTACTTTCGCCGCAAGAGTTTCTTCGTATCTCTGATCGCGAAGCGCGCCGCGCGCTGCGATATGGCCGTCCGCTTTCAGTCGCGATGGTGACGATTGATGGGTTTAGACTTGTGCGCGAAAGCGCCGGGGCAGACGCGGCAAATCAAGTCGCGAAGTCTTCGATCAGGCGAATGGTTGACGTCCTGCGCGGTCCGGACGCAGTTGCACGGCTCGGCCCCGGAGAGTTCGGCCTTATGCTCCCGGAGACATCACTACAACAGGCCTCGATCGCGGCGGAGCGCCTGCGCCTTGCCTTCGAGAGCGCCCCGTTGGACGTCGGTGGGGTCAAGCGAAATGTCTCCGTAAGCATCGGTGTCGCCGCGCTCTCGCCTCGGACGCGCAATCCGAAATCGTTTCTGATGGCTGCCTGCGCCGAACTGCGCCGTGCCCGTCAACAAGGGCCCGGAACGATCTGTACAGCCCCGCCGGAGACCACGCGTCCAACCCAACGCGGCAACCGAAAAATCCATTGAATGCACACACACGCGGGGCCCACAAAGCCGCACAGACAAGCAGGCACCTGAAGGTGCAAGAGGCTTGATTTCGCCGTGCGGCCCGTTTAGCCGCTGGTCGCGAAACAGCTTCTCGCAAAAAGGCCTTGGCGCATGCGCACCCTTGTTCCTGGCATCCTCGCCATGGCGGCGATTGTCGTCGTCTCGAACATCCTCGTTCAGTTTCTCCTCGGCGATTGGCTGACATGGGGGGCGCTCACCTATCCCTTCGCCTTCCTCGTCACCGACGTGATGAACCGGGTGCACGGCCCCGAGCGCGCCCGAAAAGTAGTGTTCGCGGGCTTTGCCGTCGGCGTCATCTGCTCATTGATCGGGACCCAGATCCATGGCGAGTTCGGACCGTTGGTTACGCTGCGCATCGCCATCGGATCGGGTGTCGCATTCCTTACTGCACAGCTTCTCGACGTGGTCGTTTTTGACCGGCTGCGTTCAGGCGCGTGGTGGCGGGCACCGCTCGCCTCGACCCTGATTGGTTCGACCATCGATACGGCGATCTTCTTCACCATCGCTTTTTCTGCCACGCTGGCCTTCATTGAGCCAGCAAATGACGTCTCCTGGGCGATCGAGGCCCTTCCGCTCCTGGGCATCGGACCGGATGCGCCGCTTTGGGTGAGCCTTGCGGTCGCGGACTATGGTGTGAAGCTTGCGATCGCGCTCATCGCATTGATCCCGTTTCGCATACTCGTTGCGCGTTGGCGCGCCGCATAGAGCGCTCAGGGTAAATCCCGGCCAGCATCTGGCACACGGTCACGGCAGGACGCGGAAGCGGCCATCTGGCGGCGCAGCCGACAGCCGAGGGCAATGGCCCGAGTGGTCGCGCAAGCGACATGGCCGCATGGCCTGCGAGCTTAACTAACTTCCTGTCGCGCGGGCAGCCATTGCACCCGGTGGCTCCGAAACCTCGCCGAACCCTTCACCCGTGCGATCACCCGGCACGATCCCCACTTTGAGCCGATACGCGGCAAGCGTCGCCTCAGCCTGCTGGAGCGCGGCCTGTGGCTCTACCATAGGCGCGGGATAGGTCCGTCCGATCACGCAAGTCGCGGCCTGCTGTTCAGCCTCGGTCATCGTCCACGGTTGATGGATCTTTTCTGTCGGCACATCAGCCAGAACCGGGACCCATTCGCGAATGAACGTGCCGTCGGGGTCAAGCTCAACAGACTGATGAACCGGATCATAAATCCGCAGCGGTGCATCTCCTGCAACCCCGGACTGGATCTGGCAATGGGTCCAGTGGATCCCCGGCTCATAGTCCGTAAACATGCGAGCGAGCCCTGGACCGAAGTCACGCCAATCGAGCCAGAGATGATGGGCCGCGAACGACGCAGTGACCGCCCGCAAACGGTAGTTCAGCCATCCCTTTGCCTGAAGCGCGCGCATCGCGGCGTCGACAATGGGAAAACCGGTGCGTCCCTCGAGCCAGACGGCAAGCCGCGCCTCGGGATCGTCGCGGTCGCGCAAACCCTCATAAGCCCGGATCTGACAGTGTTCCTCGATCTCCGGATCGTCTTCGAACTTCTGCATGAACAGGCATCGCCATTGCAATCGTGACATGAAACTCTCGATTGATTTGCGAAACACCGGGCTTTCCTCGGCCGTCCGGGCCGCCTGCGCCTTGTGCCAAGCCTCACGCGTCGAGATCGTGCCCCAGGCCAGATGCGGCGCCAGGCGCGAGCAGACCTCATAGGCCTTGGACGGGATTACCATCTCGTGGCTGTAGTTCGCGCCGCGCGCACCCAGAAAACTGTCCAGCAGCTGATGCGCCGGGTTCGGCCCGGCCGGGATCTCCTCGCAGGGGTCCTCATCGAGATAGAGCAACCGCTCTGAGATCACCTTGCCCGGCGTGATGCCGTGGGCGATCATCTGCTCGGGCTCCTCCTCCATCGGCGACGAGACTTGCGCATCCCACGCCGCGGCCCAATCCTGATCGGGCGTCAGGTCGCGCACAACTCCGGCACCGGGCAACTCGAACCACGGCACACCATGTTCTTCGGCCCATTCGGCAACGCGCCCATTGCGCGCCCGGCTCCAGCCGTCGCCGGTCTCCTCATGCGACCAGAGAACCACTTGTTTGGATTGACAGCGAAAACTCTCGAGCACTTCAACGGCATCGCCCACCCGGACCACAAGGGGCGCGCCGCGGACGGCCAACTGCGTGCGCAGGGCGGCCAGCGCCCGGCTGACGAACCGCCATTGACGCGCACTGTGTGTCGGCTGTGCCCAAAGTTCGGGTTCGATGACGAAAAGCGGGAGGACCATGCCCGCTTCGACGGCACGGACCAAGGGCGCGTGATCGGTAACGCGTAGATCACGCTTGAACCAAACAATATTCAGCACACTCGCCCTCCCGTTGCATTGTGTGCTGAATAAAACCGGAAGTCGTCAACACTTTGTCGATAATGTGCAGAATGCGTCAGACCGCCGGGTCAACCCGCTTCGTCGAACAGCTCCGCCTTGGCCTCTGCCATGAACTTGGCCATATGTTCGCGGACCTCGTCCTCGGTATACTCCGCGCCCTTGGCCTTCAGATCACCATCGATCTTGCGAAACACGTCTTCGTCACCGGCTTCCTCGAAATCGGCCGCAACCACTTCCTGCGCATAGGCCATCGCCGCCTCGGCGTCCGCGATGCCCATCTTTCCGGCAGCCCAGAGGCCCAGCAGCTTGTTGCGCCGGGCTTCCGCCTTGAACTGCATCTCGGCGTCGTGCGCAAACTTGCTTTCAAAGCCCTTCTGGCGATCTTCGAATGAGGACATGGAACACCCCTTGGTTATCGGTCCGGTAGAACTCACCTCCGTCCCCAGGTGGGTCCGGCGCTTGACTTGGATATAGGAGATTCGACAGGCCTTGGGAACTGCGGCACATCCAACTCTTGGCAAAATGCCGCTCCCTTCGTATATCGGCAGGATCGGATGCGAGCGCCCGGAATGGCCCCCGCCCCAATCCCGACAGGAGCTATGTCATGGCGCGGCGCAGGATGGTCTATGAGGGCAAGGCCAAGATCCTCTATGAAGGACCGGAACCGGGCACGCTGATCCAGCACTTCAAGGACGATGCGACCGCGTTCAATGCCGAAAAAAAGGACGTGATCGACGGCAAGGGCGTCCTGAACAACCGCATTTCCGAGCATATCATGCTGGCCTTGGGCGGCATCGGCGTGCCGAACCACTTCATCAAGCGCCTGAACATGCGGGAGCAACTTATTCGGGCCGTTGAAATTATTCCGCTCGAAGTGATCGTGCGCAATGTTGCGGCAGGCTCGCTCTCGAAGCGGCTGGGGATCGACGAGGGCACGCAACTGCCGCGTCCGATCATCGAGTTCTGCCTCAAGGACGACGCGCTTGGCGACCCGCTGGTGACCGAAGAGCACATCATTGCCTTCAACTGGGCGACCCAGCAGGACATCGACGACATCATTTCGCTGTCGCTCCGGGTGAACGACTTCCTGTCCGGCCTGTTCATGGGCGTCGGCATCAAGCTCGTGGATTTCAAGATCGAATGCGGGCGCGTCTTCGAGGGCGATTTCCAGCGCATCATTCTGGCCGACGAGATCAGCCCGGACAGTTGCCGCCTGTGGGATGTGAAGACCGGCGAGAAACTCGATAAGGACGTCTTCCGCCGCGATCTCGGATCATTGGCAGACGCCTATACCGAGGTTGCGCGCCGCCTCGGCATCATGCCGGAGAACGCCAAGGTCACCGGCGGGCCCAAGCTGGTTCACTAGACCGGATCCGTCATGCCGTATGTGCTGCACAATCGGTTGGGATCGGGCGGATTTCCGGTCGAGGTTATGCTGTCGCTCTCGGCTCTCGACCATAGCTATGAGCCGATCGACTCCGTCCCCGGCACAGCTCTCCAGGAGCAGGTGCACCATGTAAACGGATGGGGACAGGTGCCGGCGCTGGAAACCCCGGGCGGAGACATCATCACCGAGACGGCGGCGATCCTTGCCTATCTCGACCAGACCGAACCTGCGTGTCGTACCGGCCCGCTTTGGAACGACAACCCCGGACAGTTCCTGCGCTGGTGCGTATTCCTGTCGGTCAACGTCTACGAGAGCATCCTGCGCCGGGTCTTCACCGACCGCTATGTCGACTTCTCCGGCTGCGACGAACCCACGGCGAGGGACATGACGGCACGCGTAGCGCGTGCTGGTCGCGACCGTGCGCATCAGGCACTGTCACTGATCGAGGCGGAGTTGGACGGACGGCCCTTCCTGCTCGGCCCGCGCATGTCCGCGGCGGACGTTTATCTGGCAATGCTCTCGTCCTGGCATGGGCGCCAGCCCGACCTGACGGACGTCGCCGCCCTGACCGAACGCGTCGCCTGCCATGCCGGGATCGCACCGATCTGGGCGAAGAACTTCGCGGGCCGCCCTGCCGAGCGCTGGGACCAGTGCCGCCCGGCGTGGTCCTAAACGCGCAAACGACCCCTCAGATCGTCTGCCCCAATCGCGGCTTCCAGAACGGGCGGAAAAGCTCGATCTTCGGGCACTTGTTCATGACCACCTTCAGGCCAGCCGCCTCGGCCAGCTGCGCGGCCTCAGGGTCCACCACCCCAATCTGTCCCCACAAGACCTTGGCGCCGATGGCAATCGCTTCCTCCGCCACGCCATAGAGCGCCGACTTGTCACGAAACACCTGCACCATGTCGATCGGCTCAGGTATGTCGGCCAGCGCGGCATAGACCTTCAGCCCCCGGATCTCGCCGCCCGCCAGTCGCGGGTTGACCGGGATCATGGTGTAGCCGGTCTCGTGCAGCACCCGCAGCACGCCATAGGAAAACGCCGTCGGGTTGGCGCTCGCACCGACCATCGCGATGGTCTTCACCTCGCGCAGGATCGTGGCGAGATAGCCCTCGGGATACTCCACACCGTGGTTCATGAAGGTGGGTGCGTTCATGGCTTCTCCTCCGGAGTCTCACGATCCCCTATCGCTGCGCTGCTTGTGGGGAGCGGGGTCGCAATATCGGCCTTCAACTCGTGCGGTGCCAGCGGATCGAGAAACGGATTGCGATAGAGCGCATCGTGGCTCTCGACACCCACCTCCAGAACGCAGTCCGTTACGGGCCGGGCCACGCAAAGGATCACGTATCCCTTGGAGAGCTGACGGTTGTTCAACGCGACCTGCGCGCGTTGGTCCACCTCTCCCTCGACCAGCTTGGCCGCGCAGGTGATACAACCGCCGTATTTGCAGCCATAGGGCAGATCCGCCCCCTGATCGCGCAGGCTGTCGAGCAGCGGCTTTCGCGGATCGACGCGGTAGACCGCCCCGCCCTGGTTCGCCAATGTGATCACACGCTCATCCATGCGTGACCTCACAGCCAGATATCCGAGGTACAATCGCCGCCGGGGTAACGCGTCTCGTGACAGCGGCTTGGCCCGTTCGGCTCCTTACCAAAGTCCACGATGAAATCAGGATTGATCGCCATCCCACCCTTTTCGGTATCGCAATCGACCTGCAACATCACGCCGCCATTGGTCCGGATCTCCGGATAGAACTGGTTGTCCCATGTCGAAAACAGACTGGTTGTGACGAACAGCCGCTTGCCGTCCAGCGAAAGCTGGATCATCTGCGGGCCGCCGGTGATCTTGCAGCCATTGACCTCAGGCGCCTTGCCCAACAATCCACCCATCCAAACCTGCCCGGTCATCACCGGATTATGCGGGTCCGAGATATCGTACTGCCGAATGTCCCCGTGCAGCCAGTTGCAGAGGTAGAGGAACCGATCGTCCATGCTCAGCAGGATCACCGAGATCACACCGGGGATCGGGATCGGCCACTCCGGATGCGGCTCGTTCCCGACATCGATGATCTTCTCCCACTGCCATTTATCCGCATCATCCTTCCACCAATGGATGATGTTGGCCGAGAGCGCCGCGCCGACAAACCCGTGCGACGACGCGGGATCGTGGTGGAACCGGACTTCCAGCGGGATCAGCCCGTCCTCGCCGAGATAGAAGGTCTCCTTCGGCTCCTTCTTCTCAAAATCCCAGAGATGAATGCGCCGCCCGTATTTCAGATGCCCGACTTCCTCGAGATCGAACCCCGGCATGAACGTGTTCGGCGCTGCCCATTCTGACGAGACCATCACGTTGTGGCGCGGCTGGTACCAGAAATCATAGCCGAACGGGATATCTCCCATCGAGTTCTCCCACCGGCCAAGGATGTTGAAATCCTTGTCCAGATGCAGATACCCGCCAGGCGCGTTCCCCTGCGCGTCGCCCAGCATCGAGATGATGATCTCACTCCCGAGACAATGCACGGTGTGGGGCGCGCTCAGGTTCGTTTTGGCCTTGATCTCCGAGCCTTCGATAACCTTGTGGATCTTGGGATTGCGCGGATCTTCTCCGGTGTCGACGATATGAATGTTGGAGGAGCGCACGCCCGGCACGATCAGATACCGCCGCTCCATATCCGCATCACCGTGGCAGGAGGAACAGGCATTCCAGCCCATGTGGTGTAACTCGTCGCCAATCCCCGGCATCTCGCAGCGTGCGATCACCTGAGAATAGGTCGGGCTCTCCGGATCCGCATCGATGGTCGCGAGATAGTCCGGTTTCTGCAGGCCCGTCCCGACATAAAGCGCAATCGTGTAAAGCAGCTTTTCCCGCGGCGCCTGCATCGCCTCCGCCGGCGAGGCATATCCCGGTCCACAACACTCCAGCGACATGCATGCCCCTCCAGCTTGACTTCCACGCCGTCTTAAATCATGAGACATATGTCTGTAAAGTGAGAAACATGCATCTCGACCGTCTCATCACCGTGCTTGAAACTGTTGCCGCTGCCGGCCGCGCGATCTCGCCGTCTGACTTGCAGGCCGCGACCGGATTGCCGCGCCCGACCTGTTATCGCCTGCTGCAATCCTTGGCCGAGCAACGGCTGCTGGAAGAGCCGGAGGCGGGACGCTACCGGATCGGCAGACGCCTGACCCGGATTGCTCTGGCTGGGCAGACCGATACCGACATCGCCGATGCCGCCGCGCCTTCGCTTAAGGAGACTTCGGAGACACTAGGTGAGGCGGTGTTCCTGTCGCGGCTTCGGGGGGACCGGGTCGAGATCATACATGTGGAGACGCCGTCAGATCCCGCGCGATCGTTCATCCATCCCGGCCTCGGCGCGCGTCCGATCCACGCCTGTTCGTGCTCCAAGGCCATCGCCGCCTTTGCCGAGGACAGTTTTCAGCAACTGGTCCTGAACGGCCCGATGCGCGCCTATACCGAGCACACGAACACCTCGGCCGACTGGCTGTCGCAGGAGTTCGACAAAATCCGCGAGGACGGCTACGCGCAATGCGTCGAGGAGATCGAGATCGGTGTCTGTTCGGTCGCAGCACCGGTGCGCATCGGTGCTGCAGGTGTGCCCTTCAGTGTCGGCGCGACCGGACCGGTACGCCGCTTCACCGCGCCCTATCGCGGCAAGATCGGCACCCGGTTGATGGACCTTGCCGAGAGGGTCAGCGGCGCACTGCAACTGCGCGCCGACTGAGATATCCGGCCCCGCTCAAAGCCCCATACGTTCGGCAATCGAGACGATCCGGTGCATGTCGCGCAGGACCGGTTTCTCGATCAGCTTGCCGTCGATGACGACCAGGCCAGTATCGGCTTCCTCGAAGGTCTGGATGATCCGGCGTGCGCGCGCGATCTCGGTGTCGGAGGGCGTGAACACCTCGTTCAGCGCAGCGATCTGTTTGGGGTGGATCGAGCCCTTGCCGGAAAACCCAAGATCCTTGGCCTGCTGGGCCGCAACGACCATGCCCTCGGGGTCTTCCAAATCCAGATAGGGCACGTCGATCACGTCCATCCCCGCAGCAGCCGCGGCATGGACGACGCGCGACCGGGCATACAAAAGCGGCTCCCACGCATTCTCACAGCGCAGCTCCGCTGCCATATCGACGCCTCCGAAGAACAGCGCATCGATCCGGTCCGAGCAGTGCGCGATGTCGAACGCACGCTCCAGCCCGTGATTGGTCTCGATGATCACATGAAGCCGTGTCGCGTGGCCGCGTTCGGTCAGGAGATCATCCAGCATCACGACTTCTTCCGCCGTGCGCACCTTGGGCAGCATCAGTGCGGGCGGCGGCGTATCGGTCTCCAGCACCGCCTGTACATCCGCGACCCCGAACGCCTCGCGCAGGCAGTTGATCCGCACCATCCGCTCGACGCCATCCTCGGCCTGAGGCTCGGCAAAGAGTGCGATGGCATTGGCCCGCGCCGCCGCCTTGTCCTTGGGCGCGATGCCGTCCTCCAACTCGACACAGACGATGTCCGCGCCCGAGGCCAGCGCCTTGGGATACATCTCGGGCTTGAGGCCGGGCGTGAAGATGAAACTGCGCCGGGGCCGGATGATGCGGTCGGTCATGGTCGGGGTCCTTCGGGTAGCCGGTGATCCACGCACAGTCACATCAGCGCGCGCACCGCCGGTCAATAGATCAGTAGGTCCATGTCTCGGTGAAGGGGCGGATCTCAACCTCGTTGCTCCATGCCGATTTCGGCTGGAGATGCGTCAGCCAGAACGCCTCGGCCACGTCGACCGGCGGGGTGAGGCCGGTCTGATCCCGGCCATTCCCGTAAAGCTCACGCATCAGCGGCACATCGAGATCGCAGTCGATCCGGACATGCGCGATGTGCACGCCGTCCTTTGCGTACGCCTTGGCCAGACTCTGCGACAACGCCCGCAACCCGAACTTGCCGATGGCATAGAGGGGATATGTCGCCGAGCCGCGAAACGCGGCGGTTGCGCTGGAAAAGAAGACACTGCCCCGGCCCCGTTCGATCATCGCGGGCATGACCGATTTGGCCGCGGCAAACGCGCCAATGACCTCGATGCCATAGATCTCTTCCAGCGCGTCATATGTCATCTCGAGCGGCGCGCACCGGGTGAAGTTGCCCCGCGCGTTGTAGATCAGCACCTCGATGGCACCGAATTCGGCGGCGACCTCCGCCAGGGCTGTCTCGACCGTTTCGGGTTGGGTCACATCCGCCTGAAAGAACTGCGATGTTGCCTCGGGCGCCGCCTCTGTCACCGCCGCCTGCCCCGCGGCGCCGTTCGCCTCATTTCGGGAGATCAACGCGAGGTCGAAGCCTTCCCGGGCAAACTTCGCGGCCAGCGCCCGGCCAAGCCCCTTGCCCGCGCCAACGATTGCGCAGACTGGGCGTTCAGACGTCATGTCCATGCTCCGCCAGCCAACGTTCATAAACCAGCCGGACGCTCGGGCGCTGCGCCACCTTGCGGGCGATCCGCTGGACATTCGCGAACGCCCCGACCTGAGGCTGCCTGCGATCGGGCGTCATCCAGGTCGTCAGCATGAAGAGGTAGACATCCAGCGCGCTGAACTCAGCGCCAAGCACCCACGCGCCATCACCGATCTGGGCATCGATTATGCCCAGGGTCTCGCTCAAACGACCATGTCCACGGCGTTGCGCGCTTGGCTCGTCCTCGGGAGCATCGACAAAGCGGTCCGGATAGTAGTTGAGCTGGAACGCGTTCTGCACGGAGCTTGAGAAGTAGACGAGCGTCTGAAGGTATCGCCCCCGCTCCGCCGTATCCACCCCCGGGGCCAGCCCCGCGCCGGCGTGTCGGTCACAGAGGAAAATCGTGATCGCGGCGGCCTCATACATGGCGCGCTCCTGCCCGTCGTCGTCCCAGAGCAGCACAGGCACCCAGCCGTTCGGGTTCAGCGCGAGCTGTACAGGCGGACGCGGCTTGGTCATGTCGATGGTGGTCGGGATCAACTCGTACGCTGCACCGATCTCCTCGAGCAGCACGCGAATGCCCATCGCCGCGCTGTCCTCAGCGTAGTAGAGTTTGTACACGCGCCGCCTCCCCCTGCCTCAGCCGCTGGCCAGGACGTTCCCCGCCGTGAACGCAGCGATCTCCTCCGGACCATAGCCCAACTCGTCCAGAAGAGCCGCATTGTCCGCGCCCAGTTGCGGCGCGTTCGACCGGACCCGTGCGGGCGTTTCGCTGAACCGGGCGGCAGGGCGCGGCTGCCGGATCTCGCCGATCTCAGGATCCTCGAAGGTTGTCATGACCTCGTTATGGACCGCCTGCGCGTTCTCGATCACAGCCCGGCGGTCGAGCACCGGCGCGTTCGGCACGGCCTGCGCATCGAGGCGCGCGAGGATCTCGTCGCTTGTCCATTTCGCGATCTCGTCACTCATCACCTGACGCCGGTCGATGATGTTGGTCGAGCGCGCGGCAGGCGTCGCAAAGCGCGCATCCGTGACCAGATCCTCTCGCCCGAAGGCCCGGCACATGCCCGCCCATTCCGCGTCCGACACCGCGCCAGCAGTGATGTGGCCGTCCTTGGTCTCGAACACCAGATCGAGACCAAGCTGGCCCATCGCCGGGTCGCGTTCGTTGCCAACAAAGGACAGGCTGGAGCTGGCTTCGGGCCAGAGATAGGCAACCATCGTATCGAACATCGAAAGGCGGATGTGCTGGCCCTTCCCCGTGCGCTCACGCGCGAACAGCGCCGCCGAGATCGCCTGCGCCGCTGTCACCGCCGTCGTCTTGTCCGGGACAACGGTGCGCACCATACGCGGCTGGTTCGTCTCGCGGTCGCGCTGGACATCGGCCAGCCCGGAGATCGCCTGGATCACCGGATCATAGACCCGCTGATGGGCATAAGGCCCGCTCTCGCCAAACCCACTCATCGAAACAAAGATGATGTCGGGCTTGATCGCGCGCACAGCCGGCTCGCCCAGTCCCATCCGCTCGATCGCGCCGGGGCGATAGTTCTGAACCAGCACATCGGCGGTGGCGACCAGCTTCCTGACGATCTCCAGCCCGGCCTCGGATTTGAGATCGACACAAAGTGAACGTTTGGACCGGTTGCACGAGAGGAACGAGCCGGACATGCCATTGTGCCGATGCCCGAGCTTGCGCAAGAGATCTCCCTGCGGCGGTTCGATCTTGATCACATCCGCGCCCTGATCGGCCAGCATCATGGTGGCAATCGGCCCTGCCATGATGACGGTCAGGTCGAGCACGCGGATGCCGTGGAGGGGGCCTTGCTGCTCTGTCATGCGAAACACTCCGAAACCCAAACCATCATGCCCCTCCTTCGTTCTGCGCCTTCGCGGTCTGGTAGGCCGGACGCGCGTTCATCCCTGCACGGTAGTCCATCAGATAGTCCGGCAACGCGATCTCGTAACCAACCGCCCAGTCGAGGCAGGACACCAGCAGAATATCCGCAGGGCTCAGCGCCGCGCCCATCAGGAAGGGGTCCATCGCGCGCAGACTCTCCTCCATCCGATCGAGCTGGTAGCGCGTATACTTCGCCCCCTCCTCCACCGCGACGGGCGCATCGCCGTAGATCGACTTGAGCGCCCCGTGCCGGCGCATGGTGTAGAGACCGTTGGCATCGAGTTCGGACATGATGAAGAAGCACCATTCGAGATGCCGGGCGTGCTCGGCCCGATCCGCGGCACGGAAGATGTGCGGGGGGCTGGGGAAGGTCTCGGTCAGGTAGATCAGGATCGCCGCGCTTTCGGTGAGCACGAGATCCCCGTGCCGGATGATCGGCACCTTGTGGCGCGGGCTGAGGCCAAGGAACTCCGGCGTCATGAGATCGCCCGTGCGCGGCCGGGCGGGAACATGGGTGAACTCCAGCTCCATCTCGTGAGCCAGCCAGAGTGTGCGCAAAGTTCGCGCGGTGGCGGACCCGTAAAGTGTGAGAGCGCCTTCGGTCATCCCATCCTCTTTCCTGCCTGCCCCGGACAAAGGTGCATCATGGGCCGCACCCTAAGCCCGCGTCGCCTATCGCGGCCAGGGCAGCGAGTAGGTTTTGACGTTGGTGAAGAACTTCATCGCCTCCAGCACGCCTTCCTTGACGCCGTTACCGCTGTCCTTGATCCCGCCAAAGGGCGACATCTCGATGCGATAGCCCGGCTGCTCCCAGATGTTCACGGTGCCGACCTCTAGCCCGTCAATGTAGGAAATCGCCCGGTTCAGATCATTGGTGCAGACGCCTGCCGAAAGGCCAAATGGCGTGCCGTTCGAGATCCGCATCACCGCCGCGTCGTCATCGGGCACCCGGATCACGGGGATGATGGGCCCGAAGGTCTCCTCCATCACCAGATCGCAGTCGTGGGGAACATGGTCGAGCGTGATCGGCGGCAAAAGCGCGCCATCGCGGCCGGGATGGTAGAGGATCCGGGCGCCGTTGGCTTCGGCGTCGTGGACACGGGCCTCGATGGTCTCGGCAGCATGGGCATGGATCACGGTGCCAAGTTGGGTTTCAGGGTCCTGCGGATCGCCATGGCGCACCGCGCGGGCGCGCTCGACGATCATCGGAACGAACCGGTCGGCGATGCTCTCCTGCACGAGAATGCGTTTGACCGCGGTGCAGCGTTGGCCTGAATTGCCGGTCGCCCCCGCGACGGCCAGGGCCGCGGCTCTTTCCAGATCGGCCTCGCCGAGGTCATTGAGAACGATCAGCGGATCATTGCCGCCAAGCTCCAGAGCCGTGCGTTTATACCCCGCCTTGGCCGCGATCCGTTTGCCGACAGGCACGCTCCCGGTGAAGGTGATGATATCGGCATTCGGGTCGGTCACCATCTGGTCGCCAATGTCTTCCGGCAGGCCGGTGACGATCTGAAACATCTCAGGCGGCAGGCCGGCGTCATAAAGGATATCCGCCAGGGTGATGGCCGTCAGCGGCGTCAATTCGGTCGGTTTGCAGACCACGCAGTTGTTGGTCGCGATCGCCGGCGCGATCTTGTGCGCCACCATGTTGAGCGGGTGATTGAAGGGCGTGATCGCGCTGATGGCCCGGACCGGCTCGCGCTTGGTGTAGATCTTGCGGTCCTTGCCATTGGGTGTGAGATCGCAGGAGAAGATCTGCCCGTCATCGAGGATGGCCAGCTGGCCTGCGAGCATGAGGACGTCGGTGGCGCGGGCGGTCTCGTAAATCGCATGCTGCTGACAGATGCCGAGTTCAAGCGTCAGTCCATGGGCGATCCCGTCGCGCCGCTCGCGGATCAGTTCAGCGGCGCGAAACAGGACCTGCTGCCGTTCGTATCGCGTCAGGGAGGGACGGTAGCTCGCCGCGATCTCGAAGGCTTGCGCGGCGTGCGCGGCCTGTCCCGCCGGAACCGTTCCGATCACGGTGTCGGTGAAGGGATAGCGGACCTCGATCTCGTTCTCGGTCCGGATTTTCTCTCCGCCGATGCGCATGGCCTCGCGGCGCAGATCAGTCTCGGGCCGAGGGTGCGTCATGGACCTACCCGTGGTTTTACATCGCCGAACATCTGTCGGTGACGTTCGGCAAACCGAGTGCGATCCGCGTCGGAATACTCGTCGACACAGGCTGCGCATTGGACACCGGGGCGATAGTCGGGATGCTCCCGTCCCTCCGGCGAGACCGGCCGCCCACAGGCATTGCACTCGGAATACGTGCCTTGCTCGAGACCATGCCCCACTGCGACCCGGCCGTCGAACACATAGCACTCGCCCTGCCAGGAGCTTTGTTCTTCTGGCACATCCTCGAGGTATTTCAGGATACCGCCCTTCAGATGCACCACGTCCTGGACGCCCTGAGACAGGAGCCAGGAGGATGCCTTCTCGCATCGGATGCCGCCCGTGCAGAACATCGCCACGCGTTTCCCGGTGAACGCGTCCTGATGGGCGGCCCACCACTCGGGGAATGCGCCGAAACTGTCCGTCTTGGGATCGACCGCGCCCTCGAACGTCCCGATCGCCACCTCGTAGGCGTTGCGCGTGTCGATCACCACCGTATCGGGATCGCGGATCACA
This sequence comes from uncultured Limibaculum sp., assembly GCA_964475765.1. GTDB lineage: Bacteria > Pseudomonadota > Alphaproteobacteria > Rhodobacterales > Rhodobacteraceae > Thermohalobaculum. The sequence goes on from CAYYZH010000078.1 coordinate 17,106, forward strand.
GCGTTCCAGTCCTTGGGCGCGACATAGGTCCCGACCTCGGCTCTGGGATCGACCGGCTGGCCCAGCGTCACGATCTCGCGCTTCAGCCGAACCTTGAGGCGGCGAAACGGCATCTCGTCCGCATGGCTCTCCTTGTGCTCCATCCCTGCAAAGCCAGGCATGCCGCGCAGATGCGCCAACACCGCCTCCACACCCGCACGTGTCCCGGCAATCGTTCCGTTGACCCCCTCCGGTGCGACCAGGATCGACCCTTTCACACCTCCCGCTTCCGCCGCCGTACGGATCGGCGAGCGCACCCCGTCTGGATCATCCAGGGGCGTGAAATGATAGAAGGCGGACACTAGATAGCTCATGAGGATCGCATATACCCGCGCTGGTGCGGAGGCGAAACCCTCGCCGCTGATTGACATCGGCACATCGCCGGAGTATTCGCTCGCGCATTCCGGAAGTGGTGAAGCTTCCGGTCCCGGGCTGGCCCGGGATCGCCGTCGGTCAGCGCGTTGCGCCCACCGGCGCGATTGTCGTTTGGAGGACCGAGCATGTTCGAAGCGCTGTCAGACCGTCTCTCAGGCGTCCTCACCGGACTGACCGGCAAGGGTGCGCTTACGGAGGATGACGTCAAGACGGCCCTGCGCGAAGTCCGTGTGGCCCTGCTTGAGGCCGATGTCTCGCTGCCGGTTGCGCGCGACTTTATCAAGCAGGTGCAGGAGCAAGCCACCGGTCAGGCCGTTCTCAAATCGGTCACTCCCGGCCAGCAGGTCGTCAAGATCGTCCACGACGCCCTGATCCAGGTGCTTGCGGGCGACGACCCCGACCCCGGCGCGCTCAAGATCGACACGCCGCCTGCGACAATCCTGATGGTCGGCCTGCAAGGCTCGGGTAAGACCACAACCACCGCCAAGCTCGCCAGCCGCCTCACGCAGCGCGGTGGCAAGCGCATCCTCATGGCCTCGCTCGACACCCGCCGGCCCGCGGCGATGGAACAGCTCGCGGTCCTTGGCACCCAGATCGGCGTCGATACGCTCCCCATTGTGGCGGGTCAGGACCCGGTCGCAATCTCCAAACGTGCGAAGCAACAGGCGACCCTCGGCGGCTATGACGTTGTGATGCTCGACACTGCGGGGCGTCTCTCCATCGATGACGAGCTGATGCGCGAAGTCGAGGCCGTCCGCGAC
>CAYYZH010000079.1:0-2352 GCA_964475765.1 uncultured Limibaculum sp.
GTATCCGCCAGATCGAGGCCAAGGCGCTGCGCAAGCTCAAGCACCCCAGCCGCTCGAGAAAACTGCGGAGCTTCTTGGACAACTAGGTTAGGACTGGTTTGATCCGCCGTCATGACTGCTGCTTCCACAGGTAAACTCTCCGTGTGATCGCGTAGGATTACTGGTGCCGCGGGCGCGAGTTCCTACATCATGCATGTCTGTTGATACGCTTCCACGGAGGATGACATGCGCACATTCCTGATGCCGCTCTTTGCCGCGATGGCAATTCTTGCCCTGCCCTTCGCGCACTCTGCAGCCGAGGCCGATGATGCCGTTTATCAGAGCTTTTTGGGCACAGCGATCGATGGCACGGACCCGGTCGCCTACTTCACCGAAGGTCGCCCGGTCGAGGGCTCGTCCGACTTCACGCATGAATGGAATGGTGCCACATGGCGGTTCTCGTCCGAGGAGAATCGCGCAACATTCGCCGCCAGCCCGGAGAAGTACGCACCACAATATGGCGGTTACTGCGCCTGGGCCGTGTCGCAGGGATACACAGCCTCGACAGATCCGGAAGCTTGGAAGATCGTCGATGGCAAGCTCTACCTGAACTATAACAAGAGTGTTCAGCAGACGTGGGAAGGCGACATCCCCGGCAACATTGCGGCGGCTGACGGGAACTGGCCAAAGGTTCTCGACAACTGACGAAAGTCAGGCTCGGGGGGCAAGCCCTCTCTGCTTCATGCGCCAAATCGCCATCTCGATGCGGTCCTGGCCGAAGAACGGCTCGTTCTCGAAGATCAGGCAGGGCGTGCCCCAGTGCCCGGCGGCCTCTTCCTCCTCCTGATTTGCGACGATCTCTGTGTCAAGCGCCGCCTCGTTCCCGGCAATCGCGGCTTCCATTTCGGCAAGATCCAGTCCCGCTCGCGCCGTCGCCTCGGCCAGATGGTTGCCGAGGTGCCAGTCCTTCACATGGTCCCCCCAAAGGGTCTTGCCCACCTCGCAGGCCCATTCCAGCCCGCGACCGCGGCGCTCGGCCTCGTGGCCGAGATAGGTAAGAAGATGAATGTAAGGCTGTTCCTCCGCCGCTTCACCGGGTGCCGAGAACTGCACAGGATCCGGGTCTGGCCGCTGGCAGGGCACGCCGGTCATCTCCGCCACCCGCGCCACATCGCGGATCAGGTACGGACCGAACAGGGGATTGCGTTGCTTGAAGAACCCGGGAAACCGGATCGCCGCGGGATATACCGCGCGCAGACGGATTGTCAGATCGTAGTTCCGGGTCAGATCAAGGTACCGCCACGAGCCGAGATAGGAATACGGGCTGCGAAACGAATAGTAGAGATCAGCGGTGAGCATATGCGGTCCTCCCGCCGGCACTTTGACGTGATGAGGCCCACGTTCGCAACAGCCTCCAACCGCGCGGTGGGCCGCGAATATGCGCAACACGACGGCAGCCTCGTCTATAACCGCCATCGAACCGGTTCGAGACGACCTCCCCACTGCGTCTGACAATCGCGGTGGGGCGTGGAGACGCGGATGGCCATCCGCCCACGTTAGGAAGGCTGTGCACATTACCCGCCGCTTTCCAGAACGACTTCCCTGCAAGGCCCAAGGGCTTCAGCGGATCATCTCACGAGCACTCCAAACCGGACCACTGCAAGGTGGCACCGGATGGTCGCCATTCTGCTCGCCGATTGGCATAGGTGGCCCTCAACGTATGCCGTCTTCAACCTTGGCGATTGGTCCAGCAGATTCGTTCACCTGCCCGGCGTAGAGGAAACTGTCTCTGAAACTAATAAGCCTACAAACTTAAGATGAGTGCATGAATTCGCACACATCCAGAGACCGTCAATTCGACCAAAATTGGACGATATCAGCACCTATTTGAGCCGCGCGCCTTCATGGAACGGCGTTATTTTGGTATACTTCTCTCCAGTAGAGTAAGTGTTGTTAGTAACCGGAGTTGTTGTGGTGTTTGGGGTTTGGTCAGTCCTTCGCGGACAGTTGGCGGTTGCGACCGTCATCGGAGTTGTTGCAGCGCCCGGTTTGTCGGCTGCAGTGACCTTCAATAGTACTGAAAACTGGGATGCGTTTCTGGCAACTGCGGGCCTGACTTTGCCGGCGAGCTCGGACCCTGTGGAACTCACCGAGTATCTCACATCATCCGGTACGATCACTCCAGATTTTTGCGCCGCCTTTGATGCGCAAGCGCGTGCGGTATCCAGTGCTGGCCAAACGGCGACCACTGACGCGCTCAAGACTCTGATTGCCGATCTCTGCGCTGGCGGTAGCGGCTCCGGTGGTGCGGGCTCCGGCTCAACGACATCGCCTTTGGCTCAGAATGGGGCCGGGGCTGGGGCAGCCGCCGCT
>CAYYZH010000079.1:2452-17854 GCA_964475765.1 uncultured Limibaculum sp.
GCGTTTGTGCGTAATCGGAGCTGCTGTCTGGCGCTCCGATACCGTAGTTTGCTAGATTGACGACATTGAACGACGCCAACAGGGGGCGCTGCAATGTCTGATTACTATGATCTCGGTCCGTACTCACGCAAGATCACGACCGTTTCTGACAAGGCTCAGCTCTGGTTCGACCGGGGGCTGAACTGGTGCTACGGGTATCGGCACGAGGAGGCGATTGCCTGCTTTCAACAGGCGCTGAAGCATGATCCCGATTGCGCGATGGCGTGGTGGGGCGTCGCATACGCCACCGGTCCAAACTACAACATGCCCTGGCATCTCTACGATCCCAAGGGGCGTGCACGCACGCTCGCGGCGGCGTTCGACGCGACCGAGGCAGCGTTGGCCCGGATTGGAGGCACGACGCACGGTGAGCGGGCGCTGATCGAGGCGCTCAAGGCACGCTATCCCCAGCGCGACCCGATTGACGAGATGTGGCCGTGGAACGATGCCTTTGCAGATGCCATGCGCGGGGTACACCAGGCGGCGCCCGACGACCTTGACCTGCGCTGTGTGTTTGTCGAGGCGATCATGAACCGCACGCCCTGGCAGATGTGGGATCTGCAGTCGGGCAAACCGGCGGAGCGTGCCGGGACCGAGGAAGCGATGGCCGTTCTAGATGAGGCCTTCTCCGGTCAACCCGCGTCCTGGGATCATCCCGGTCTTTTGCACTTGCATGTCCACTTGATGGAGATGTCGCCGTTTCCGCAGCGCGCGCTGCGTACCGGGGATCGCTTGCGCGAGTTGGTCCCCGATGCGGGACATCTCATTCACATGCCGACCCATATCGATGTGCTCTGCGGCAACTATCGCGACGTGCTGGCTTGGAACCTCAAGGCGATCGAAGCCGATGACAAGGCCGTGGCGCGCGATGGAGCGATGAACTTCTACACGCTATACCGCGTGCACAACTTCCACTTCGCGATCTATGGAGCGATGTTCCTTGGTCAGTTCGAGCCAGCGCTCGCCGCTGCAGAAGGTCTGATTGCCACGATCCCTGAGGAACTGCTGCGTCAGGAATCGCCGCCCATGGCCGACTTTGTCGAGGCCTATCTCGCGATGAAGCAGCATGTTCTCGTACGGTTCGGCAAATGGCAGGAAATCACTGATCAGGATCTGCCTGCGGATCCCGCGCTCTATTGCGCGACAACCACGATGATGCACTACGCCAAGGCGGTGGCTTATGCGGCGCTCGGAGATGTCGCAGCGGCAGAAGAGGAGCGCGAGAGGTTCCGCGAGGCCCGCCAGACGGTTCCCGAGAGCCGCCGTGTACACAACAATATCTGCTGGGATCTTTTCAACATCGCGGAGGAAATGGCCTCCGGCGAGATCGAGTACAGACGCGGCAATTTCGACGCGGCCTTCGCCCATTTGCGCCGCTCGGTCGCTCTAGACGATGCGCTGCCGTATGATGAGCCTTGGGGCTGGATGCAGCCAACCCGCCATGCGCTGGGCGCGCTGCTGCTGGAGCAGGGGGAAGTCGATGAAGCCGAGGCGGTTTACCGCGCTGATCTCGGTCTCGATAGCCAACTCAGCCGCGCCTGTCAGCATCCGGACAACCCCTGGGCCCTGCACGGGCTGCTGGAGTGCCTGAAGCATCGCGGAGATACCGCTGAGGCGGTGTTGATCAAACAGCGCCTTGATCTAGCCGGCGCCCGATCTGATGTGCCGATCACGGCGTCCTGTTTCTGCCGTCTGGAACGCGCCGCCTGATCCGGTGGGGCCTGGTCGCACAAAGCGGCAACGCGGCACAGCCGCGATGTCGCGTGTGTGAAAGAACTGTGCTCATCCAAACCATCCCGCGGCATGGCTCCGGCTTGACCCGTCCTAGGGCTTGGCCCACTTTGCGGGTCAAGACAGGAGATGTGCGATGGACGGGACATTTGTGCGCGGGCGGATCATCGAGCCCGGAGTGCTGCGCGGTATGATGCAACGCTCGGATATGCGCGGCGCTATCCAGGCTGGCGGCCATTTTGGTGCTATCGCCCTGAGCGGAACGGCCCTTTGGCTCACCTGGGGTACATGGTGGACCGTGCCGATTTTCCTCGTGCACGGCGTTATCATCAACTTCCTCTATGCCGGGCAACACGAGTTGAGCCACGGCACACCATTCAAAACGAAATGGCTGAACGAGTGGGTCGGGCGCCTCATCGGGTTTCTGATGATCTTCCCGCGCGACTTCGACCTGATCCAGCACACTGCGCATCACAAATGGACCCAGAGCTGGGAGCGCGACGGCGAACTCGCGCGCGAACCCTACACGCTGCGCTCCTACCTTTTGTGGTTCCTAGGTCCGACCTATTGGGCCAGCCGCGTGGCCCGTTTGATCCGGTTTTGTAGAGGCATTGTTTTGGAGCCGTATATCCGTCCGGACCAAGAACACATCGTCGTGCGCGAAGCGCGGATCCATATGGCTCTTTATGGGGCGGTCGCTGTGCTGTCGCTCGCGTTCCAAAGCTGGGCAGCGGTGATCCTCTGGCTCGCGCCTATGCTGATCACGAAACCAGTGCATCAGCTGCAGAATACGATCGAGCACCTCGGGCTCAGCCATGACGACAACATTCTGGAAAACACCCGGTCGACCCGGACCAATGCGGTGATGCGCTGGCTCTGCTGGAACATGCAGTATCACACGGCGCACCATGCGTTCCCCTCGGTGCCGTTTCACCGATTGCGAGCGTTGAACCACGCGATGACCGAAGGAGCGGGCACACCACCACATTCCATGGGCTATATCGAGTTTCAGATCGCGCTGATCCAAAAGCTGATGGGTGGGAAATCCGAGGCTGATTATCCCTATGATGAGGTCTGGATCACGCCCTCGGGCGGGCGCGTGCCTTTGGATTGATCTCAGCCCAGGAGTGCCAAACCAGCTGCCAACACCAGAGCGCCAGCCGCACCGGCGCTGAGGGGAAGGCGTAGAGCTCTCCACCAGACGGGTGCCCCGCGTTCTCGGGTCAGTCTCACATCTGCCACGTAGAGTGCGAAGAAGCCGACTGCGAGCGCGAGGGCCGCAGGCGTAAAGGGTAGGGCTGAGACCACGGCCCATCCGTACAAGGATGGCAAGACCGAAATGGCTAGCGGTGCGAAGGACGGGCCGTCTCCCAGACCTGCTGCAGCAAATCCCCAACGGCATCCGCCCATGAACGAAAGGATGACCGCGCCGTAACCGGTCAGCCATGCCTGCGCCATGGAGGCGTGAGGCTCGGAGAGGAAACCGGATAGCCCGGCGAGCCCGAAGAACGGGATGAGCCCTGCGTATCCCAACAGCCGGGCAGGTTCAGGAATGTTTGTCTGTTGCACGAGGGGAGTCGGATCGGCCATGACGGGCTCCGCGGTGATGGTCAGTGCTTGGCCGGTACCTAACGCAATGATCCGGATTGAACAGTGGCTTGCGCTCCTAGAACCCCGCACATTGCGCAAAGCCGCCAGATTGAGAGTGATGACCTGCCCAGGAACTTCCTCCCCGCTCTCAACAAGCGCTTTGAAAGGGTTTCCTCGAATTGGGTCAACATCCCGGCTGTTAGCTGCGCGCATGTCAGGCCATACTGAGCGCCGCACACAAGACGCGAGGGTGACATGCAGATCACGTTGATTGGCATCCCGATGCAGGCCGGCAGCGGGCGGCGCGGCTGCAACATGGGACCGGATGCGTTCCGGGCCGCGGAGCTTCGGCAGGCGCTTAGAGAGCTTGGCCATGACGTGCGGGATGCCGGGAATCTTGCCCTGTCCGAAGTTACTGAAATCACTATCAAAGGACGGGCCGAGGAGCCCGGAGTGGTCGCTGCCTGGACGCGCGCGATAGATCGCGCCGGAGATAAAACTGGTTCGTCTGTGCCGATTTTCATGGGTGGGGACCACGCCCTTTCGGTGGGGTCTGTCAACGCAATGGCGCGGCGTGCGGCCGGTCAGAACCGGCCCTTGCATGTTCTCTGGCTGGATGCCCACACAGACTTCAACACCCCGACCACCTCGCCATCGGGCAATGTGCACGGGATGCCTGTTGCGGCCATGACCGGTGAGCCCGGGCTCGATTGGCTCTATGACGGGATCGAGCGGATGCGTGTGCCCGCCAGTCAGATCCACCAGATCGGTATCCGCTCTGTCGATGCGATGGAGCGCCATCTGGTACAGGCTCGCGGGATCAATGTGATCGACATGCGGGCCATCGACGAACGCGGCATCTCGCGTCTGCTCAGCGAAGTGCTCGAGACCGTTGCCAGGGCCAATGCGATGCTGCATGTCAGCCTCGATGTAGATTTTCTCGACCCGGAGATCGCGCCGGGTGTCGGGACCGCGGTACCGGGCGGCGCGACCTATCGTGAAGCGCATCTCGCGATGGAAATGCTGAGCGACAGCGGCCTCGTCACCTCGCTCGATCTGGTGGAGCTAAACCCGTTTCTCGACGATCGGGGCATGTCCGCCCGTTTGCTGGTCGAGCTGACCGCGAGTCTTTTCGGACGCCGTGTCATCGACCGCCGTGTCTGAGCTGTTGACCTCCAGAGATCTTTGCAACGAGGGGATCCGACAATGACGACTGCCGATCTGATCCGGACCGAGATGCGTCTTGGTGCGCACAATTACAAGCCGCTGGATGTGATGCTGTCGCGGGGCGAGGGCGTCTATGTCTGGGATACCGATGGCAGACGCTATCTCGATTGCCTCAGCGCCTATTCCGCGGTCAATCAGGGGCACAGTCACCCGAAGATCCTCGAGGCGATGGTCGAGCAGGCGGGCAAGCTGGCCCTGACCAGCCGGGCGTTTCGCAACGACCAACTCGCGTTGTTCTACGAAGAGATCGCTACGCTGACCGGCAGCCACAAGGTGTTGCCGATGAACTCCGGCGCGGAGGCGGTCGAGAGTGCGGTCAAGGCGGTGCGCAAATGGGGCTATGACGTCAAGGGCGTTGCCGAGGATGCCGCTGAGATCATTGTCGCGACAAACAACTTTCATGGCCGGACCATGGGGATCGTCGGCTTCTCCACCGATCCGGTTGCGCGGACCGGGTTCGGTCCGTTTGCGCCGGGCTTTCGCGTCGTCCCCTTCGGCGACCTGGCCGCATTCGAAGCGGCAATCGGGCCGAACACCGTAGCCTTTCTGGTCGAGCCCATTCAGGGAGAGGCCGGGGTCATCATCCCGCCCGAAGGGTATTTCACCTCCGTGCGCACGCTTTGCACCGACAATCAGATCACACTGATCCTCGACGAGATCCAGACTGGCCTCGGTCGGACGGGCAAGCTGCTGGCCGAGCAGCACGAGGGGATCGAAGCCGATGTGACACTTGTCGGTAAGGCACTCTCGGGCGGTTTTTACCCGGTCTCCGCCGTTCTATCGAACACCGAGGTGCTTGGTGTTCTGAAGCCGGGGGAGCACGGCTCGACCTTCGGCGGCAATCCGCTGGCCTGTGCCGTGGCGCGGGCCGCTTTGCGCGTGCTGGTCGAGGAGGGGATGATCGAGAACGCCGCCATCATGGGGGAGCGGTTCATCACCGGCCTGAAGGCGATCCGTTCGAACGCGGTCAAGGAAATCCGCGGGCGCGGTCTGATGCTGGCAGTCGAGCTCGACCCCTCTGCGGGCGGCGCGCGGCGCTATTGCGAGGCGCTGCGTGGCAAGGGCGTTCTGGCAAAGGACACGCATGAACACTCCATCCGGATCGCACCGCCTCTCGTCATCACGGCCGATCAGGTCGATTGGGCACTAGAGCAGTTCGACTCGGTCCTAACCGGGCTCTGACGCGGGCGGCGTAATTTGGCCCGTGTTGGCCGTGCTGATATCGGCGCGGGCCCGATATCGGGGCAGGGCGGCCATACGCTCGCGGATCGAAAGGTGGAGCGTCTCGCCATCGCTCCCGCCAACTTGTCGGGGCTCACGCATCACGAAGAATCGGGCAATCCCGGTGCGGCATCCGATCATCGGAGCGGCGGCGTCTTCGGGAAACCGCTCCTGCCAGCTTTCGGGCAGCTTCAGCCCATGGCGCTCGGCCCGGCGCAGGATCCAGTTGAGCGGGATGTTCGAGAGACCGCGGGCCGCCCGCCGGGAGCGAACTTCGCCGCCGATATCCGCATGGGAGCCGGGAAACCACGCCTGCTCCAGCCGTCCTTGCCACTCTCTGCTATAGCGCCAGAGCCGCGGGCGATACGAACTGCGGTCCTCGTCGATGGCCAGCGCGTGGTATCCATGCCGGATATGTGGGGCCAGCCGGTCATCATGAAATTCGGTCGCCATCGGGGCGAGACGGTTGAGGAGCGGGTAGGGCAGGCCCAGCGACTTGACCGTATCCCAGACCCCCAGCATCTCGATTTCGACGCCTTGGTGACAGCGTCGCTCGGAGAACATCCGCCGCGCTGGCGAATTTGAGCTGACCTCATAGAACCGGAACGCCAACCGCACATGCCGCTCGGTCGCATAATTCCGGTGCAAAAGCCCGATATGGCCGATCATGCCTGCTAGCGAACGAACTGCGTAGGCGCCGCGAGAAAACCCTATCAGGAAGATCCGGTCGCCCGGCCGATAATGGCTCGCCAAAAACGCATACCCGCGCCGGATCGAGTGATTTATCCCCTTGCCCGATGCGGCGTTGACCCATTTCCGGAACCCGCTGCCCTGCACCCCGCGATCGTACTCATAGCGCTGTATCTCGCTTTGACCGGTCTCGGAAGCCAGCCGGTAAAGCAGACCCGCATTTGTCTCCTCTCCCCGGCGCAGCGAGGATAGGGTCCCATCGCACACAAACAGCAGATTGCGCGGGGATCGTGGTGCCTGTTCGGGCGTCGCGTTGTCATCCATATTCATCTGTCCGACTGCGCCAGATTGCCATTGGTTGTGCCGTCCTATCGGCAGTCGCCAGATTGTCACCACAAAACGCGGGCCGAACTGTGGCAGACAGCATGATGACTGAACGATTCATGAGCCAAATTATACCAGAACAAATTCCAGCATCCCGTTGACTTTTCTACGCGTTTTCTGCGATCTACTATCGTTCGTCTCGCGCTTGGCGGGTGAAGGTGCATGGGGCTGCCATAAATTCGCCAAGCTGCCACTTTAGGCGATCTGTTGGTTGTTTGTTATGTCCGGCTATCAGCCGTTTGTACGATTTCTCGAGTGTGCTTAGGGGGTTAGGTGAGATGTGTCCGCAAGGGCGCAGGCATGGAACTGAGGACTCGGACCTTGTTTAAAGACGACCAGATGATCTCGATTCTCACTGGGGTTGTGCTGATGCTTGCCATCGGCATGTTCGTCCAGCGGATCGATGGTGTTAACGATCTGTTCGGCGGCAATTCCGATGCCCTGGTTCTCAATGACGATGAGATCGTCGCCCCTCCCGGTTCTCTGATGCGCATCGACGTTTTCGCCAATGATACCGGCATCAAACCTTCCCATCGCCAGGGGCTGAGAATTGCCGGCGAGCCGTCCTGTGGACGCACCTTCGTCAAGGATGGGATCGTTGAATACCTTCCGGTCGGCCAGTGTTCTGGCGACCAGATCATTCGCTATTCCATCGATGGCGCTGGAGACGGTCAGACCGGAACGATCCTTGCGCGTGTGCAGGAAATGTCAGTCGACGACGCCAAAACGGAGCAAGCTGCAGCAGCCCCGGCCGAAGAAACATCTCCTGATGCCGAACTTGCCGCCGCAGCGAAAGAGGTTGCTCCGTCGGATGTTGCGGTCGAGGTCGATCAGGCGCCGGTACAGTCTGGCGAAGATCAGCCGACTGGAGTTGATGAGGAAACGCCAGAACCGGTGTTGGCTTTCACAAGCGAAAACACGGACGAGGCCGAGCCTACGGCAAAGGTGTCGATGGCGACAATCGAGCCGACCGCCAAGTCCGACCTGTCCGGCGATACCGAAGCAAAGTCTGACGCCGCACTTTTGGCGGCCCTCGACAGCAGCGCGTTTGAATCGCCCGAAACGCTTGCGCCTGCCACTGAAGAGGCCCCGCAGCAGCTCGAGGCTGCGTCGCTTGCCGCGATCGATACTGAGCAGACCGATGGCCAGACAGAAGATGCCGCGCGCGCCGAGGATGACGAACGGGACATCATCATCGCCGCTATTGCGCCGACCAGTGAGGCGCCCGCGCAGGCGGAGACACCCAACGTAGAGACCACAGTATCGACGGAGCCAACGCTCAGCGACACGCCGCCGACTGTCAGTCCGGCGCCGCGTGCCGTGCAAAGCATTCCGTCCTTCGGAATCGACCGCCCGGCGGTGGCTGTGACCAAAGACGGTGCTGTCGTCGGACATCTCGGCCCAACAGGCCAGGGCGAACCGCAATCTGAGGATGAAGCCGAGACCAGATCGTCTTCTCTCTTCGGTTTTTTCTCCGGTGGATCCTCCGACGCCGAGGTCGCGCCGAAGACGGAATTTATGGGCGCTGTCATCGAACGCCGGGCTCGTCGCCCGCTGCGTCCCCGCGTGCCGCGTCGTGCGCGCAAAACCGGCGAGTTGACCGTCGGGCGCACAGATCAGACCTTCTCCGGTGTGGAATCATCATCGCAAGCTAAGATCGCCCTTGCCGCTCCAACGGAACAGGTGGTCGATGCTCCGCAGTTCGGTGGAGCGTTGCCTGTCTTCCCACTCGACAAAAGCCAGCCGGAGCCGGAAAAAGAGGTCGATACGCCCAAGCTAGCCGCTCGCCCCGACACGGAGGTTGAACCCGTGCAGCAACCGGCCGCTCAGCCTTCGACTGTGGCCGAGAATTGCGCTCAGGAGCCTGAAGTTTGGCTTGATGTCCGCCGTGCCGGGTTCACGGTGATTGACGTCGAGGCGCCATGCCAAGCGGGATCGATCGCGCGTCTGGACTATTCGGAAATGTCGTTTGGCATTGCCATCAATGAAGAGGGCAGTGGTCAGTTCGTGGCACTTGGGTTCGAGCACCAGTCAGACGCGACGCTGAGTTTCGCCGATGGCAAGGTGACCGAGCTGCAGATCCCGTTCATCGACATCGAGAAGATCTCGCGCATTGCGCTGGTCTGGGACGCTCCGGTGGACATTGAACTGAACGCGTTGGAATTCGGCGCTGATTTTGGCACAGCGAGCCATGTCAGCCCTGAAAACCCGCGCGGTTTCTCGGATGTACGCCGCTCCGGTGGCGGGTTCCTTACCGGTAAGCGCAGTATCGATGGAGTGGGCCAGAACGCTCAGATCTACTCGCATTGGCACCGTGCAAGAGGGCAGACCGGCGCGGTGAACCTGCTGATCGACTATGTAAGCCGCAGTCGTGACCAATTGGCCGGGACGTGTGGGGACGGGGCTCATGCCACGCCCCAGTTCATGGTGCTTCGCACCGAACACGGCAAACTTCAGCGCCCGGAGATCCGTCGTCTGGCGGCTGAAGACTGTTCGCGTATCACCGAAGGTTCTTCGGGGAATAGCATGATTACAAACGCTGTTGAGGACCTGCTGATTACCAAGTGGTGAAAGTACGGTCACGTGATCCGCGGCGAGGCGCGGGCAGGGAGCTGAACCTGTGAGACTTGCAAGATTTATGCGGACATGCGCCGTCTTGGGCGGTGTCGTCATGGCCAGCACGGCGTTGGCTCAGGACAAACCTGAGGTCATACTGAAGTCGCTGGACGGCTCAACCCAACTACAGGGGGGACTGGTCGACTTTGACGGATCGGTCTTCACCATCGAGACCGTCTTGGGCACGATTACGGTCGATGCTCTGCAGGTAAACTGCGAGGGTGAGGCGTGCCCCGAAAACCTTCTGTTTGGCGCAGAGTTTGGCATTCATGGGTCGAACACGATGGGCGCCGCGCTGATGCCATCCCTGATCGAGGGGTATGCAGACGCTCTGGACGCGACTTTGGTCTCCGAAGTTGGCGCATCGCCGCTGGAGAACACCTTACGGATCGTGCACGAGAACGGCAAGGAAATGGCCGCGATCACCTTCAAGTCGCAGGGATCTTCGGCATCCTACGCGGCTCTTGCGGACGGTCAGGCGGCCATAGGTATGTCGTCACGGCGGGCTCGTGACCGGGATATGGCAGTGCTTGGTCAGGCCAACGTGCCGGATCTGCGGGACACCGACGACGAGCATGTGCTGGCGCTTGATGGGCTGATTGCGATCACACATCCGACCAACCCTGTGCGCTCGATTTCCGTCGATGAGCTATCGCTGATCTTCTCCGGCCAGTTGACCGACTGGTCTCAACTTGGCGGGCCGTCTGGGCCGATCAACATTTATGCGATGTCCGACAGCAGCGGCACCTTCCAGACCTTTGGCTCACTGGTGCTCGCACCGACCGGATCACTGATCACACCGCAGGCGCAACGCTTCGACAACAATGCGCGGCTGTCCGACGCCGTCGCCAATGATCCGATGGGCATCGGTGTGACCGGGATCGCATTTCGCCGCGCAGCCAAAGCGCTGCCGATCCGGCTCGCCTGCGGGCTGCTCTCTCATCCCACCACTTTCGCGATGAAAACCGAGGAATATCCGCTGTCCCGGCGGCTCTACCTCTACACGCTGCCTTCGGGAACCCCGGCCCATGCGCGCCAGATCGTCGAATTTGCGCTCTCCGACGAGGCACAGCCGTTGATTGCCGAGGCGGGCTTCGTGAACCAGACGGTCGAGAGCCAGTCGATCGATGAGCAAGGCGCTCGACTGGTCCATGCGATTGCCGGAGAACCTGAGGTTTCGCTGAACCTGATGCGCGATATGCTGGTCGAGCTGCGCGATGCCGAGCGGCTGTCGATCACCTTCCGGTTTACGCCGGGGGCAAGCACCCTGACACCGAAATCGCAGATCGATGCCAAGCGTCTTGCCGAGGATCTGGCCCGTGGGGCCTATGCGGACCGTGAGGTGCTTCTGGTCGGGTTCACCGACAGCATTGGTCAGTTTGAAGTCAATACCGCACTGGGTGCACGCCGGGCGCGGGTCGTGGAGCAGGAAATCCGGGCCTCTGTCGCGCAAGGCGCGCTGGCGGATGCCGAGATCGAAGTGCTGGGTTATGGAGAACTGACCCCCGTCGGCTGCAACACCACGCTGGCTGGCCGTACCGCAAACCGCCGGGTCGAGGTCTGGGTCCGCAACCCGGGCTGACCCTGGCCGCTTGTCGCGCTGCCGAAAGACGGCTGGCGCGCGTGAGGCCGATGTGATCTATCTCCTCCGAAATCTCATTCGGAGGAGAATCCCATGCCCCGTGATACCTTGCCCCGCGACATCGTGATCCTGGATGGCGCCCGAACCGCCATCGGCACTTTTGGCGGAACGCTGGCCGGGACGGCTCCCATCGACACCGCCACCCATGTGGCCAAGGCCGCGATGGAGCGAGCCGGGGTCGAGGGCGGACAGATCGGACACGTGGTCTTCGGCCATGTCATCAACACGGAGCCGCGGGATATGTACCTCAGCCGGGTCGCTGCCATCGGCGCAGGTATCCCGGACACAACGCCCGCGATGAACGTAAATCGCCTCTGCGGATCGGGCGCGCAGGCCATCGTTTCCTCCGTGCAGGCGCTCACCCTCGGGGATGCCGACTTTGCGCTGGCTGGCGGAGCTGAAGCCATGTCGCGTAGCCCACACGCCATGCAGACTGCGCGGACCGGGCAGAAGATGGGCGATACCAAGATCGTCGATATGATGATCGGTGCGCTGAACTGCCCGTTCGGCACGGGACATATGGGCGTCACGGCAGAGAACGTCGCCGCCGAGCATCAGATCACGCGCGAGGAGCAGGACGCCTTTGCGCTGACCAGTCAGCACCGCGCCGGGGCAGCGCAGAAGGATGGCCGCTTTGCCGATCAGATCACGCCGTTTACGATTTCGACGCGTAAGGGCGATATCGTTTTTGATACCGATGAGCACGGTAAACCGGAGACAACGCCTGAGGATTTGGCGAAGCTACGCCCTGTGTTCCAGAAAGACGGCTCGGTCACCGCGGGCAATGCGTCGGGGATCAATGACGGGGCCGCGGCGATCATTCTCGCGGAAGCGGGAGCCGCGGAGAGCGCCGGGCTGCAGGCTCGCGCCCGCGTGCTTGGCTATGCCCATGCCGGCGTGCGGCCCGAAGTCATGGGTCTCGGCCCGATCCCGGCAGTGCAAAAACTCATGGAGCGCACGGGTTTGACCGCCGACGATTTCGACGTGGTCGAAAGCAACGAGGCGTTCGCGGCGCAGGCCTGCGCGGTCAACAAGGGCCTCGGTCTCGACGCGGCCAAAGTGAACCCCAATGGCGGCGCAATTGCGCTCGGCCACCCCATTGGGGCGACGGGTACGATCATTACGCTGAAATGCCTCGCCGAGTTGGAGCGGACAGGCGGCTCCAAAGGCCTTGTGACCATGTGCATCGGCGGCGGGCAGGGCATCGCTCTCGCCCTCGAGCGGATCTGAAGCAATGTGGGGCGGGCCAAGACCCGCCCCATCGATAACCGTCCCACTCTGGTCCGTTTCAGCCGTTGCCGAACTCTTCGCACCGGCAGCAACAAAGCGGATGCACGTTCAGCATCGTCATTTCGCGCTTTTCGCTGTCCCAGCAGAAGCTGACACATTTCATCGCGAGCGAAGCGTCCAGAAGCACCTCGCGGAACTCGTTGATGTTGCCACCGGAATAGGTGTTGCCATCGACGATGACGATCGTCAGATCCTCGGCGCTTTTTTGAAAGCGCAGATAGCTGACGCACCCTTTCGGCTGGGATGCGCCGGAGCTGACGGTGCCCGCGATTGAGCCGTTTGTCAGCGGGCCGTTGGCAATGACCGCGCCAACGCCGACCTGCATCAATGTGCCCTGAATGGCGCGCTTTTGATCGTCATCCGAAAGTTGGATCCCGGGGTTGGCCCGCTGGATCGCCATAAGTTGGTCCATTTGAAGTCTCCTTTGTTTGAAATTAAGGTGCGAGGCGAATTAATGCGTCTGCCTCAACTTGCATTATACTGTGGGTGATCGCGTCCCGTTTGTGGGGAATCGCAGGGTGGGCCCGTCAATTCGGCCTGTTTCTGCTTCGGTTTGTGATCTGGGTCACAAGGAAAGGGTCAGGATCTGAACCTTGCCGGGCTCAATGCCTCGACGGTTTGTGCCGATACATCGGGCGTGTCGCCTTTGATCAGTTTGGCTGCGAGCATCGACATAGCCGGCGCGGTCTGGATCCCATAGCCGCCCTGTCCGACCAGCCAGAAAAAACCTTCGGCCTCCGGTTCGAACCCATTCACCGGTGTGCGGTCCGGTGCGAAGGTCCGAAGTCCGGCCCAACTGCGCTCGACCCGGGTGACGTCCATGGTGGTCGCCTGTTCGAACCGATGCAGCCCCTCGGCCAGCACCATGTCGTCCGGGTAGGCATCGTGCGGCTCGACCGGATCCTCGTCCGCGGGAGAGACCCAAAGCCGCCCTCCATCGGGTTTTGCGTACCAGGTCTCGGCGACGGACGCCGTAACTGGCCAGGCCTGTGCGTTGAGATCATCCGGAAGCGGCAGCACCGCAATGCTACGCCGACACGGTGTCAGGCCAACCGGATCGATCCCTGCCATACCTGCCACGACATCGCCCCAGGCACCGGCGGCATTGACCACGACGGGCGCTTCAAACGCACCTGCGTCGGTCTCGGCCCGCCAAACATCACCGATACGGGAGAGGCCGGTGACCTTTGCGCGAGGAATGATCTCGCCGCCATGCAAGCGCAGGGTCCGGATGAACGCCTGTAACAGTCCGTCGACGTCGATATCGGCCGCATCGGGCTCGTAGGCCGACCGCACGATCTTCTCGGGCCGGTAGATCGGGAACAGCGCGCGCGTCTGATCCACATCAAGAATCTCCAGCCCCTTTGCCCCGTCGACAAAGGCCGTGAAAGCGTCCGCCATGCCGGGTTCCTCAACCTCGAGCACCCCGCGTGGTGATAGGAACCCCGCCTCCGCCAGATCGCCGCCTGTGCGGAACGTCTCCTCCGAGGCCGCGTTCAGTGCCCGGATCACTGCATTCCCATAGTTCAGGATGAAGACAGCCGCCGAACGCCCCGTGGTGTGATAGGCGGGCCGGTCCTCCATCTCCAGCACCGTGACCCGTGCATTTGGCGCCAGTCTGGCCGCGGCTCCGCATCCGGCCATGCCCGCGCCGATCACCAGAATGTCAGCGGTGTTTGCCATGTTGATCCCGTCTCCCCAGAGGTCCTGTGCATAATTCGACTTGCCCCGCAGCCGGTGCAAGGCAAATTATTGCGGATAAGAGGAGATCGCCTATGCGCCACACAATCCGAACCCGCCGTGCCGTTCTGCTGGCAGCGCCGGCCGTTCTGGCCTTATCGTCGCTGGTGAGAGCAGCCGAGCCGACGCCCGCGCAGACGGCCGGGCCGTTCTATCCCCGCACGATCCCTGAGGATAGGGACGCGGACCTGACGCTGTTCGGGGATCGCACGCCGCAAGGCGAAGTGATCGAGATGGTGGGACATGTGCGTGATCTCTCCGGCAGTCCTGTAGCAGGTGCGGGTGTCGAGATCTGGCACTGCGATCCCGCGGGCATTTATCCTCATGTTGGCCGGAACAATGGCGGGCTGGCCGATCCCGACTTTCAGGGGTTTGGCGCGGTCAAGACGGGGACTGATGGCTCGTATGCGTTCCGTACGATCCGCCCCGGCGTCTATCCCGGCCGTGTTCGGCATATCCATGCGAAGGTCGAGAGCGGTGGCCGCCCGCCCTTGATCACACAAATGTATTTCCCCGAGGAGGAAGGCAACGCCGGTGACCTCCTCCTGCGCCGTGTCACCAACAGCGCAGCCCTGATCGCCGAGCGGATTGATGGCCCGCCAGTCAGGTATGTGTTTGATGTGGTCCTGACCTGAAGATCGAACGTGGAAAGTTAGTGCTGTGCGAGCTTATGTTCCAAAGCGCGCTCCTTTTTCACAGCACGCTTCTCCCAGAGTTCCGCCATGCGCCGAAGCTATTTCGGGCACTCCACACGATTTGGATCTGAAGCAAGAGCCGCAACACGATCCGCACGCCAATAGATATCATCCGCGTGCGGCGCTTTGTACTTCGACAAGAGATTATTGCGGCGTTTCATGTGTCAAAAATGGACGGCCCTGCCATAAGCGTCCAGCACGCTTTCGTGCATCATCTCGGAGAGGGTCGGATGGGGGAAGACTGTGTGCATGAGGTCTTCTTCGGTGGTCTCCAGCTGGCGGCCGACGACATAGCCCTGGATCAGTTCGGTGACCTCGGCGCCGACCATGTGGGCGCCCAATAGCTCTCCGGTTCCTCCGTCGAAGACGGTTTTGATCATGCCCTCAGGTTCGCCCAATGCGATCGCCTTGCCGTTTCCGATGAAGGGGAAACGCCCGACCTTGATCTTCTTGCCCGCCTCCTTGGCCTGCGCTTCGGTCATGCCGACGGAGGCGACTTGCGGCTGGCAATAGGTGCATCCCGCGATGCTGTCCGGC
>CAYYZH010000080.1:0-17780 GCA_964475765.1 uncultured Limibaculum sp.
ATCATGTTCCGACCGCAGATCTCGCGACCTCGATCCAGGCCGTCTATGCCAAGCTCTCGGATCTCCATGTCCCGCCCCAGGAACCGGAAGCCCCGCCCGTGCCTGCGGTCTCGATCAAGAAGTCGATCACCGACGATTACATCATCTGCCTTGAAGACGGGAAAAAGCTGAAGATGCTGAAGCGCCATCTCAAGACGTCCTACGACATGTCCCCAGAAGACTACCGTGCGAAGTGGGGGCTAGCACATGACTATCCCATGGTGGCACCCAGCTATGCCAGGAAGCGCCAGGCCCTTGCCAAGAAGATCGGCCTTGGGCGCAAGCCCACCGAGAAGCCGAAGGGGCGGGCAAAGAAGAAGTAAGTCAAGAGTGGCGGCTGCGGTGCATACAGCGACGCGAATAGCTGGACTAACATTCAACTTAACGGCGATTTTGGGTCTATAATGTTTCTTATGTTAAATTATATTGCTAGGAACTTATGGCTTGTATTAACTATACTGCGTCATAATTCGTGAGCAATATTGTTATCCATAACCCATTTTATGAATAACAGTAAATGGAGTCAATTCATACTCCGTGAAGTACCCCGAAATGGCGGCTCGGAAAGTCGTAGCCCCAGCCGCTCACCTGACGCTGGTGACTGGGCTTAGTGCACATAGTCTTGCCGTTCGGTGACGTGCCGGGCAATTGGTAGTATGCGAACAAACCTGCCGTTCGATAAAAGTACTCCTCATCGATGATTTAGCGAAAGCGGGCCTTCGGCGTGCACGCTAATTTCGTTAATCAGCGAGGTTCGGCTTCGCCTCACCAGCTTGGTGGTTTCAGCCCACTTCAGACATTGAAAAGCTCTTGTGCAATGGGGAGCCCTTTGCCTTAGTAGCATGAATATCGGCTCAGTCGGAAGTTCATTGCCGCCCAGGATATCGCACTTACAGCATAGGAAATCTGCCTCAGATTTGGTCCGGCTCGCCGTTGTTGCGACGGCACGACCATACTTTATTGGGGCTGCGTCGAGAGATCTTTGTCCCCATGCTTTGAAATGTAGAGGTTTGTTACCAAAAAAAGTGGGCCGGCGCGTGGCCGGCCCTTCAGGGAGCGTTCTTCTAAGTCGTCAGACCGTGTCGCCGAATGGCATGTCACGGAAGCGCTTGCCTGTGGCGTGGAAGATTGCGTTGCCAATCGCAGGGGCGATCGGAGCGACGCCAGGCTCGCCTGCACCGGACGCATGTACCGAGAAAGGATGCGGCACAATGTGGACATTCACTTTCTCAGGGAAGTTGTCCGCGCGTACCATCTGGTATGTGTCGTAATTTGCCTCTTGCGGGATACCATCCTCGAAGTTGATTGCCGAATAGAGCGCGGCGGTCATGCCTTGCACAGCCGCCCCTTGGATCTGGCTTTCTACCCGTTCCGGCATCGCGACAAACCCACAATCGATGGCAACATCGATCTGCGGTACCCGGATAAGGCCGTCGACAATCTTCACCCGAGCCGCCGCTGCGATGTAGGTCACGAAGCAACGGTGCGAGGCAAGTCCTATACCCTCACCATCTGGAAGCGACTGGCCCCATCCGGCTTTCTCGGCGGCCATGCGCAGCACATTTTTCTGACGCCCCACGTCCATAGGATAGACATCATACACTTCACCATAATCCCAGAAGTCATCCGGGTAATTTTCGGCCTTGATGTCGATGATACGGTCTTCGCCCATGACATCGAGCATGTACTCAAGCTCGTCTTTGCCCAGGTCTGCGGCGATTTCCGACAAGAAGGTCTGCTGCGCCCAGGCTCGCGGGATGTTGGACACAACGCGGAACCAGCCGATCCGGGTCTTGGCCATGGCCTTGCCGTTTTCGATCGACACGTTCGGAACCTGAAACGGGTTATCCAGGTGGCCCATGCCGCTTTCAATAAAGAACTGGTGACCACTGTCCGGCGCGAAAGTTGACAGGATCGAGGGGGCAACTGAGTTGTGCCTGAAGCCCAGCCACTTGCCGTTTTCGTCCATCCCGACTTCCAGTTCCTCCACCGACGTGGTGTGGTAGAAGCTGTTCTGGATGTCGTCCTCGCGAGTCCACTGGACCTTGACCGGCTTGCCGAGTTTCTGACTCAGCAATGCAGCTTCAATGGCAAAGTCACATTTGGATTTCCGGCCAAAACCACCGCCAAGCAGTGTCACCTGAACCTCGACATCCGCAATGTCCATGTTTAGTGCAGCGGCCAGATCACCCCGAGCACCATACGGAGACTGAACTGGGGCCCAGATCATGGCCTTGCCGTTCCTTACATCTGCAACGGCCACCGGAGGTTCCATCATGGCATGGGCCATATGGGCTCCACCGTATTGCGCCTTGAAGGTCTTTGCTGCACCGTCGATTGCTGCTCGAGCATCCCCGACAGCACGCAGGACATTGCCGGGCTTGGTCGCGGTTTCCTTCATTTCGGCCATGAAGGCTGCGGAGTTGTAGTCCGAGTGGCGGCTGTCGCCCCATTCGATTTCCAACGCATCTCGGCCTTTGATCGCCGCATCGGTATTCGAAGCGATTACCGCGATACCACCCTTCGGCGCGAACTTCGCGGGGAAGTCAGCAATCGGCAGGCCCATCACTTGCTGGACGCCCGGGACCTTCCAGGTTTCCGTGGCATCATAATTGAGCGGCTTGGCCGCGTGGACCGGAGGCCGCGCCACGGCGGCATAAACCATACCGTCCAGCTTAACATCGGCGCCATAAATCGCCTTGCCGGTTGTAATGTCGTGCAAGTCGTAGATGCCAATATTGCGCTTGCCGATATAACGAAATTCGGACTCATCCTTAAAGCTAAGCGCTTCGAACTCTGGCACCGGCACTTTCATTGCGGCTTCTGCAAGATCGCCAAAGCCCATAGTATTGCCGCCAGCTGTCACCTCATGGACACCAACCTGGACGTCTTTAACATCGACGCCTGCCTTGTCGGCAGCAGCTTGGGCCAACATATGCCGAACCGAAGCCCCCATCTGGCGCATGGACTGAATGTGGTGGCGAACCGACCGAGATCCATCCGTGTCCTGGTTGCCATATTTCAGCTCATCGCCTGGCGCTTGGATGATCTTAACCTTAGCCCAGTCGGCACCCATTTCATCCGCCAAGATCATTGGCAGAGAGGTCCGAGAACCGGTGCCCATTTCCGAGCGGTGCGCCGTTAGCGTGACAGTGCCATCCGGGTCGATCGCTACGAAGAGGTGTGGGTCATAGCGCAGCCCTTCGGGCATGAAATCGCCACCCGTTTTGTATCGGGCGAACGCATCGGCGTCTCCTGCAAACGCAGCAACGGCAAAGCCCGCAGTTGCAGTTGCCAGAAACCCCCGCCGAGAGACATGGGCGACGGTCAATTTTTCGGCAGCCTTCAGGCCGCCATTTGCGGCTTGTTCAATGAAGTGTAACATCGCTTAGCTTCCTGTCGCTGCTTGCCGGACTGCTGCGACGATGCGTTCGTAGCAACCGCAACGGCAAATGTTTCCGGCCATCCCGTCCAAGATTTCCTGATCAGTAGGGCTAGGTTTTTCAGACAGCAGACTCGCTGCCTGCATGATCTGACCGGCTTGACAGAAGCCGCATTGTGGGACGTGTAAATCTCGCCAAGCGACCTGCACGGGGTGATCACCATCGGGTGACAGGCCCTCAATCGTCGTGACTTCTTTGCCCACCACTTGATCAACAGTCATCATGCACGATTTCTGTGCGACGCCATCGACATGCACGGTACATGCCCCGCAGAGCCCGGCACCACAGCCGTACTTAGTGCCGGTCAGACCGGCCATGTCGCGCAACGCCCACAGCAAGGTCGTGTCGCTTGGACCCTCTAAATCTACTGTAGAGCCGTTTACATTCAGTTTCGCCATTTCACCCTCCTGGGTTCGCCTTGGTTAGGTCTTCGGCGCAACCAAGCGCCTCCCTTAATGGGCCACCGCTGAACGGAAGCCTCAATTATCAATCATCGTCGTCGTCAAAACCCGCACGGTTCACAAGGCCAATGCGAAAGACCTCTTTGCGTTTGCCGACCAGGAAGACTGCGGTGGGCAGTTTGCCCGTCGCATTGACCGGCTCTTCATCGAAGATCACACGAACGGCGTGGGACACATCCATATTGGGCGCGAGTTTGCCCATAGCGATAGCTGCGTCGAAACCATCTTCGGGGAACGGCTCCCACGTGATGCTTTTGATCGGACGACCGAGGCTGCGCGCCAGATGGAAGCGAACAATGCGCTTCTTGATCTTTCCGGCGTCCTTCCAGAACACCATCTCGCGTAGCATTTCATAGTCCTTCGTTTCGATGGCGGTACGGATGTAGTCGAGGACTTCTTCCTTGTCCTTTGGCATCGATGCGGCCTGGGCCGCCCCCACCATCAGCGAAAGCGCAAGTCCGGAGGCCATAAGCCCCCGGATTGCATTGGTCAGCCGGCCACTCATCCGTCGGCCAGTTTAAAGACCCAGAGCGCGCCGCCCTGCGGCACGTTCGGAACACGACCTTCAGGCAGCATGTCCTTCAAGAGGCCCTGCATGCGTTCGGCATCGACGCCCCATCCGGACTGGACGGCAATGTATTGCGTGCCATCGACTTCATAGGACGCCGGGACTGCCGTGATGCCAGAGTTCGTCGGGAACTCCCACAAGACGTCGCCCGTTGTTGCGTTGAACGCCCGGAACTTCCGGTCATTGGTGCCGCCCGTGAAGATCAGGTTGCCACTAGTCGACAGCAGCGGGCCCCAGAATGGCGTATCGTTGAAGCTGTGGCTCCAGACCAT
The DNA here is from genome assembly GCA_964475765.1 of uncultured Limibaculum sp. Classification (GTDB taxonomy): domain Bacteria; phylum Pseudomonadota; class Alphaproteobacteria; order Rhodobacterales; family Rhodobacteraceae; genus Thermohalobaculum. The sequence goes on from CAYYZH010000080.1 coordinate 4,784, forward strand.
CTCGCCCTTATTCATGTCCCAGGCTTGAAGCTGGCCAATTGGAACCGGCTTGGATGGATCGATGCCTTCGGCAAAGCGCATGGAGGACAGGATCACATCGATAGGAATGCCGATGTATAGCTCGCCGGGCTCACGCTCGCCGATCGGTACACCGCCTAATTCCGAGCACAGGTTCTCATGCGCTGGAATGTAGAATAGGCCGGTGTCCGGGTTAAACGCTTCTGGCGGCCAGTCCTTGCCACCCCAGAGCGACGGACAGAAGGTTACCGTCTTGTTGGTCCCGGGTGTCTTGGCTTCGCTGTAAGTAGGCCGCCCAGTTTCCGGGTCGATGGACTCGAAGGCATCCTGACGGACAAACTTGTCAGCCGCTATGAAACCAATCGATCCATCGTCCTTGGCTTCCATAGTCCAGATGTATCCGTTCCGCCCGGCATGGACTAAACCGTTGACCTTTTGGCCATCCCGTTCGATCGGCATCAGCAGAGGGGCTGAAACCTCGTCCCAATCCCATGCATCATTCCAGTGGTATTGGTGGTGGCCCTTGATCGCGCCATCCTTGATATCCAACGCCATCACAGAGGTGGTATAAAGGTTGTCGCCGGGACGCGTGTCGGGCATCCATGGGCCACCGTTCCCGGTACCGACATAAATGATCCCGCTGTTGCTGTCATAGTTTGGCTGCATCCAGACGGACCCGCCGCCGACTTTCCAGCTGTCACCTTTCCAGGTTTCTGACCCGGGCTCGCCCGGTGCCGGAATGGTATAGGTCTGCCAGGCAACTGCACCGGTTTCGGCATCCAGCGCCGTCACGTGTCCGCGGATCCCGTATTCACCGCCCGAAACGCCCGTGATGATCTTGCCCTGAGCCGCCAGAAGCGACAGCGTCGAGTAATAACCATCGGTGTAATCGGCGATGACCGTTTCCCAGACCTTCTTGCCGGTCTTGGCATCCAGAGCCACGACACCAGCTTCGTAGGAAGCCACGTAGACCTTATCGCCATAAAGCGCGACACCGCGATTGGTCGGGTGCAACTGGAACAGATCTTCCGGGATCTCGTGCAGATAGCGCCAGACCTCGGTTCCGGTCCGGGCATCGAGGGCGATCACCTGACCTTGCGGGGTCGAGACATACATCATGCCATCGTTGACCATGGGCGGCGCCTGGTGCCCTTCGGACACGCCAGTCGAGAAGACCCAGGCCGGGACCAGGTTCTTGACGTTGCCATCGTTGATCTGGGTCAGCGGACTGTGGCCGTGGCCTTCGTAGTTGCCGCGCCATGTCAGCCAGTTTTCCGGTTCAGGATTGGCCAGCCTTGCATCGGTGACGGGATTGTAGCCATCCGCAAGGGCGAATGTCCCCGCCCCTGCAACGGCCAAAGCCGCTATACTGGTTGTTAATCTACGCATCCATTCCTCCCTTTATAGGCCGGCGAGCCGGCAGAAAGGGCGCCATGATTATTTTTTGGCGCCCCCAGGTTTTCGCGTGAACGTATCCAACGCGACAACAAAACCCTCGTCGTCCAAACCGAGCGGGACCATGGGCAGTTGCCTGCGCGCGGGTCCGCTTAGAACGCTGCCTCCGGACAAGGCATCGAATTCCGACAAATGGCAGTGACAGCGCAGGATGCGCTCTTCTGCTTTCCATGACTTGATGGTGCAGCTGCGATGGGTGCAAAGCGCCGAAAACACCAGGACGCCTTCGGTACTGCGGCTCAGAGTTTCTTCGTCCATTTCGGCGGGATCCAGGCGCACCACCAGCAAGCGGTTCAGCCGGTTCTTGCGTCGCAGAACTTCGTTTTCGGGATCGAAGGGAAAGGCTTCGATGGGCCTGGCACCCGTTTCCAGCATATCGGGCTTCACGAACTGATCTTTCAGGTCGCCCTTGATGATCTGGATACGGTCCCCTGCCTGGGTTGGAAGCTTCTCTGGCGGTTTGGCGGCCTCGGCCTGACCAGGGGCAGTGATCGCGGCCCCGATCAAAAGGCCTGTTCCTGCGGCCAAGATGTCCCTGCGGTTTCGCTGGACAGGTTGTTTGTTTGCACGTGCGTTAAAGCGGCGTTCGTCAGCCACGTCTTCCTCCCGGACGCCGCCAATTTTCGGCGGTCATTAACGTTAACTCTTGCTTCGGATTCTGCGTTCTGAATTCAGAGTTCAATATGGTTTGCAAAAAACGAACGAACTGACAAGCTTTTCAGTTGAACAACCGGATTGCATCACACCTGAAATAACGCAAAACGGGACGCGAAAGCCCCTTAGCCATACCACAAGTTGCGCAGTCGGTCGATCAATCGCTTCTCCCGCGATCTTCGGGAAAATGCGAGCGCGTCAGATAAAAGTGACTCTGATGCAGACCCACCGGCCTGGCCCGGTCCAAACAACTGGTCTGAAAGCGTGATGCGGCTTGGGCTTTCACGATCAAAGGACTCTCTCGAAAACCCCGAGGCGCCGAGCCACTGCTCTATCGCAGTGTATCTTTGCGTGTCCGGCATCCCGGATAGGGTCGCCCGAAGGCTGCGATCCGCCCGGGTGGGCAAGCGGGTCAGACCCCATGCGCCCACCAGGGCGAGGAATGGCAGGCTGATGATGCCGGTCAAAATAAGGGCGATCAGGTTCGATTGGCTGCGCGTTTCCGCGGCCTCTTGCATCAACGCCAGCGCGATCTCTTCGCTGTCGGCAGGCAACGGTTCCAGACGCAAGCCCGGCAATCCGGCCTTCTTGGGTCGATGTTCCAAAGGGTCCCAATAGTCCAGACCGAATGGGGCGACAAAGGCAACCTGCTGTGGTTCCGCAACCAGATCCCAAGTGTAGCTGGCACTGGCAATAAGACCATCGGCGCTGCGTTTAGTTCTCAGTTCTGAATGTGCCAAGGATGTCTTCACACCGCGCGTACGGCTATGTTCCAGCACGGGCAATTGTTCAGCCGTTACCCCCCACACACGCACGTTGATGGTACGTTGGATGACGTCCCCGACACGGATTTCTTCTGGAGGACTGGACCAGGTTTGCTCAATCTCGACCCGATCGCTGACAAGCCACCAGGGATGTTCAAAATGCCGGGATATCCCGGCAATCTTCATCTCGGCGGGGGGCGATGCCAGGTCAAAATGCAGTTCCTGATCCTTGATCGGTTCGACATGCCCCACAGCCGTGACTGACGGAATGATCAGGACCCCGCTGGACTGAGGCATGATGGCAATCGAGGTTTCGAACACATGGCCCGGTCCGGCATAACTGGTGACCTTACGCGTCCTTGGCCGTTGCAGTTCGATCACTTCGGCCGTCGGGATTTGCGGCATCGTCAGGTCCAGCGCCTCGAACGGATGGCGGGACAACAAGTGCACTTTCATGACGATCTGGCCTTGAACATACCCGTTTGTCAGACGTGCCGCGTTTGGGGCCAGCGTTACGGATAATTCCGGCATCTCTGGCGCTTCGGTGTTCTTGGCCATGGCGGTTTGCGCCAGCCCCATCGACGCGATGCAGGTGATCAACAGAGCCTTCATTGCCTACCTTCCCTGCGCAGCCGGTCAATCGCTCGCAGGCGCGCCGCCAGAACCCTTTCGGGATCATCCTTTATGGCGCGCAACAGAACCTCGGTATTCTGGGCGCTTCTTGTGGGAATGCGGATACCCCCTGCCCCGGTACGGCCCGCCGCCTCCTGATCCTCGGTCTCGGTCACCGCACCGCGCCCTGCGGCGGCGTCTTTCGTTTGGGCCTGATCTCCCGTGCGCCCTTGCTGTGCAATCTGACCGGCACGGTTGGCATCGCGTTCACTGGGGGCGACATCTTCCGAGGGCTGCGCATCTTCGGTGGTTGTCTTTTCGCTTGATGCGGTGTCTTGCTGGCCGCCCTGCCCCTCGGCACCCTTCTCCGTACCCAGCGAGCGGGTCTGGCGCTGTTCCTCCTGCTCTTGCTGCTGCAGGGCCAGAGCCTTCAGAACCAGGGAAAGGTTGAACGCGGCGTCTTCGTGGGCGGGATCAACGCGCAGCACTTTCTCAAACGCAGCGCGGGCGCTGTCCCATTCTGCCAAACGGGCGAAGGTCGTCCCCAGATTATACGTCGCCACAAGATCGTCGACCTGCACGAATTCCGTGGCCGCGCGGCGATATCGGTTGGCCCGGTATTCAGCAATTCCGCGCCAGGTCTGATCCTCGAGCAGGTGCACTGCATCACCGGGACGCCCATCTGCAATCAGGCTCACGCCAATCGAAAACCGGTCTGTTGGCGTTTCCAACCGCGGCAAGATCCAGGACACGGCCAGCGCGATACATCCACCGGCAATCACCAGTATGTGTTTCCCGCCGATCATGCGGACCTGCGCCGGAACAGCAAAAGCCACAGCAGTGCTGCGATTGCGATAAGGTAGACGGTAAATTCGTTTCTAGAGGACGCCAATTCAGACTGTGCCAGGGCGTTCGCATCAGAGCGCAGCGAGACATTCAGGCCAGCCAGTTCGTCTTGCGACAGGACACGGCTGTTTTGGGCCGCCGCCCAGTCAGACCATCCTTCGACCGTACCAATTGGCACGATGAACCGTTCACTGTCTGCCGGCGGAACCTCGACCAGATTTTCCGGCGCGGAACGTGCAGACAACAAAACGATCTGCCGGATCGGAAGCCCTGCATCCGACAGAACCCGTTCTGCCAGCGCAAGCGCCAGATGCGCGTTCCGGCCTGGTCTGGGCATGACATCAGCGCTCATCACCCTCAGATAGCGATCGATCTGCGATTTATCGGTGGTGAACGGAACAATCCGGTAGGCATCACCGGACACAGCCACCAAGGCAGTAGACACGGCTGGATCGGCGCGGTGCAAATCCTCCAGAATCTGGCGGTGCCGTGCCAGATCGGATCCGACATCGATGATCACAACGCGCCCTGCCAGAGTCGAAAACGCATCATCCGAGGGCGCATCCAGACCCGGACGGGACAGCGCAAGAACCAGAAGACCAGCAACGCCAAAGCACAGAATTGGCGCACCGGCACGGCCCAGTTTTGACCGAAGTGCGAGGTATCTGCGCAGCCCGGGCGCCACAACGCTTTGCCACGCCCCCGGCAGACGGTGCGCCATTGCGGCCCCCGAATGCCGCACAAGCAACAGCAGCCCGCAAAGCGGCAGAAGCAGCAGCAAGGCAAGCGGGGTCACAAAGCTCATGGGTCGCGATACTCCTGCCAGCCAATCACCAGCAGGCACATCAGGCTGGCCAGCAGGAAAGGCCAGCGCAGGTCCTGTCTTCGGTCGGCGTTCGCATCCCCGGGGACAATCGGGGCCATGGCTTGCACCTGGCCCAATGCGTCCTGCATCAAGGCAACGCTGGTTGCAGACCGGAACGTGCCATCGGTGATCTTGGCCAGTTCTGCCAGATGAGCAGTGTTCTCTGCGCTGATCTCTTCGGCAAATCCGATCGAGAAGATCCGAAGCCCGATTACGCGCGCCAAAGCAGCCGCATCGGTTGCCGCCAATTGGCCAGCGTTCACTTCACCGTCTGAAATTAGAATCAACAAACGCTCACCCTTTGGCTCGGGCCGCAGCAATTTCACCGTCAAGCCGATGGCCTGACCCAGATCAGTCTTCCGACCGGGCAGCCCGATGGTCATTTCATTCAACATTTCTGAAATCGCGGTGACGTCAAAGGTCAAAGGCGCGATCAGGTAGGCCTCTGATGCGAACCCAATCAGGGCGATCCTGTCACCCTTCCGGCTTTTGACGAACGCGCCCAGCCGGTCGCGGATGATATCGATCCGGGCAACCTTGCGATCGCCGATGTTCATGTCCTGCTCGGCCATGCTGGCAGAAAGATCGAACGCGATAACGACGTCGCGCCCGGTCGGGGCAAGAACCGCCGGTCGTTTCAGGAACGGCCCGGCCAACGCCAGGACCAGGGCAATCCAGCCGATGGTCTTGAAGACCAGTTCCCCCGGCCGCACTGCGCGCGAGCCCGATGATTGCGCACTTTGGGTCAGCAGGTGCGCGAGGACACTTGCCGGCACGCGGACCGCGCCGCGTTCGCGCGCGGTGGGCAGGATCATCCATGCCAGGATCGGCAAGGGCGTCAGGGCCAGAAGCCAGGGATGGGCAAAATCCATCACCTTATCCTCCGGGCCGCCCATGTGCGAAGGTCGTGGACATCGGCGTCGGTAACCTTAGAGGGTTCTGCGAAAGCGGCTTGTGGCACGGACGCCGCCGGGTTGCGCTCTGCGCTCTGGAGCATGGCCCGAACAATCTTGTCCCGTTGGTCCGAAGGGGGAGAGGCCGCATCGGTTTCAAACCGCGCCGTCTTCGCACGGTGGCGCAGCCAAAGCCGCGCGAGCCACAGCGCCGCCACGAACACCGCGAAAATGATCAGAGGTCTTGGATCCAGCCCACCAACCGCGGCGGCATCGACCTCGGGCAAATGCACATCGCGCAATCGCTCGAAGACCTCCGCAGGGGTCACGATGGCCTCATCCGAGGCAGCAGATCCAGCGCCCAGTCGACCAGCCAACCGGCATCTTTGAGCCGGGTTTCCACCATCCCGTCTGCGGGGCGGCCACCCGAGACACGGATCACCTGACGCCGTCCGTCCGGGCGGCGGACGGGGTATCGCCCGGCGCGCAGTGGTTGCCGGGTCATCGGATCCTCGACCAGCACACAGCGCAGCCTGCGGGAGCGGGCCATAGTGCGCCCGAATTCCAACATCGCTTGCGGATCGGCGGGCAAGTCAGTGACAACACAGATTTCGTCGCGTTGGCCCAGCATCGTCCCGGCTGTCTCCAGATCGTCCTCGCAAAGACCGGGGCCGTTTTCATGCCCGTAGGCGTCGACCAGTGTGTCCAACAGGCGCAGTACATGCTTGCGCCCACGCCGCGGGGTGATCACTTTGGCCCCGGCAATCAGGCCGACCGGTTCATTCAAAGCAAGGGCTTTCCACGCCATCCACGCGGTGGCCAGGCACGCCGTCTTGGTCATCAGCCGGTCGGCAGTTCCAAAGAACAGGTCAGCACGCAGGTCGACGACCAGCATGTGCACGCAGAAGGACGCCGCCGCGAAACGCCGGACGGTGGTCTGTCCCGACCGCATGGTCGCCCGCCAGTCGATCGCCCGGACGTCGTCGCCGGGCAGGTACGGACTGAGCCCGTCGAAATCCAGGCTGGTGGATCGACCACGACCCGAGCGCTCGCCTTCCGGCCCCCGGCTGCCCGGCACCAGACGCCCGCGCACATGGCGGGGCTGGATAGCGATCAAGTCTTCCAGCGTCAGGCCGGTCGGGTCTTCCGTATCGGGCGTTGGGCGGCGTTCAAAGAACATCCACCTGCTCCAACAGCGCCGCGATGATCCCGTCCCGTTCGATCCTGTCCGCATCGGCGCGATAGGTCAGCATCAGCCGATGGCCGAGGACCGGCAGGGCAAGCTCCGAGATATCCTCTGGCACAACGTGATTGCGCCCGGCAAGCCACGCCGCGGCCTGACACGCCCGGGCCAACATGATCGTCCCGCGCGGCGAAGCCGGGCAGGCCAGATGCTCCCCCACCCCCGGCAGCGGATCAGGATCGTTCCGGGTCGCCGCGATTAGCCGAACGATGTAATTCTTGATTGCCTCGGAGACATAGACCTCTCGCACCGCTTTTTGTGCCGCGCCAAGATCCTGATGGCTGGCCATGATATCGTGGTCGGGGGCGTTGCCGGTTGCCTCGCCCATCACCAGATCAAGAATAGCCCGTTCATCTGCCACGCCAGGATAACCGATCTGGATCTGCAAAAGGAACCGGTCCAGCTGTGCCTGCGGCAGGTCCCAGGTCCCCTCGTGTTCAATCGGGTTCTGTGTTGCGATCACAAAGAACGGCCAGTCCAGCGTGTAAGTGTTGTCGCCGCTGGTCACCTGCCGTTCTTCCATTGCCTCCAGCAAGGCCGACTGAACCTTGGCCGGGGCGCGGTTGATCTCGTCCGCTAGCACGAAATTCGCAAAGACTGGGCCGCGCTGAAATTCGAAACGGCCGTCTTCAGGAACATAGAGCATCGAGCCAACAAGATCCGACGGCAGCAGGTCTGGCGTGAACTGAATGCGCTTGAACGTCCCCTCGACCGACGACGCGACCAGCCGGGCAAGCCGGGTCTTGGCCAGGCCGGGCGGCCCTTCCAGCAAGACGTGTCCCTCGGACAAAAGCGCGATCAAAAGATGATCGACCGCGCGCTGCTGACCAACGACACGTTGGCAGATACTTTCCCGGAGGGTCGCAAATCTTTCGTGTACCTGATCCGTCGCCGGCGCGTTGATCGACGCCTCATTCATCTTCTTTGCCTAAGGTTACATCGACAAACGCATGGGGTGCAGCATAGCCCCCGCGGCACAGGTTTTCTATTCCCGGTTGCGTTGGCATTCGGCATTTCTTGTGAGGCCATCATATTCCTCTCCCAAAACCGTTGCGGCGTTCACCTTGTTTTTTAGCCGACCCCAAATTCCATCGTGCCGGGGGGCCTGTAGTCTTGACCACCCCTAGCCTTGCATGTATCGAATTCTGAATTCAATAAGGGATGTCCGATGAAGACACTCAATGTAAGTCCTAGTCTGACCGAGCAGGTGTACCGTGCGATCGTGGACGAAATTTTGGACGGCAGGTTAAAGCCGGGCCAGCATCTGGTGCAGGAGCAGCTCGCCGCGACCCTTGGCGTGTCTCGCCAGCCGATCCAGCAGGCCATGGCGCTGCTGAAAGCCGATGGGATGGTCCAGGAAGTTGGGCGACGGGGGCTGACGGTCGCTCAATTGGACCTCAGTCGCATGCGCTGCCACTATGATATTCGCGGGCTTCTGGATGGGTATGCGGCCCGAAGTGCTGCCGAAGAAGTCAACGCCGGAAAGATTGATGTTGGCACCGTCAGGAAGGAGTTCGACGAAATCTTCAAGGCGGGCGCTGATGCCATCGAACGAGAATCCGTTCGGGATCAGATCCGTTTCGATGAGGGCTTTCACAAGCTGATTTACGGAATGTCGGGTAACACCGTCTTGCGCGACACGGTAGAGCCTCATTGGCGGTACCTGCGGCGCGTCATGGCGGAAGTTTTGATGCATGCTGAACCGGCGACGGTTGTTTGGGAACAGCACAACGCAATCGCCGACGCGATCTTGGCCGGCAAGGCGGACGCGGCGGATAAATTGGCGGAAGACCACGTAAAGAATGCCGGAAATCGTTTGACTGCCGCATTGCTTCGCCGGGACGGCCCCCCCGAGCAAGAATCTTCAGTCGCCTGATGCCTGTCCTGTTGAATGCAGGACAAGCCCTTACCGCTCAGGCGCGTATGCGACCGAGTGCGCTCGGTGCCCGAGACCTTGATCGGTCGATCACCTATCAGACTTGGAACGCACGATCCTGTCGGCTGGCCAACGCATTCACGGGATTGGGATTATCCAAAGGCGACCGGGTCGCCGTACTGGCATATAATCGTCTGGAGTGGGCCGAGATCTACTGCGCGGTGGCCAAGGTGGGGCTGGTCGCGGTTCCGATCAACTTTCGCCTGACTGGAACAGAAGTAAGTTACATCCTTAAAGACTCCGGCGCAGCGACGCTGATCGCCGAAGATGCGTTGTGTCCAGTCATCGAGGGAATCCGTCAGGACTTGGCCGTGCCGGAGCACCGCCTGATCGTCATCGGCGGGCCCCAGACGGGATATCTGGATTTCGAATCCCTCATTGCGGATGGCTCGGAAGCCGAACCAAGCACGGTCGTAGATCCCGATGATCCCTGGTGCCTGATGTATACCTCTGGCACCACCGGCAACCCCAAGGGGGCCGTGCGCAATCACCGCGGCATGTCGATGCTGGCGTTGATGACGGGAGTGGAATTCCGCTTCCACCGCGTGGACAACGCGCTTCTGGTAATGCCGATGTGCCATGCGAATTCGCTGAACTTCTTTGCATCCTGCCTGCATTGCGGATCGGCAATAACGATCTTCTCGCGCCCCAGTTTCGATCCCGAGCTGTGCCTGAAGACGCTCGACAACGGCATCACCTTTTCGTCTTTGGTGCCGACGCATTACGCGATGATGCTGGATGTACCGAAGCATGGAACTGTTGGCTCGGTCGAAAAACTGCTCGTGTCTTCGGCGACCGCCTTCCCGGACACGAAACGGCAAATCATCGAGATGTTCCCGAACTCGGGTCTTTATGAACTCTATGGTTCGACCGAGGCTGGGTGGGTCACCATGCTGCATCCCGATGAACAGTTCGACCATCTGGGCACCGTCGGGCGAGAGGTTGTCGGGGCCGCGCCGATCCGCCTGTTGGATGATGACGGAAACGAAGTTCCAGACGGTGAACCCGGCGAATTGTTTTCTTGCAGCCCCTACCAGTTCGAAGGCTACTGGAACCAACCGGACAAGACCGCCGAGGCATTTCGCGGTGATTACCTGTCCGTCGGCGATATTGCTGCGCGCGATTCAGATGGCTTCATCCGCTTAATCGACCGAAAAAAGAACCTGATCGTCTCGGGCGGAGAGAATATTTACCCCTCTGAAGTCGAGCAAGTTCTAATGACCCATCCTGCCATTCGTGAAGTGGCGGTGATCGGACGCCGTGATGAAAAGTGGAGCGAGCGCGTCGTTGCCTGCATCGTTCCTATTCCCGGCGAAACACCGGATTGCGAGGCATTGGTGGAATGGTCGCGCGACCGTCTGGCCGGCTTCAAACGACCGCGAGAAATCGTCGTGCTTGAACCCGACCAGATGCCGCGCAACGCGACCGGCAAGATCCTACATCGTCGCCTACGCGACATGCTGGACAACGACACGCAGTTTCAAACGATCGAGGCTTGAGCATGGACCAACCACGCATTGACCTGAACACCAATGAACTTTCCGTCGCATCGTGGATCGCCCGATCGCTGAAGACACGTGGTGTGACGCGGATTTTCGGATTGCAGGGCGGGCATATCCAACCGATCTGGGATTTCACCGCGCGGCAGGGGATCGAGATCATCGATGTCAGAGACGAGGGCGCGGCAGTACACATGGCCCATGCCCATGCCGAACTTACCGGCGAGTTGGGTGTCTGCATGGCAACCGCTGGGCCCGGTGTGACGAACTGTGTGACCGGCATGTGCAATGCCGATTTGGCGCGTGTTCCGCTGCTACTGATCGGAGGATGCACACCCGCCCCGCAAGCCAATATGGGGCCGCTTCAGGACATCCCCCATGTGGCGATCCTGGACCCGGTCTGTCGGTATTCAAGGACGGCACGGATCGCTGATCAAGTGCTGCGGGAAATGGATTTTGCGATCGCTTGTGCGTTGGGCGATGACAGCAAACCGGGGCCCAGCTATCTGGAAATCCCAACGGACGTTCTGCGCGAAACAGTGCCAGCGGCCCTGGTGCTCGACGACTGGTTAACGCCTCGCGCGCCGCGGACGATCGCGCCGGACCCCGCTGCCATCGCAGAGGCGGCAGAGGTCATCCGCCAATCGGCGCGGCCTTTGGTGGTTTCGGGCCGGGGTGCGCGTGGGGCTGGCGAAGATATCGTGCGATTCCTCGATGCAACGGGCGCGCTTTATCTGGACACACAGGAAAGCCGCGGCCTTGTCCCGCCGTCGCACCCGGCAGGCGTTGGTGCGGTACGGGCCGCCGCCATGGACCAGGCCGATCTTGTGATCACTTTGGGGCGCAAGCTGGACTATCAATTGGCGTTCGGGTCTCCCGCCGTTTTTGGAAACGCCAGGTTGCTGCGGATCAGCGATACAGCGGACGAGTTGATCGACAACCGCCGGGGCGCGCCGGAGATCCTGGCGACGGTCGGCGATGCGCTGGCCGCGATGACCGAGGCCCTGGGTAACGACACCGGCACTCGGGACACCGGCTGGACCGAAGGGCTGCGCGCCAAACACAAAGAACGCAGCGACAAGGTTGCCAACACACCGGCGCCGAAAACCGGCACTGATGGCAAGATCCACCCAATGGCGATCTTCGAGGCCCTGCGGGGCCAATTGGATGACGATGCGATCGGGATCGCGGACGGCGGCGATTTTCTCAGCTTCGCCCGCATCGGTTTGCAGACCGGCACCTATCTGGACGCGGGGGCCTTTGGGTGCCTGGGCGTGGGCGTTCCGTTCGCGAATGCCGCGGCTCTGGCTCTTCCGGGGCGGCAGGTGCTCTGTGTGACCGGTGACGGGGCCTATGGCATCAACGCGATGGAGATCGACACAGCCGTCAGGCATGGCGCAAAGATCGTCGTCATCGTCTCGAACAACGCGGCCTGGAATATCGAACGTCACGATCAGGATGTGAACTATGGCGGCCGGATCGTCGGCACCGAATTGCGGGACTCCGACTATGCCGCCATGGCCCGGGCACTGGGCGCGCATGGCGAACGGGTGACGGATCCTGCGGACCTGCCGGATGCGATCCAGCGGGCTTTTGAAAACGCGCCCGCCGTCATCGATATCGTGACATCGCAATACGCCCCGTCCTCGGACGCTGGGAAAGGACTGGGTTTTGTGCCAAAGTACCAGCCATTGACGGCCTGGGACGAGGCAGAACGTAAGCGTAGGGAACAAGTATAGGCCACCAACCAACGATAGGGGGACGTCTTGGTGCATGGATGCCGAGAGGCCTGAGTTTTCAAACTGCTCGGACTTAAACGACCCTTATGGTGTTGGGTTTTCCAGGTTGGCTTGGTCGGTGAGTTCCAAATTCCACGCTAAGGAAGCCACTCCAGTCGCAAACTATTGATCGAAAACGAATTTCTCTGAACACCGATAATCACGTAAACATGTGTTTATGGAGTAACTGCAGCAAGACTGCCCGACTGGATCATTTTCCACCCCATAACTGATCACGTTATCAAATCTCCCTGAACCCTCCGCGGTTTCAATGGCGTATGGCTGCTGACAAGCGTGATTGGGCCTCACATGCCGCAGATGACGAGATCGTAGTTAGACGTACCGTCCCTTCGCCTACAAAGTGTATTTCCTGGCTAAACGGGGATTTTGGAACTCACCGACCAAGCCGACCCAGAAGGTATCTGCGCACTAAC
>CAYYZH010000081.1:0-17688 GCA_964475765.1 uncultured Limibaculum sp.
GATTCCCGCCGGAAAACTAACACAGTTCCTGGACCACTTTCACCGGATCACGTCACTTCTGCGTTTGGCGCGGTGTTCCATAAGCTTGGTCATCGCCACAAGAGTTTCGTCATTGCTAAGGCACAGATGCTCTCCGGGCGCTTCGTCCGGTGGGGGGGTGTCATGGCTCCAAGTCGTAGCCATGAGAGCCCGATCCCATCGAGCCGGTCGTAGATTTCGTTCAGGTGCTCGAAATTGTGCCGCCCTACAACTATCGATACGCCGCAAGTTCCGCCCTGTGCGATGACCCATTCCAGATTCCTCAAAACCCGTGCTTCGCTGTCCCGCTCTGCACGGTCAACTCGCGCGCCCGGAACACCGTCGAGCGATACGCTGAACATGAAGTTCCGCTTGATCATCAATTTTAGCGTGGCATTTCGGCTGTACAGATTTGTCACGGCCGCGTTCAAGTAAACGCCACCGTCATGCGCGGTCTTTCCCAACACTTGGTTCTGGAGATCGAGAACCTGTTCGGCATAGGTATTTGGCAAGAGCGTTGGCTCTCCGCCATTCCAGGCGACGAAACCACGAGGATTTCCACCGAAACGCTCAATACAGTGATTACGATAAGCGACGAGGGCAGAAAAACTCTGCCCCATTGCTCAAGAGAAATGCGCCTTGTTTCGGCGAGCCCTTCCCACTCGTAGCAGTACTTGCATCGCAAATTGCAGAACGTCGACGCCTTTACCTGCCAGACCGTATGGTAGTCATGGGCCTGATCTTGGGAACGAGCGCGGCCCGCCTCCAAATTGGCGGCTGGCATCAGGGGATCGCAGCGCGAGACATCTGTTTCCAGGCATTCTGAAGTCGCGTCGAGAGCGTTTTCGAAGCAGCGTTTGCATCGTTGGCTTGCGTCAGCGAAGCTCCGCCCTGCGCAGCATCCAGTTCGCTGTCAGTCAATTCAACGGAAGCCGTCTGGCCATCTTTGTCGTCGATCATCGCCTCCTACTTCTTGAAATTGCGTCAGAAAAAACGTTGGGCTTGAGGGCCAGCCGGCCCATTACGGTGCAAAATCGTCGGGATAATCAAAGATGGGATCGCCGTTCTCGTCGACTTTTACTTTGCCAGTGAGGTTTGCCGTTGGATCAACTGGGGCGGGGCGTTCGTTTCGTGAAAGTGTCTTTGCGATCAGTGGAGCGCCGCCCGCAGCGTCGTCCAGATCTTGATCGTTCAGGTCAGCGGGTGCTTCGGGGGTCTTCATGATCACCTCCAAAGCCATATTGAACGTTGACTGGTGTTCTAAGGTGCGAAGTCGTCAGCAAGCTCGTAGTCGACTGGAGCACCTTCGGTGTCGGTTTGTCTGCGTGTGCAAGACCGCGTCGCACTCTGCTAGAACGACCTTTAGTCTCGGATACTCTCTGAACTTCTCTGCCGCCACCTGCGACAGCTTCAAGATCCTGATCGCTGATTTCGGCGGTCGTTGCATGCGACATGCCAACCTCCTTCGGAAATGCATTAGATCGAATTAGGCCAGCTAACACTGCACTGACCAATCACAAGCACCCGGGAAACAAGATCTCGGTATTCGCTAGAGTTCCTTAGGTTCGATCGCCTTTCAACCACTGCGGGAGGGCGCGGTCCACGGAAACTTCAAGAGGGAGAAATCGAACTGTTTTATAGAGTCAGCGGCCTAGAATGCAAAGCAGATGAGATGCCACTTCGGAAGCTGACTGTGTCTATGTGCTTAAAGTCCGGCACCACGCATGTTAGGCAAGCTGCCCGACATGGATGAACCTGCCTGCCCATGACCGACACCCTTGATGCTGCCAGAGCTGCACTTCAACGCATCTTCGGATTCGACGATTTCCGGCCGGGTCAGGCGCCAGTGGTCGAAGCGCTGCTGTCTGACCGGGATGTGCTCGCGGTCATGCCCACAGGTGCGGGGAAGTCGCTCTGCTATCAGATCCCGGCTCTGATGTTGGAAGGGCTCACGATTGTCGTCTCACCGCTGGTTGCCCTCATGGAAGATCAGGTCGCGGCGCTTCAGCTCAATGGGATCGCCGCAGAGACCATCAACTCCGGTCGCGATCGCGAAACCAACGTGACCGCATGGCGTAGGGTCGCGGAAGGGGAAACGCGCCTGCTCTATCTCTCCCCCGAACGCCTGATGACCGAGCGGATGATCAACGCGCTCCAACGGCTAAAGCCCGCGATGTTCGCCGTTGACGAAGCGCATTGCATCTCGCGTTGGGGGGCGGCCTTTCGCCCGGAATATGAGCAGCTGGGTGCGCTAAGGACGCATTTCCCCGACAGCCGCCTCGCCGCCTTCACCGCCACGGCTGATCCAACCACCCGCGAAGACATCGCATCCAAGCTCTTTCGCGCTTCACCCACAGTGTTCGTCGCAGGCTTCGACCGGCCCAACATAACGCTCGGCGCAATGGCGCGAACCGCGTGGCGCGACCAGTTGAAGTCGTTTCTCAAAGCACGCGAGGGGCAGTCCGGCATCATCTATGCCCTCTCGCGCAAGAATGTCGATGAGATCGCAGCCGCACTCGACGAGCAGGGCTTCAATGCTCTGCCGTATCACGCCGGGATGGACGCTGCGACTCGAACGGCCAATCAGGACCGGTTCATGACAGAGAGCCCGGTTGTCATGGTCGCCACCATC
This sequence comes from uncultured Limibaculum sp., assembly GCA_964475765.1. Taxonomy (GTDB): domain Bacteria; phylum Pseudomonadota; class Alphaproteobacteria; order Rhodobacterales; family Rhodobacteraceae; genus Thermohalobaculum. Next base: position 2,651 of record CAYYZH010000081.1, read on the forward strand.
GCCTTCGGCATGGGAATCGATAAGCCCGATATTCGCTATGTCGTCCATACCCATCTGCCAGCCAATATCGAGGCCTACTATCAGGAGATCGGACGCGCTGGCCGTGATGGCGCATCAGCAGAGGCTTTGATGCTCTATGGGCTCGATGACATTCGCCTTCGCCGACGCTTCATCGACGAGGACGGCTCGGACGAGGCGACCCAACGCAGGGAACACAAGCGCCTTGATGCACTCGTTGCGTACGCCGAGGCCTCAAGCTGCCGACGGATCATGCTCCTCAACTACTTTGGGGACGGTTGCACAGCCTGCGGAAATTGCGACATCTGCCTCGACCCGCCGCTCATGATCGATGCTACGGGTGCGGCGCGCACAGTGCTCGAAGTGGTTGACGCGACTGGGCAACGCTTTGGTGCTGCCCATATCATTGACATCCTTCGTGGCGGGCAGACCAAGCGCGTCCAGGATCTGGGCCATGATCGGCTCGCTCAGCACGGTGCGGGAAAGGGACAGGCCAAGACCTGGTGGCAGGCCTTCCTCCGCCAGCTTGTCTCCGCAGGTCACCTGGTAATCGACATCCAGGGTTATGGCGGCTTGAAGATCTCGTCGGCGGGCCAGGATATTCTGCAAGGTGCTAAGCATTTCGAGTGTCGCGAGATCACGGTCAAGGCCGCGACCACGAACTCGCGCCAAAATGTTCCTGTTTCAGATCTGTCCTCTGAGGAACAGGAGCTGCTGACCCGGCTAAAGGCTCATCGGCTTACGATCGCCCGTGCACGTTCAGTGCCACCGTATGTGATCTTTCATGATCGCACCCTTATTGAGATGGCGGAGCGGCGACCGCAAAACCGAGATGCCTTTCTCGACATCACCGGCGTCGGCAAGTCCAAGGCTGATCAGTTCGCCGAGAGCTTCATAGCGGTGGTTGCAGAGGCCGAAGATCCCGCCGCGTGAGTAAAAAGCTCCGGCCCTGTTATCTGAAAGCGGAGCCTGTCCTTGATAGATCGGGTCCCAAAAAAAGAAGGCGCCAAAGTTTGGCGCCTTCCTGGTCTAAGGGCTTACCCGATGCTCAGTCTGCAACCGCCAACTGGCGCGGCAATTTGAACACCCAGACCGAGCCGCCCTGGTTCAGGTACTTGACCTGCTTGGCAACTTCTCCGCCCCAGAGCGGCACGGCGCCGCCCCAACCGGAGGTCACAGAGACGTATTGCTCGCCATCCATCTCCCAAGTGATGGGCTGACCCACGATGCCCGAACCGGTCTGAAAGCTCCAAAGCACCTCGCCAGTCTCGTCATCAAACGCCATCAGTTCACCCTCGGGTGTGCCGGTAAAGACCAGACCGCCCGCGGTGGTCATCACGCCGCCCCAGAGCGGAGCCGCGTTCTTATAGGTCCATTTCACCTCGCCCGAGATTGGGTCGATCGCTTTCAGCGCGCCGATATGGTCCTCGAAGAGCGGCTTGATGGTGAAGCCCGCGCCGAGATAGGCCGCGCCCTTCTTGTACGTCACTGGCTCGTTCCAGAGGTCCATGCCCCATTCGTTGGCGGGCACATAGAACATCTTGGTTTTCTGGCTGAAGGCCATCGGCATCCAGTTCTTACCGCCCAAGAATGACGGTACGGCGAAGATAATCTCGCCTTTCTTGCCATCGGCGGCTGCGGTTGGATCGCCGGGGCGGTTCTCCTCGACAAAGATCGGACGGCCGGTGTCGTCAATGCCGTCGGCCCACGAGATCTGTTCGACAAACGGCGTTGCCGAGACGAACTTGCCGTCCTCACGGTTCAGGACATAGAAGAAGCCGTTGCGGTCTGCGGTCGCCCAACGCTTGTTGCCCTCGGCATCCTCGTAAGCCACAACCTCGTTCACACCATCATAGTCCCAGCCCTCGCGCGGGGTGGTCTGATAGTGCCACTTGATCTCGCCGGTTGCCGGATCCATGCCGATGCGGCTGGCGGCGTAGAGGTTGTCGCCCGCGTTGCCCTCGGTCGGTGTGCCGGCATTGCGCAGCCATGAGTTCCAGGGGGCAGGGTTGCCTGCGCCAAAGACGATCGTGTCAGTCTCTGCATCATAGGAGCCGCCCAGCCAGGTGGCACCACCGCCAGTCTTCCAGAGATCGCCCGGCCAGGTCGCGTTCAGTGTGCCGGTCATGGTCGAGGGCTCGCCCTTGTAGGTGCCCATGTGGCCTTCGATCACGGGGCGTTCCCAGACCAGTTCACCAGTTTCAGCGTCGCGGGCCTGAACCGCACCGATTATCCCGAACTCGCCGCCCGAATTGCCGGTGATCACCAGGCCGTTAACGATCAGCGGTGCGGCCGTATAGGAATAGCCTGCCTTGTAGTCGGCAATCTTCTTGCGCCAGACGACCTTGCCGGTGTCCTTGTTCAAAGCGACGATCCGGGCATCCAGCGTCCCGTAGTAGATGTTGTCGCCATAGATCGCCGCGCCGCGGTTCACCACGTCACAACAGGGCAGGATGCCTTCCGGCAGGCGGGCATCGTACTGCCACAGTTCCTTGCCGGTCTTCAGGTCGATCGCGTAAAGTCGCGAATACGAGCCCGTGACATACATAACTCCGTCATAGACCAGCGGCTGGGCTTCCTGCCCGCGCTGTTTCTCGCCACCGAACGAGAATGCCCAGGCCGGCACCAAGTTCTTGACGTTGTCCTTGTTCAGGATCTCCAGCGGGCTGTACCGTTGGAGATGGCGGCCCATGCCGTTTGTGACGATCTGGCTGGTGTTGGCGGTGTCATTGGCGAGGTCTTCCTCTGTGACACCGGCGGCTGTTGCCGCACCCGTCCAGGCTGTGCTGGCCAATGCGGCGATCGCTGCTGACAGCAAGAACTTTTTCATGCGCTTCTCCCCTAGTATGCGTAACTTTGTTACGTAGTTTGCACAGAGCTTACCTGTGGTCACTGGAAAATCAATCTCTGGGTGAGAGGCGCTGCAAAGGATCGCGAGTGATGGATGTCTGGCGGAGGGGCAGGATGCGCGTGAGAAAACTGGCGCTTTCAGTGGCCTGTGTGGCTGTGCTTGGCACGCATGTGAAAGCTGCAGATACAAAAACGATTTCGCTGGTTGGAATGGACGGTGCCCGGATTGAAGTCGCAACATTAGACGTGGCGTCGGACGGGGCGTTTTCCGTAACCTGGGACGATACGAAATTCGATGATTTCTTCCTGTCTATGCGCCCGTTCAAATGCCTAGAGGGGCCGGAGAAGCTGTGGTGCCGGGTCGGCTATCCCTACGAGAACAAGCGCTCGCTTGCGGGCGGAGACCCAACAGACCTGGAATACGATTTGCTTTGGGTCTGGAAGAACGCTGCCGACTACGGGATCAACATGTGGAATGGAGTGTATTACCGACTGACACCGGAAGGTGACGGCTGGATAGGAGCGCTCCATGAAATGGATTTGGATGTAATCGCTGCCCCGCCCGAAGATGGCGATCTGCGTCCGATCACGGAAGATATAATGGACGAAGGCGATCCCGACAGTCACTGGCTGCCGACGCTTGTGATCGAGTAGCCTCGCGCAGCGCAGAGCGTATCGTGATCAGTCCACGTTCACCGGAACGGGATCGACTGGCACCAGCTTCCACCCCTGATCAAGCCATCCATCGACGCCCTCGGCATACCACCGCACCTCGGTGTAGCCCATGCTGGTCAGCCGCTGAACCGCATTCCAGCTCATCCAGCAATCGGCCTGACAGAACACCACCAGCACGTCATTGTTGTTCGTGACAAGGTTCGCGACATTGTCAGAGAGATAGCGTTGCATTACCGGCTCCAACGAACCGCGCCCCACCTCCGGCAGCCAGACCGCACCTGGCAGGGACATGTGTTGCGCGCCGACCAGCCATGCCCCGTCGAGATCGTCAAAGCGCGATTGCAGCGCAGGGCCAACATCCAACAGGACCGCCCCCTCCGCGATTGACTGGAGCACCATTTCCACATCGATACGTTGGGCGCCGGGCACATCGTCCGGGGTCGGGGCCCGTTGGCGGGCGATCCGGAGCCCGGTTTCGGGGTGAAAGAGATCAGGCCGGTCGGCCTGGTGCCGAGCTGAAGACTTGGCCAACACCGCATCTGGGATCAGCCAGGCAGAGACCAGCAGTGCGGTGATACCAGTCCAAGCAATGCGTCGCCGGCCTGTCGTCAAAAGACCTTGCCGCTCGGCTCGTATTTCCAGCTATCGGCATCGGGAGTGACGACCTCGGGGTCATAACCGCCCTCCTGCAATTCGATTGCGCTGTCCAGCCCCTGCGCGGCGGCCTTGTCGACCCACTGTCGTCCGCGGATCGGATCGCGCGCAATCCCGTGCCCGCGGAGCAGGTCCAGACCATAGTTGAACTGTCCCACCGGGTCGCCAAGCTCGGCCGCGCGGCGGTCCCATTCCGCTGCCTCGGCTGGATCCTCCGGCATCCCATAGCCATTGTGGGCCATGTAGCTGCGCCAATGCATCGCGCCGACATAGCCCTGATCGGTACAAGTCTCGAAGATCGTGTTCGCGCCCTCGTGATCGCCTGACTTGGTGGCGAAATAGCCCTGCATGCAGGTCACGATGTCCGCTTTTCCCTCTGCGGCGCGCTGAATGTAGGAGTTCAGCGTCAGCTCCTCGGGGTTCAGTGCGCCGAGATCGTCCTCGTGGGCGTCCTCACCCGCCAGTGCGGGCAGTACGATGCCAAGAAACAAAACTGAGACGGCAGAGGCGCGGATCATCTTCGGTCTCCTTCGGTCTAGGGATACCATACTCCAAGGAGGTTCTTCAAATCACGGTCGGTAGGCTGCGCCCCACGGCTGTTCGCCGACCTGAATGCTCTTCAGCGGCTTCAGGTTCTCCACATCCACCACTGTGACATCGTTCGACAGGCCGTTGGTGGTGAAGAGAAACTTCTCGTCCGGCGTCATCTCCAGATGCCAGACCCTGCGCCCCACCAGCAGATAGTCGATCACTTCATAGGTTTCGCCATCTACGACTGCGACATGGTTTGAGGGCCCCAGTGCGACAAAGGCCCGTTTGCCGTCCTCGGTCAGACGAATCCCCACCGGCTGCAGCCGTTCAGGTGTGATCCCCTGAACCTCGAAACTGATCTTGGCCAGTTCCTCTCGGGTCTCGACATCGAAGACCGCGACAGTGCCGCCGATCTCGGACGAAACCCAGAGCTTGGTCCCATCCTTGGTGAATTCGGCATGGCGTGGGCGCTGGTCAACCAGCGAGTTGTGCACGATCTCCTGGGCCTCGACATCGATCCAGTGCGCCATGTTGGTCGTCTCAGACGTGGTGATCGCGAATTTGCCATCGGGGCTCACGGCCATCCCTTCGGGCTCGATCCCTACCTGGATCTGCGCGACAACCTTGCGCTCCTCGGTATCGACCACGGTCGTGATCGCATCGTCCTCGTTGGCGATGTAGAGAAATCGGTCGTTGGGATGGAGCGCGAACTGCTCCGGGTCTGCGCCCGAGGGCAGATTATGCAGAACCTTCCCCGTTTCCGGATCGATCACCTGTACCGTGTCGTCATCCGACGCGCACACATAGAGTCGGCTGAAATCCTTGGAGAAGATGATCCCGCGGGGGCGTTGGCCAACCTCGATCGTACGCGTGACTTCCAGTGTCTCGACATCAATCACGCTGACCGTGTTGCCCTTCTCGTTGGAGACCCAGATTTCTCCGGCCAGAGCGGGCATTGCGACGAAGCCCAGTACGGCTGCATAGAATGCTGACTTCAAGGGTCTCTCCTTCGCCTCAGTCTAAAATTGTTCCGTTGCGTGAAATAGTGGATTTGTTCAATTTGCCATAGCGCCCAATCGGGCCTTAAGACGATTTTGTGAAACAGGCGGGCGCTCACGATCCGCAGAAGGTTCAGGGAGGTGATCACATGCGCCACACACTAGGCATCAAATTGGGGATCGCAGCGCTGATGCTCTCGGTGCCCCTGACCGCACTTGGACATGGGGATGTCGCGCCCCAACCCGTCGACACCGACGCCCTGCCCGAGCTTGCTGAAGAGTGGCTGGAGGAGAACCCCTACCGAGCAGAGACGGCAGGTGAAGAGGTTTGGGCTGCAGCGGTCAGCATCGGAGCGTCAGGTTACAACCAGAATTGCGCGCGCTGCCATGGGCTCGAGGGCGTCTCTGGGGGGTTGGCACCGGATCTGCGCTATCTCGAGGCGAATTTTGACGGCGACGAGTGGTATGTGGAGCGGTTCGTCAACGGCTACACTCAGAACGGGGTGACGAAGATGCCGGCCTTTGGCGAGTTACTCGGCCAGAAAGCGGCCTGGGCGATCCGCACCTATATCGAGACGCGGCCCGATGACGGGGCGCTCGACGGCTATGGTGATACGCTGAAGGCGATTCGGGATGATCTGACGGGCAAGGCGAACGCGCTTGCTGGCGGTGCGGATTTGGCCACCATGGAAGCTGAGATTGCCGCCCATGTAACGACGCTTGAAGCCATGGTGGGCGAGATAGCCACAGCCTCCGGGGCTCCGGTTGCAGATTCGGCGGTGAGCCGCGCGCTGGCTGATCTCGATGGCTCGCCGGGCGGGATCAAGGCCGCGTCCGATACTTTGACCATCGGACTCAGTGCAGCCGAGTAACATGCGCCTGATTGCTGTCCTTTTCGCACTGGTCATGACGACTGTCCCCGCAACCGCACAGGTGCCGGTGATCGCCCCCATCCAGAACCCGGATCGGACGTTTACGCCGGGCGCCGATCTGGACACCATCAAGGAACGGGGATGGATCGAGTTTGGTGTCTATGATGATTTCAGGCCGTACTCTTGGGCGAGCGAGGATGGCGCCCCGCAAGGTCTCGACATCGAGATCGGGCGCCAGATCGCGGCGGAGTTGGGGGTTGAGGCTCGCTTTCGGCTGGTTGCTGCAGGCGAGACCGTGGACGATGATCTGCGCAACTGGGTCTGGAAGGGCCCGCTGATCGGGCCAGAGCGTAATGTCGTCAACGTCATGCTGCACGTGCCCTGGGACCGCGAGCTGGACATCAGAAACGAGCTGATCGTACTGGGCGCGAAGTATATGGTCGAGCAGATTGCAATTGCCTATCGCCGCGATGCTTATCCTGATGGCGGTCCACTGCCAGCCTATTTCCGCTTTGACACGGTGGGTGTCGAGAACGACAGTCTCGCGGATTTCTACCTTTCGAATCTTGCCAACGGGCAGCTTCTGGCGAACATCACCCGCTATCGCACGGCAGACGAGGCGATGGCGGCGCTGCGTGCGGGTGAGGTCATGGCCGTGACAGGTCCGCTCAGCCAGCTTCAAGCGGGACTGGACGAGACGACGGCAGTGCACGTGCCACCGCTTGCAGGGCTTGCACGCGGCAAGTGGACATTGGGGGTGGCTTTCAGGCATAATTATCGCAGGCTGGGCTATGCGGTCGACGATGCCATCGGCGCGATGATTGCGGATGGGCGTATGGCAAAGGTTTTCGAGACCTTCGGCGTGGAGTTTGCACCACCCGAACGATGAGGAGGATCTGAGATGCGGTCCCTGATGATGGCGATGGCTCTGATCGCCACCCCTGCTATGGCTTTGGATGATCCGAAAGTGCCGCTGGACGATCCTTACCGCACAGGCATGTGGGACTATCAGCAGGTGAACATCCTCGGAAATCCGGAGGCGATCCGCTTCGACGACCGCGTCGTAGTGCGTGCGCCTGCATCGGCAGAGGATGCGTTTGAGGTGCCGGTGCTGGTAGATGCAACGGCGGTTCCCGATGTCGAGAAAATCGTGCTGTCGGTAGACTATGGCCCGATCCCCAAGATCCTGACGTTTTGGCCGGGCGAGGCGGCAGCGAAACTGAGCTTCCGTTTCAAGATCGATCAGGCAACACCCATTCGCGCGTCCGTTCAGGACAAAGCGGGCAACTGGTATGTTGGCGGCACGGCGATCGATGCGGCGGGCGGTGGTTGTACCGCGCCTGCGCAGGCCTATGCCAATGCCGATTGGGAGGAACATCTCGGAGAGGTGCGCGGTCGGATGTGGCCCCAGGTCGGGCGCCTGCGCTTGATCGTTGATCATCCGATGGACACTGGCCTTGCTGATGGCATCCCGATCTTCATCGTCGAGGATATAAAAGTGCACGGGCCGGAAGGCGCGATGGCGCGCTTGCAATTGCACGAGCCAGTCGATGAGGACCCGGCGTTTACAATGTATTTCGAGCCGGGCCAGCTCACTCACGATCTGAGGGTCGAGGGGCGTGACAACAACGGCAACGAGATTGAAGCGACAGTGCCACTGCCGCTGACCCAGTGATGGATGTCGGGACAGCAGCCCTGCGGGCCTGCTGAGTGCACGAAATGCCCCTTACCCGTCGCACTGCAATGGCAGGTATTGCCGCTTCCCTGACCGTCCCGGCTCAGGCTGCCACGCGATTTGCCTACGACCTTCAGCCGATCCAGATCGCCAACGGGATCTGGATGATCGAAGGCGCCCGCGATTACTTCTCCCAAACCAATGGCGGGGCCATCGTAAACATCGCGATGCTCGACACCGACGCAGGTCTGGTGATCATCGACACCGGTCCGTCGCTGAAATACGGTGAAGCGCTGCGTCAGATCGCGGGGCAACTGACCGGGCGCGGTGTGGCTGGTGTGATCCTTACGCACCACCATCCCGACCATTTCTTCGGCAACATGGCCTTTCAGGACGTGCCGATCCGAGCGCTTTCGACCACCGATAAGTATGCGCGCATGCACGGTGACGGGTACTCCGATGCGATGTACCGGATCCTCGGCGACTGGATGCGTGGCACCGAGGTCGTGCCCCCGAACCAGTCCCTGCCCGACGGGGAGATCACCATCGGAGGACGGCGTTTGCAACTGTTCCCGCTGGCCGGACACACCGAGGCCGATCTGGCCATCCTCGACACGGAAACCGGCACGTTGATCGCGGGCGATCTGGCGTTCTATGAACGTGCACCGACAACGCCCGACGCCGACCTTGGGCTGTGGCGCGAGAGCCTGTCGGTGTTGGAGCAGACTGGTGCCGCAGCAGTCATCCCCGGGCACGGGCCCATCGATCAGACCGGCGCATCGCTTATCCAGACGAGGGCCTATTTAGACTGGCTGGACCAGACGCTGCGCGGCGCAATCGACAACGGGCTGGACATGGTCGAGGTGATGGAGGCCCCGATGCCTGCTGAGTTTGCCCGTCTGGGCGCGCAGCCGCAGGAGTTCCACCGGTCGGTCAGTCATCTGTTCCCGGATCTCGAAGCCGAACTGCTGCCGCTGCTCAACAAATAGCCCTTATCCGGGCCAGCGGGTCACACCACCATCTAGTGCAATAAGAACAGCGCGGTGCACTTTCGACCCGCGCAAGAGGTCTTGAGCGTCTGCGACCGGTGCTGCCGCCACCGCTGTCGACAGCGCGTCCGCCGTCGCGGGGTCATCTGCCATCACGGTGACGCTGGACCAACGCGGGCCGGACCGGTCGAGCGGATCGAAAATGTGGGAGTGTCCTTGGATCAATGTACCCTGTGGCGCTGAAGTGGCAACAGCCATGCCCGTCCGGGGCAGAGACAGCTCCGCCGCGATCCCCCCTACATTTGGGTCGGCAACACCAAGACGCCAAGGCTCTCCGTCAGGCCGGGAGCCGAGGCTCGCGAACTCGCCGAGATTGGCGAGCACATCGCGGTATCCCAGCGCGTGCAAAACCTGCACCGCGCGGTCTGCGGCAAACCCTTGTGCGATGCCGTTGAACGTTGCCGCCATGCCGGGGCGAAGGAACCGGGCGGCCGCCGGCGTTACCTCCAGATCGCGCCAACCTGTCGGTATGGCCTCGGCGTCCGCGCCAGAGGCCAATGCCTGCCACCGCGCCTGCATAGTCACATCGAAAGTGCTTTCGGTTTGCCGCGATATCTCTGCCGCACGGCGCGACAGCTCGCGAAACAACGACGAAGGCCGCGCCAGGACCCCATCCCGATTGAGACGCGACAACTCGCTAGTTCGGCTCCAGAGACTGAAGGCCGCCTCGATCCGGGCAATTTCACGCCGCACCTCTAGAACGGCCCGATTGGCACGCGCCGCATCGCCGGGCAGCGTCAGCACACACTCCGCGCCCAGTGCTCGGAACCGCCGGTGCTCCATACCAAAGGCCTCAGCCGGCCCTGTCACCAGAACCGCCGCGGTAATCCCAAGCACTCGCCGCCGTGTGAGGCTCATATTTGCACACCCTTACGGTCTGCCAGGATCAGCGGCACGCATTGGCCTCGGTCCTCGTGGATGGTCACGCAGTCGAGGCACTGGAAGCACTCGTCGTACTGTATGCGCCCGTCCCGCGTGATGGCGTTGTAATTGCAGCGTACCTTGCAAAGCTGACAGGGCGAGCCGCACTCGGCCCGGCGTGGGATCCAGTCGCGTCTGCGCATCAGGCCACCCAGCGCCAAGGCCGCTCCCAAGGGGCAGACATAGCGGCAGAACGCCTTGAATACGATCAGGCCGAGCGCAATCCAGAGCGCAGCGTAGAGCACGTAGAACCACTCGCGATCGAACCCTGTGGTGATCGCGGTCTTGAACGGCTCGACCTCGGCCAGCGTGTCGTTCCAGGCGGGCGCCCAGATCGCCGCTGCGATCAGTACCGCGAGAACGCCATATTTTACCCATTTCAGACGCCGGTCCCAGGCATCCGGCACCCGAACCTCGGGCAGGTGAAGCGCGCGTCCTACTGCGTGTGCGATTTCCTGCAGTGCGCCATAGGGGCAAAGCCAGCCGCAAAATAGCCCGCGCCCCCAGACAATCAGCGATGCCAGCACTACGCCCCAGATCACAAGCGAAAACGGATCGTAGAGCAGAAACTCGAAACTTGCGCCGTCCAGCCCCGTGCGCAGTACACCCGTGACCGTGACGATGGAAAGCTGCCCCTGTCCCCACCAGCCGATGAAGACCGCTACAAAGGCCAGCACCGCAAGCCGTGCTGTCTGGAAACCGGACGCCACCGAAATTCGTCGCATGGCGCGGGCCAGCACGGCCACCAGCGCCGTGAGAAACAGCGCAAGTACGCCGAGATCCAAACTGCGGGCCAGCGCTGTCTCGACCCAGACCGGCCTGTTGACCGGCGGCTCCGGCCGCACGAAGAACCGCTCGGGCGCGCTATGGGTTGAGGTGAAATCGTGCGTGCCTGTCTCCGGTCTGAACATGCCGTGAAGCCGCACGGCCCGGACGTTCAGGTCCCAGTCCCTTGTTGGATCGAACCCTAATCGTCGGTCCGTGCGCAGGATCATGCGATGCTCGAACTCGGGCACATTGGGGGCCAGCCCGACTTCGATGTCCGCATCGCGCAGCGCGATCGGTAAGCCATCCTGTTCTGCAGACATGAGATCTGGTGCTGTGTTGCGCACGAACTGGTCCGAGACCAAACGGTGCCGCCCGTTGGCCAGCAACAAAAGCGGCTCGTCCTCGGTGGCAATCGACATGAACTGATCTCGCTCGGCCAGTGTCTCGGCATCGAGTACACCTGCCGCTACGGCGCGCGGGCCAATGTCGATCACCCAGAGATCGAGATATATCCCGTCCGGATCTTCGCTGGCCTCCGGGTCGTCATCCTCCCAAAGCGTGCCAGCGAACGCAGCCTCGACATCCCTGTTCAGGATCAGTCGACGCTGTGCAATGCCGTCGTCAACCAATCGTTCCCATGCGATGGGATCACCGTCCTGCAGCGGCCGGGGCGCAGGCCCTCCGGCCAGCCCTTGCATGTGGCGGCGCGCCACCTCGAGACTGGCCGCGAGGATCGACTCGTGCGCGATCCTGACCGAGGCCGTCGCCTTTGTTACTCCGTCGAGATAGACGGCAGACGACGCAGCGCGGTCTCCCGCGCCATAGGGCACTCCGACCGTAATCTGGTCGAAGACCGAGAGGCCGCGATACTGGCGCATGAATTCATGGAACGGGGCCTGACCGAGGCCGGAGACAAAGATCGGTTCGTTGTGCTCTAGAAGCTCCGCTCGCAGGAACCGCCCGTCACCGTCCAGCGTCACCAGCACATGGATTGCCGCGCCGGAGAAGCCGGGCAGAGGGGCGAGCGGTCCGGTCTCGAAGATATAGCCCGCATCGATCCCGGTGCGGTCCCGGATAGACCACACGCCCCGATCGCTGAGTTTCTCGCCCAGCTCATAGGGCGGTTCGACCTTGGTCGCGAGATCCTGTTCGGTGAGCACCTGTGCAATCGCAGCGCCACCGAGACCCCATATGCAGATCAGAGCTGCAAAAGCCATCTTCAGGGCGCGCAGCATCTCAGCCGAGTTCTTTTGTCGGTGTATGGTCGCGGTGCGAAAGGCTTGGGCAGCCTAGTGTGGTGGCCAGCGCGTTGGCCAGCTCGCCCACAGTCTCAGCGCTGAAATAACTGCCACCGGTGGCATCCGCGAGGCAGCGTGCGACCGAAACCGATTGCGTGTAATCGCTCTGGCCCTGGCTGCCCCAGCTGAAATGATCGCCCCGAACCTTGAAACCGATGACATGGACGGTCAGGTCCTGGGCGTCCGAGACCAGCGTTGCGGCAAGCTGGCAGGGCGCGCCGCCGCAGGTCTCCTTGCCATCGGTGACCACTACGACCACGCCGGGACGGTCGCGATATCCCAACACCTCGGCAGCAGTTGCGACCGAGGCCGAGAGCGGTGTGTTGCCCGAGGGCGTCAGCGCCTCGATATCGGCGATCACGCGCGGGCCTGCATCGGCGGTGGGGCCGAAACGGACGTCGATATTGCTGCATGCATCGCGGGGCCCGGGGCCGTAGATCACCAGACCCAGGCGACGCACCGGTGAGACTTTGGGCATAACGTCGGCCACCGCTCGGCGGGCTTCGAAGATGCGAGGTTGATCGAGCTGATTGAAGCCGGTTTCGGACATCGACCCTGACCCATCGAACACTATCATTGCATCGCTGGTGCAGGCGGCCAGAGCGGATAGGTGTCCGGCCACGACAAAGCTTGCCGAGATGAGAACCGCTACTCCGGATCTCACCAATCGACCCGGTCTCCAAACTACGCCATGACCTTGATCGGTTTCCATGCCGAAATGCTGTAGCAGTCGACGCGTGCTGTCCAGAGTTTGGTTCTCAAATTCGGTTTAGCTGTCAGGCGGCACTTTCCTCCGGGTCTTCGCTACCATGATCCGGTTGAGCATTTGGATCACGGGTTTTCCCTGTCGGGTGGAAAGAGCGCTCTGTGCTGATCTCCTTCAAGATCATCGAACTGCCCCGATCTGAGGCTCCACACAAACGCAACCAGACCCAAAAGCCCCAGCAACAGCGAGATTGGGATCAACGAGCCGAGGACGGTCATGCGCGCTATCCTTTCCTGCAAGCGTTTAGGATCACGAGGATCGACGACAGCGACATTGCGGCGGCGGCCACGAGTGGCGTGACAAGTCCCGCCAGCGCTATGGGGATGGCAATCGCGTTGTAGCCGATGGCAATCGCAAAGCTCTCAAGGCTGCGTCGTCTTGCCGTGATCGCGGCGGAGTGCGCTATGGAAACGGGCATCAGACCGGTCCCGGTGAACACCAGTCCTGCGGCTGTCTTTGCGACGTCCGCGGCTGATCCGGGGGAGATCGAGGCATGCGCCCCGGCAAGCGCCGGGCTATCGTTCAGACCATCGCCAACCATCAGCACTTTACGCCCGTCGCTGCGCTGCTGATCGAGCCAGTTCAGTTTCTCGTTCGGAAGCAGGCCGCCTTGAGCCGCGTCGATCCCGACCTTCCGCGCGGTTGCGGTCACGGTGGTGGGATGATCTCCGGAGAGCACCGCGAGGCCTAGCCCTTTAGCCCGAAGCTCATCGCAGCATCTCAGCGCATCCGGGCGAAGGGTCTCTGAGAATTGAAAGGCGACAGTCCGGTCAGGCAATCTGAGCAAAGCCCCCGGCGTGTTGCGCTCACCATCACGGTCCCCACGCCCTAGCCATACTTCGCGACCTTTCCAAACGCCTTTGACGCCAAGCCCCGGCTCTTCGCGCACACTGTCCACTGGGGCGGAAGAAATCCCAAGCCGCTTGGCTTCCAACGCAATCGCATGGGAACAGGGATGACGGGAGCCTTCCGCAAGGGCCGCCGCAACCGGCCAGGCCGGATCATCCGGCGCAGGCGCAGATGACAGATCCGGCGTGCCAGTGGTCAGGGTGCCGGTCTTGTCGAAAGCGACAATGTCGATCTCGGCCAATCGCTCCAGTTCCGTGCCGTCTTTCAGGAATATGCCCTGGCGAAACAGTCTGGCGCTCGTGATGGTATGAACGGTCGGGACGGCCAGCGCGAGCGCACAAGGGCAGGTCACGATCAGAACGGCAACCGCGATCTGGAGAGCCAGCCGGGCGTCGCCCGACACAAAGTACCATCCAAGAAACGCCGCTGCCGCCAGCAGATGCACCATCGGAGCATAAATGCGAGCGGCCCGGTCGGCGATGCGGTCGTACCGCCCGCGCCCGTGTTCGGCGGCATCAATCATGCGGGCAATCTCGGCCAGAAGGGTGGTATCCCCGGCAGCCGTCACCTCGATCTGGATTGCTCCGGTCAGGTTCAACATGCCGGCGTGAACCGCATCGCCGGTCTCTGCGCGTTCCGGCATGCTCTCGCCTGTGACCAGTGCCTGATCGAGGTCCGTGCGCCCGCGGGTGATGAGCCCATCGACAGGAATGCGCTCACCCGGCAGAACCTCGATCACGGCTCCGATTTCAACCGATGCCAGTGGAGTGTTTTCGCGTACCCCGGTTTCGCTCACCAGCCGCGCGGAGTGCCCGGTCAGGGCCATCAGCTCCACCGCTGCGGACCGCGCAAGATGGCGGGAGCGATGCTCGAGATAGCGACCGATCAGGAGGAAGAACAACAGCATGATCCCGGCGTCGAAATAGGCATGCTCCGCGCTTTGAGCCGTCTCGGCGAGGGAGTGCACGGCCGACAGAATGACGGCCAGACTGATCGGCACATCCATATTGAGGCGCCGGGCTGCAAGAGCCGACGCGGCACTTCGGAAGAAGGGCTGTCCCGCATAGGCGATGGCGGGCAGGGCAATCAGCGCCGACACCCAATGCAGAAGATC
>CAYYZH010000082.1:0-15427 GCA_964475765.1 uncultured Limibaculum sp.
GGTCAGCAGGAGCGGAGAGTAGCTTAAGGAACCTCCGAAACTGTCCAAGGATTGGGGAAGAGTTCAGGGTTCCGGGGAGCCCGAAGCTCTCAGTAGACCTTTTGGGCTGACTTGTTCTGAACAGAACACGCTCGTCGGGTGTTTTCTACTGTTTGGATGACCAGTACACCCTCGTTCTTTTCATTGAGCTACCGCGATGAGCCGTCAAGGAGTTCAGCTTTGAGCGCAGATGAAACCATACGCTGGGTCAATCTTGCATCGCGCCTCAAAGTTCAAGTCGAGGCTTTGAAAGGGATTGGTAACCCAGATCGTTTAGTCGCAGAAGGGTGTTAGATGGCGGAGAGACCATGAAACTCCAAACAAAGCTTTTCCTAATTGCGGTTGTACCGTTGGCCGTTTCTGTGACCTTGAGTGCTGTCAGTGTCGTCGAGCAGATCGGTAAAAGAGCCGATCAACAATCTCTTGCCGAAAATCTGGCTGCTGCGACAAAGATCAGCGCGGTGATCCATGAATTTCAGAAAGAACGAGGATACACAGCGGGGCACGTCAGCTCTGAAGGAGTTGTATTTGGACAGGAGCTGCAAAACCAACGCAGAGAAACTGATCTGGTCCTGGGTGCAGCACGATCAGAAATCTCCGCAGTTGCTGCGACGAACGCCGACGCCGTCTCAGAATTCAGCAAATTTGCGTCCGAGCTTTCGATGATCCGTGCCGGAGCGGACCGTTTCGAAGGCGCTGCCTCGCAGTATGCAGCTCGCTATACTGGTGCGATCAACAGCCTCATGCATATCGTGGAAAGTACTTTGCACGATGTAACTGATCCAGAAGTCAAAGAAGTAGCAGATGCCTATATCGGCGTGTTCGAAGGTAAAGAGAATGCGGGTCGGGAGCGTGCCATGGGAGGGATTGGCTTTGGCTCTGGCGAGTTTTCGATCCCCGTTTACTCCCGCTTTGTTACATTTGGAAGTGCAGAGGAGACGTTCCTGGAAGCGGCGCTGCTTTCTTCTAACCGAGAAGCGTCCGCGATCGTCGCCGGTGCGCTTGGCGATAAAACACATAAAGAGATTGAGGGGCTGCGGAAGGTCGCGTTGAACTCTTTCGAAACTGGTGATCTTCAGGGCGTCAATGCGGCCACTTGGTTTGCTTCAGCGACCCGTTGGATTGAAGAGTTGCGCACAGCCGAGCTGGCTCTGAAAGACCTCATGAAATCCATTGTGGCTGCGAAGACTGAAGAAGCGACCAACGGAATAATTATACAAGTTATGCTTTCTGCATTGGTAGTCGTTGCGAGCTTGGCTGCGGTCTACGCAATTGCAAGAGGGTTGCAACGAGAAGTGCATGCACTGAGCGGCGAACTGCAACGAATAGCCGACGACGATCTTGATCATGAGGTCAACGTTGACCTGAGGACTGCCGAATTTCAGTCGATCGGGCATATGGCAGAGGTTTTCCTGGAAGGCGGTTTGCGCCGTCGCGAGGCGGATCAAGCCGCAGCTGAAGCAGCTGAAGCAGCCGACCAAGCGCAAGCAAGGGCCAAGGAGGCCTCCGAAGCGGAGGCTGCCGCAAGTGCGAAGGCAGCAAAGGCTGCCGAGGAACAACGTGCCGAAGCTGAAGCCCGCGAGAAGGAGAAAGTCGAGGCGGATCGTCTTGAGCGTGAAGCGGCTTTGCTACGCTCGAATGAGGAGCAACGCCTTGCCGCAGAACTCGCCGCGAGAGAAACAGAGAAGATGGAGGCTGAACTGGCTCGCACTGAAGCTTTGGACCTTGTTGTTGCAAAACTACGCGAAGGGCTGAAAGCACTAGCGGCGGGCGAGCTAACTTACCAGATCGACGTGGCATTCCAGGCCGACTACGACGAGCTGCGTTTGGACTTCAACCGCGCTATTGCCGAGCTGTGCCGCACTATTCAAGGAGTTGTTCAGAAATCACATGGCATAAATGGGGGCGCAACGCAGATCAGCCAATCAGCAGATGATTTGGCCACTCGTACTGAACGACAAGCTGGTTCGCTTGAGGAGACTGCAGCCGCTATCGAGGAGATGACAGAAAGCATCCAGTCTGCGAAAGAGCGCGCCGAAACCGCAGAGCGAACGACGATTGAAGCTCGCGGCAATGCCGAGTCAGGTGAAGCTGTAGTCAAACAGACGATTACGGCCATGAGTGAGATCGATAACTCCGCAGTGAGAATCTCGGAGATCACTGGCGTCATCGACGACATTGCGTTCCAAACGAATCTGCTTGCGTTGAATGCCGGCGTTGAGGCGGCTCGCGCCGGAGAAGCGGGTCGTGGTTTTGCGGTAGTCGCATCCGAAGTTCGCGCGCTTGCCCAGCGCTGCTCTGATGCAGCGCGCGAGATCAAGACGCTGATTTCTGAGTCTGGCGAGCACGTAAGTCGAGGCGTCGATCTTGTTGGCAAAACGGGCGACGCCCTGCGACAGATCAACGAATCAGTGGTAGAAATCAGCGACCACGTGTCCAGCATCTCCACTTCATCTAAAGAACAAGCGCTGGGGCTTTCAGAGATTAACTCAGCAGTTGCGCGGCTCGATCAAGTGACACAGCAGAACGCGGCTATGGTCGAGGAATCGACTGCCGCCAGTCATGAGCTGACCCGTGAAGCAACGGATCTGACCAAGCTGATGGCTGTCTTTAAGCTGAGAAGCGATGCACGGGAACAAGCCACGAACGAGTGCGCCGAAGTGGCAGGTGCAGCTGGGATAATTGCGTGAAGTTACATAGATGAGTGGAGATTAAGTGCGCCGAAGTGTTCCGTTTATGCAAAACCAAGCTCAGTGTAAGCGGTGTTTCTACCCCACGGGTCAGGCGGGCTTGAAGTTCCAGGGCATGAGATCGTCGATCTGACTTTGTTTGTGACCGTTCACGAGTGCGGTGAGCGTTTGGGTCAGGTAGGCATGCGGCTCGATGGCGTTGAGCTTCGCGGTTTCGACCAGCGACGCGATGATCCCCCAATTTGCACCACCTTCGTCGTGGCCTGCGAAGAGCGCGTTCTTGCGGTTCAGGGCGATCGGACGGATGGCCCGTTCCACAGCGTTTGAATCCATCTCGACGCGGCCGTCTTCCAGGAAGACATTCAGCCCGTCCCAGAGTTTGAAGATTTTCCTCATGGCCTCGCCGATCGGGGACTTGGCGCTGACGCGGGCACTTTGTTCCTCGACCCAGTCCCCGAAGGCGTCCACCAAGGGCGTTGACCGGGCGCGGCGAAGGGTGCGCCTCTCGTCGGCAGACAGGCCACGGATCTCGCTTTCGATCCGGTAGATCTCTCGGATCTGGCGCAGACCTTCCTCGGCGATCGGTGCGGTTCTGCCCTTGGCAATCTCATGCAATTTACGCCTGGCATGCGCCCAGCAATAAGCCAAGCGCAACGCGCCACCGGGACGATCCTGGCGGGTCAGCCGATTGTACCCCGCATATCCATCGACCTGCAGGACACCGCTGAACCTTGCGAGAAAGCGTTCGGCGTGTTCGCCGCTGCGACCCGGTGCATAGAAGAATGCAGCGGCGGGCGGGATCATGGCCCGCCCATGGCTGGTCATCACGGCTGAGTGCCCAGAGATATCCTGTCTTGGTGCGGCGGCGGCCCGGATCCAGCACGGGTGCGCGGGTCTCGTCCATAAAGAGCTTCGTCGACCGCTTCAGGTCCGCCACCAGGTGATCGAAGACGGGCTTGAGTTCGAATGCCGCATGTCCGACCCAATCGGCCAGCGTGGAGCGGTCCAGGTTCACGCCTTGGCGCTCGAAGATCCTCGCCTGGCGATAAAGTGGAAGGTGGTCAGCATACTTGGAAACCAGAACGTGGGCGACTGTGGCTTCGGTCGGCAACCCGCCCAGAATCAGTCGACTTGGTGCTGGTGCTTGAACAATCCCACCCTCGCAGGCCCGGCAGGCATAGCGTGGGCGCCGCGTGACGATCACCCGGAACTGGGCTGGGATCACGTCGAGGCGTTCGGAGATATCCTCGCCGATGACATGGCGCTCGGCGCCGCAGGCTGTCTTGTCCGGCTCGATGGTGAACTCGATCCGTGGCAAGTGCTTGGGCAGTGATCCCCGGTTGACATTCCGGGACATCCTGCGTGACGCTGGAGGCGTCACGTCGCAGGCTTCTTTCTCCGCCTCGATGGCAGCAATCCCGGTCTCGATATCCTCAAGGGCCAGTTCGTACTGGTCGGGATCGGTCTTCTCGGACTTCCGCCCGAAGATCGCGTGGCGGAATGCCTCGACCAGTTTCTCCAGGCGCTGGTTGCGGTCGTCCATGGCGACGATGATCGCCTTCAGGGCGTCGATATCATCGGGAAGGTCCGCCAGGTCGGTCATGCGATTTTATATCATGATCCCAATCGCTTGGGTGCACAGCAGGGGCGATGATTCAATCCGCCGCAGTCACTCGGCTGCCTGCGGAGGACGTGCCGCGGCCGCGTTAACCTTGCGCCAGTCGAGCCCCGAGAACAGCGCCTCAAACTGCGCATGGCTCAGCTTCATCACGCCGTCGCGGATCGGCGGCCAGGCGAATTTGTGATCCTCCAAGCGCTTGTAGACCATGACCATTCCAGTCCCGTCCCAGAAGACAATCTTCGCCCGGTCGGCACGCTTGGCGCGGAACACGAAGACAGCCCCGGTGAACGGATCCTTGCGCAGTTCGTTCTTCACGACTGCCGCCAGCCCGTCATGGCCTTTGCGGAAGTCCCCGGCCTGGTCGCCACGAACACCCGCAATCGGTTCGAGGGAAAGATCATGCGAGCGCCTTTGCGATCTCGGCGATACGGGTCGCGGAGGTGTTGCCGGGCAGGCGGATCACCACGCCACCGGTCTGTAACTCGATCTGCCCAGGCAGACAGTCCTCGTCAGAACGATCGATGTTCTCTTGCATCCGCGGAGAAGACCCTTCCAGCATTAGAGGCGCGAAAAGACCATCTGTCCTCATCGACCGGCACCGGGAACTTGCCGTCCTTCGCGTCCCGGCGCCAACCAAAGAGCTGCGAGGGAACCAACCCGTTCTGTCGTGCAAACTCTGACACCGACAGATCAGTCTTGTAGCTCTCGGCAACAAGCCGACCCTTCAAATCGTCGGGCCACTTCCGACGCCCGGCCGGCCCCGTAACCATGTCGATACGACCGATCACAACCCGATCGTGACTGTCAAAACATCCAGAACTTCTGACTGTATCATCCATCCGCCAACCTACCAAATAGGCCAGCAGATTCTCAGATCACAGGGTCATCGAACAGGTGGGGGAAGAACACCGCTTACAGCTCAGTGACGCTCGCCCAATTTGCCGCGATAACAATCCATCGCCTGGATATTGGGTCTCACAAAGGAATCGCGCTTTCAAGTCTCGATGAATGGCGTCTGAAATTGCAAAGACAACGCCGCAGTAGAAACCCTACTGAAGATTATCAGGGCCTAAGTGCAACGGCAGCAGTCTCAAATCACGCGCCAGTTGGCTGGGAGACCGCGCAAATAAAGCGGTGCGCGGTCCGAGATTGGATCAGTCGGAATGCCCGATTATGGCATTCAACGTCGCAGATGGGCGCATGACTGCGGCAGTCTTTGGCCCGTCAGTGCGATAGTATCCGCCAAGATCGACAGCGGATCCCCGGACGCTCGCAAGCTCGGACAATATCTTTGCTTCACCCGCAGCAAGGGCTTCAGCGACTGGCGCGAAGTGAGAGGCAAGCTCAACATCATCTTCCTGACTGGCGACGGCTTCAGCCCAATACCGCGCAAACCAGTAGTGGCTATCGCGGTTGTCTGGCTCACCAACGTTTCGTGAGGGAGATCGGTCATGGTCCAGGATACCTTGCGTAGCCGCCTCAACGCCTCTGCCCAGAACCCGGGCTTTCTCGTTGCCTTTGACGTCCGCAAGGAAGACGAAGCTTTCGCCAAGTGCACAGAACTCACCCAGACTGTCCCAGCGCAGGTGGTTCTCTTCATTCAATTGCTGAACGTGCTTTGGCGCCGAGCCGCCTGCACCGGTTTCAAAGAGCCCGCCGCCGTTCATTAGCTTCACGATTGAAAGCATCTTGGCAGAGGTTGCCAGTTCCAGGATCGGGAAGAGATCTGTCAGATAGTCGCGCAAGACATTGCCAGTCACAGCGATCGAGTTGTCGCCCCTCGTGATGGTTTCAAGCGATGCGCGCGTCGCTTCGCGTGGGGACATGATCTTGAACTTGCTCGCAACGCCCTGCGTTTCCAGGATCGGTTTGACGTAGGCAATCAGTTGCGCGTCATGCGGGCGGTTCTTGTCCAGCCAGAATATCGCTTCGCAGCCCTCGGCCTTTTGACGCGAGATCGCAAGGTTGATCCAATCCTCGATCGGAGCCTTGCGGGTCGAGGACGAGCGCCAGATGTCACCCGCCTCGACGGTGTGCTGATGCAGGACCGTGCCATCATCCAGGATCAGCTTGACGGTGCCAGCTTCCGGGATCTCGAATGTCGTGGGGTGCGAGCCGTACTCCTCGGCCTTCTGTGCCATCAGGCCGATGTTCTGAACCGTACCCGCGGTGGCCGGGTTCAGTTTGCCGTTCGCTTTGAAGAAGTTAATCGTCTCATCATAAACCGGGGCATAGGAATTGTCGGGGATCACGCAATTGGCGTCTGCCTCATTGCCGTCGGGCCCCCAGCCTTTGCCGCCCGCGCGGATCAGGGCAGGCATTGAAGCGTCGATGATCACATCTGATGAGACGTGCAGGTTGGTGATGCCTCTGTCGGAGTCGACCATATACATGGGCGGGCGGTCCGCCATACAGGCGTTGATGTCCGCCATGATCGTTGCGTTGTCTTTGACGCGGTCCAGCAGGTCACCCAGACCCGAGTTCGGATTGACGCCGACAGCGTCCATCGCATCCCCGTGCTTGTCGAAAACGGGTGCCAGATAGGCCTTGACCGCATGACCGAACAGAATGGGGTCAGACACCTTCATCATCGTAGCTTTGAGGTGCAGCGAGAACAGGACGCCCTGGTTCTTGGTTCTCTCAATTTCAGACGCGAGAAAATCCTTAAGGGCAACAACGCTCATGAACGTCGCATCAACGACCGTGCCCGCAGGATATTCAAGTCCCTCCTTCAGAACCGTCTCGCCCCTAGCAGTCTCCAGCACAATCTTGGCGCTGGTTGCAGCGCCCAGCGTGGCTGACTTCTCATTTGAGAAGAAGTCATTGCCAGACATCGACGACACATGGGTCTTACTTTCGGCGGCCCAATCGCCCATACGGTGCGGGTTCGCTCGCGCGAAGCTTTTCACGGCCTTAGCGGCGCGGCGATCAGAGTTGCCTTCGCGCAGGACCGGGTTCACGGCCGAGCCCATGACCGCAGCATACTTGGTCCGGATGGCCTTTTCCTCATCAGTCTCCGGGGCTTCCGGGTAGTCTGGCAGCGCGAAACCCTTGCTTTGAAGTTCTTTGATCGCGCCAACCAGCTGAGGCACGGATGCAGAGATGTTAGGCAGCTTGATTACATTAGCCTCGGGCATCTTTACCAGACGACCAAGTTCCTCCAGATCATCAGACTGAAGCTGATCGGCGCTTAGGTGATCTGGAAAGGCCGCAAGAATGCGCCCGGCAAGACTGATGTCTTTGGTTCCAACGCTGACGCCAGCGGCAGCAGCGAACTTTCGGATGATCGGCAGCAGTGAAGCTGAGGCCAGTTCAGGTGCTTCGTCGACTTTCGTGTAAATGATATCAGACATGTGGCGTTCCAGTTTGCTGAATTTGGGCGTCTGATATCCGAAGCAACGCAGAAGGTCGATGGTAGGCTTTCGAAACTGAGACGGTGGTGGCTCAGCATGAAGCGGCACAAGTGAAAATGGCCCGAGGCCGCTGTTTAACGACAAGTCGACATGCTGCGGCGCGGAACGTTTAGCTGCCAATTCACGGCGGTTGCGAAGTATCTGCAAGACTAAACTTGTGAATGGATGTCATGGAGCTGCCGCATGGTCGTGAGCAGCCGGAAACAGTCAACTTGATCGAGCGCAACGCAACGGACAATCTGCCAACTATTAGATGTAAGGAGAGTGACAGCATGGCAGAGGCGTGGAGACATAGCGACTCAATCGTCAGCGGCACGTGGCTGGAAGCCAATCTTGGCGACCCGCGTCTCCGCATCTATGACTGCACGACATATCTGCGGTACGAAGAGGGTACCGGTCGGCCGTACCGGGTCGAAAGCGGCAAGACCGATTGGGAGACCGGACATATCCCCGGATCGGTCTACCTCGATCTCCAGGCGGACTTCTCGGACGACGCCGCACCAACACGGTTCATGCGTCTGTCACCGGAGGCGACAGCGAATGCGTTCGCGCGCTTTGGTATAAGTCCGGAGACGCGGGTAATCCTCTATGCGCGTAAGAGCCCGCAATGGGCGACGCGCTTCTGGTGGATGCTGCGTTGGATCGGGTTCGACAATGCAGCAGTGTTGGACGGTGGCATGGACGCGTGGGAGGCTGAAGGGCGGCCTGTCACCACCGGGGTGAGCAACTACCCTCCCGCTAGCCTGAGCGCGTCACCGCGTCCGGGCCTGTTCGTCGGCAAGGAGGAGATGCTAGCCGCGATCGGCGACAGTGCTGTCTGTTCGTTGAACGCACTGGACGCGAGCCTCCATTCTGGTGAGAACGCGCGATATGGTCGGCCAGGCCGGATCCCAGGATCGACAGGTGTTCCGGCGGCCACGCTGATTGATTCAGCGAGGAAAACGTTTCTGCCTCAAGCCTAGGTCGCGGCCGCGTTCTGTGATGCAGGGGCTGTGCCGGGCAAGCGCATCCTTAACTATTACGGCGGCGGCATAGCCGCCACATTGGATGCATTCCTACAGCACCAATTGGGATACGAGGACATCGCTGTGTATGACGCCTCAATGTCGGAATGGGCGAAGGATCAAAACCTCCCGATGGAGACGGATGTTGGCGCGTAACTCTGCACACTGTCGGAAGTTTCAGTTCATTCAGTGCCGGAGTTCAGGAGATCGGACATCAAGACGTCCACGAGTGGCCCTTGGACGAAGCCGCTCATGCGGCAAGGGCGCTTTTGGCTGGTGTTGCGCGATGATCGATAGCGAGCGATTTTGGTGACCACCCGACCTGTCTGACGATTGGGATCTCTCAATCGACAGACAGGAGGTTTCCATGACGAAAGAGAGAAGCACGCCGCTGCGTGAGCGGATGATTGAGGACATGCGCATCCGCGGGATGGGCGAGAAGGCTCAGAAGGCACATATCCGGGCGGTCAAAGACTTCGCCAAGTTCCTGAAGCGCTCACCGGACACCGCGACGTCTGATGAGTTGCGCGCCTACCAATTTCACATGACCGACACCGACGTCTCGCCGTCGACGTTCAACGCCCGCATCGTTGCGCTGCGGTTCTTCTTCGGCATGACCTGCGGGCGCGAGGACATGAAGCGTTACATGCAGTTCCGGACCAAGCCGAAGAAACGGCCCGTCGTCTTCAGCGTTGAGGAGGTCCAGGACTTGCTGATGGCCGCACCCGGGCCGGGGCTCAAATACCGTGCTGCGCTCAGCATTTCCTACGGCGCGGGACTACGAGCAGCGGAGGATTGCAACCTCAAGCTCGGTGACATCGACAGTGACCGGATGCTGATCCATGTCGAACAGGGCAAAGGGCGCAAGGATCGAAAGGTCATGCTTTCGCCCAGTCTGCTGGCGCTGTTGCGAGACTGGTGGCGCGAGGCACGACCCGAGGGCTGGTTGTTTCCCGGCAAGCCCAAGATCAACCCGATCTCGCCACGCCAGTTGAACCGGGCATTCACGTCGGCAAAGAACATGGCCGGGATCAAGAAGCCTGCGACGCTGCACACGCTGCGCCACAGCTTCGCAACGCACCTTCTGGAGGCGAACACCGATGTGCGGGTGATTCAGGTGCTGCTCGGTCACGCCAAGCTGACCACGACCGCGCAATACACCCATGTCGCCACCAAGACGATCCGGGACACGATCAGCCCGTTCGACATGCTGGCGGGCCTGCAGGATCAGACTTTGCGGCGAAGTCTGGAGTGATGCGCCGGGGCGTTGCCCCGCCCAGGGCTGGAGATCGCTGACATCTTTCGTGACCAAGACCCGGCGTGGCGGCGGGCTAATGCGGGGCATGTCAGTCTCAGTCAGCTCAAGTTGATGTCTGCGATTGAAGCCTGCCGAACCGATGCACTCGGCGGGCATGTGGCGGCGTGCACCAAGTGCGACCACCAGCACATCGCCTATAACTCTTGCAAAAACCGGCACCGTCCCAAATGTCAGGGACCAGCGGCGCGGGATTGGATCGCGGCACGCGCGGAAGACCTGCTGTCCGTGGAGTATTTCCACGTCGTCTTCACTCTGCCAGCCGAGATCGCCCAGATCGCCTATTGGAACAAGCAGGCACTCTACGGCTTGCTGTTCAAGGCGCCTGCCGAGACGGTGATGACCCTCGCCGCCGATCCCAAGCGCCTCGGCGCCCGCGTCGGGATGGCCAGCGTCCTGCACACTTGGGGGTCGGCGCTCACGCACCATCCGCACATCCACATGATCGTCCCCGGCGGCGGCCTGTCACCAGAAGGAGATCGCTGGATCTCCTGCCGCCCAGGCTTCTTCATGCCCGTGAAGGTTCTCGGGCGGCTGTTCCGCCGCCTGTTCATCGAGGGCCTGATGAGGTTGCACCGCAACGGTGGTTTGCCGTTCTTTGGTGAACTTGAAGGCCTCTCCGACACGGCGGCGTTTGCTGACTGGCTGGCGCCGTTCAGAAAAACCGACTGGGTCGTTTACGCCAAACTGACCTTCGGCGGGCCGAAGGCAGTGCTGGCATATCTCGGCCGATACACCCATCGCGTTGCCGTATCGAACAGCCGACTGATCAGCGCCGACGCCAATACGGTGGCCTTCCGATGGAAAGATTACCGCATCAAGTCGGGCGATCGCATGAGGGTCATGCGTCTGGATACCGGCGAGTTCATACGGCGCTTCCTGATGCACGTTCTTCCGGACGGCTTCCACCGGATCCGCCACTTCGGCTTCCTGGCCAGTGCGAACAGGAAACGGAGCATCGCCAAGATCAGGGCCATGATTGGAGATGCGCCAAAGCCCGTGGGACCCGAAACGCCCAATTCAGATCTACCATTGACGCTCAGACAGCCTTGTCCCGACTGCGGTGGGCAGATGCGCATCATCGAGACGTTCCGGCGAGGCCAGCGCCCCACCAAACGCACGCCACCAAGGTCGGAGGCAGCATGAACAACACCGAACAATCGACCGACCCAAATGTTCCGAACCTCGATGACGTTCGGAGTGGACGACCTTTGCCGCTCAATCGACCGGGCTGTCCGGTTGCCTGTCCTACATCCGGCGCAAGTCTCAAGTCACAGGATCGCAGCGCGATATTCTGCTTCAGCAACCGCTCCAACCAGCCGCGCCAGCCCCAACGTCAGATCCTGAGAACCGCACTTTCGCCATAGGCCACGCCCAGATCCTCGCGGCTTCCACATTGGGAGGTTTTCCAACGCGGGCCGCTCGGAGCGCGCGCGACAAACATCGCGCCACGGCCCGCATCGGAAAACCTTCACCAGAGCCGACATCTGTCAATGTCTCGGTCTTTGCAGCTTTGGAGCGTACAAACTGCCATTCACTGCGTCGCTAAACAGGACAATGTGCTTTTGGAAACTCCGCAGGACGAAGGACGGTAAAGTTATCCTTCCCGTTCAGCCTGCGAATGTCAGATTTCTCTGCGTAGAGCCGTCGCTCGACGGACTGTCATGCGACAATGAAAGGGTGGAACAATCTGCAGTATTGATCTTAACGGGTTGGGTCACTCATTTCGTACATAGGCCTTGATCTGATCTGTTTCGCCGCGCGATGCTTCATTTCTGACCCAACTGCACACGGCTTGGCGATCATGTATGGCATCCTGATCTACGACGGTGTCGAGCCCATCGATCTCGGCGCAACATTCGGAGTCCTTTCGATGGCTCAGCGGATCGCACCCGGTCTTAAGTTTGCCGGCATCGCCACCGAAAAGGGTGAAGTTATCTGCGCAAGCGGATTGCGGGTGCACGCCGCTTTCGGTTTCGAGGATGCGCCGGCGTTCGAGGATTTGATCATTACTGGCGGTCCAGGCTGGGTCGAGGCAGCGGCTGATCCGGCCACCCTCGACTACCTACGTAAATCTCCGGCGCGTTTGACGTCGATCTGCACCGGGGCAATGATCCTGGCTGCCGCGGGGTTGCTGGACGGACGACAGGCGACGACGAAACATGCAGTATTCGAAGGTGAGGCCAGCCCTGCCGACAAACTGCCCCCCACCGTGGAGAACCACAATTCCGCCCTGGTAGATGATCATGGGCTTGTGACCGGCGGCGGGGTCAGCCTCGGGATCGATACGATGTTCTACTGTCTTGCCCGTAGTCATGGCGCACAGGTCGCCCACGAGACTGCTCGGGTCATGGAATACCAGCGCGCACTTTCCGCCAATCGTAAGGCACTCGGTTATCGAACCGTCACCTGATCCAAAGAGCCGGAGGACTTGCTATGTCCGAGACCCAAGTCTTCAAGTCCATGTGCCCGATGAACTGTCATCCAACGCTGTGTGGGATGACAGTAGAAATAAAGGGCGACCAACTGATTTCAATCACTGGCGATGAAGACAATCCGGACAGCCGTGGCAACCTTTGCATGCGGGGCAAGGCCGCGCACGAACTCGTTGACAATCGGCAACGTCTTCTGACGCCACTCATGCGAGACCGGCGGAGTGAAGAGAACTGGCGTCAGACGGGTTGGGATATGGCGCTGGACCTGATTGCTGAGAAGATGCGCGATGTGGGACCGGAAGCCGTCGGTCTCTGGCAGGGCCACGGGAATGCCGCGAACGATTACGGTGTTGGCGTCAAGCGCGCTCAGATGGACCGCTTCGCTAATCTCTACGGCTGCCAACATTGGAACCCGGCGATGATCTGCTGGGGTCTTGGTGGATTTGGCCTCGGGATAACCGGTGCGTTGGAGACCACAACCAAGGAGGACATGAGTGCGCATTCTGACTTGATCCTGTTGTGGGGCGCGAACACGGTCAGCCAGGCCAATACCACCCCACATTTGGATACGGCCAAGCGACGGGGCGCGCAGATCATTGCGATCGATGTGCGCAAAACCGAGGCAGGCGCGCTGGCCCATGAGACAATCGTACTGCGCCCTGGCTCGGATACGGCACTGGCGCTGGCGATGATGCATGTAATCGTCGTCGAAGGGCTCTGGGATCAGGACTTCGTTGCGAAGCACACACTGGGATTCGAGAGACTACCGACCCATTTGGCGGACAAAACCCCGGACTGGGGGGCCGCTTTGACGGGCATTTCAGAAGATCGGATTGTCGACTTGGCCCGTAGCTACGCGACGGCGAATCCAGCACTGATCATCCTTGGCGGCTCGTCCATGCACAAGGGCGACAACGGCTGGCAAGCCGCCCGTGCCATCGCGTGTCTGCCGGGCTTAACCGGGAATTTCGGTAAACCGGGAAGCGGTGTTGGACCGCGTCACGGCGCGCGCAGCCATGGGGCCGGTTTCGCTGACATTACTGCCGCCGATCGACGTCCGCCGGGCGACTATGTGCCGAACCAGATGGAAGCGATTATCCAGGCATTGGAAACTGGACAGGTGAAGGTACTGCTAACGCTCGGCTCCAACATCCTTTCCTCATTCCCCGATACGAACCGAATGAGAGCCGCACTGGCGCGCGCAGAGTTGGTTGTTGGCTATGATCTGTTTATGAATCAGACCACGCGTGAAGTTGCGGATATCGTCCTGCCCGGCACCCTTTGGCTCGAAGAAATTGGCGTCAAGGCAACCAACACACACGTCTATCTTGCGGATCAGGCGCTGACCGCTGCGGGCGAAGCCCGACCGCTCTTCGTCCTCTATCAGGGACTGGCCGAGCGACTGGGCGTCCATGATGTTTATCCTTGGGCCAATCAGGAAGCGGCAATCGACGCCGTGCTTAATCACCCGTCTACGGGTCATGGAACGGTCGCGCAAATGCGTGTGAATGGCGGAAGTCTGGCACTTAAAGTCTCGCCTACCGCCTATCCGACGCGGGAGTTCCACACGCCCTCTGGCAAAATCGAGTTCTATTCTGCTCGTGCGGAGAGCATGGGATTGCCACCACTGCCAGAGGCACCGGAACCGGTTGACAACGGCGCCAGTAAGCATCTTACCCTGGCCCATGGTCGTACCTTTGCGCACTTCCACTCGTTCTACGACCATGCTCGCGCCCTTCCAAGCCTTGCGGCACGTGAACCGGATCCGCTGCTCTGGATTTCACCTGCCGAGGCAACGGCACGTCACATAGCAGACGGTGAAACAGTCGAGGTCTCGAATGCGCGTGGAAATTTCGAAGCGGTGGCGAAAGTCACTCCCCGCATGCCGGACGGTGTGGTCTGGATGCGCGACGGCTGGCCCGGGTTCAACGTCCTGACCGACGGTCGGGGTGTGCTACCTGACACAGCCCTCGATGCGTTCCATTTCTCAGTTGGCCAGTCCGCCTATAGCGCACGTGTTGAAGTCGCGCCGTCAAAACAGCTGCTTACCCCGACTGAGTTAGCTGAGCGAAATTAGGCCCCTCCGCCTACTCCTGTCAGAGACAACAGCTTGAAATTTCTGCGACTTGGCCAGTTAAAGCCATCCTTTGATGCACTCAAAATCATAGGAGACTGCTCTGGATCAGGAGCGCGCGGAAAAGTAACCTCCTAGGCAGTGGTCAACCGATAATGGTACGTAACGACGCGCTTGCCCACAGCAAAACCGCAGGAGTTAGTGCGTTCACGTCACCGATAACTCCGATGAACTATGCTGAGAGAAGATCGCCGGGCGTCGTCGCTCCACAAGAATTCTGTTGAACGAATCAATGCTCTGCCCTAGCTGCCATGATCGATAAAGCTGTGCCGGGAGAAGGTGGGTGTCCCACCGCCGAAGGAGCAACCGCCCCGGAAACTCTCAGGTCCAAGGACCGGTATAGCTGAAACACTCCGGAAAGCGGCCCGCAGGGGTCCACCGTAGGAGAAAGCCCGGAACGGGTGAAACTCTCAGGTTCCACGCACGGAGGGGGCAAGCGGCCAAGGCCGCACGTGCGAGGAGACGACCTATGTCCAAAGTTGCCGTAATCGGGGCTGGTGTGACCGGCCTGACGACCGCCTATGAGTTGCTCGATCAGGGGTTCGAGGTCACGGTTTTCGACCGGAACCGCTATGCAGCGATGGAAACCAGCTTCGCCAATGGCGGCCAGCTCTCGGCCTCGAACGCTGAGGTCTGGACTCAATGGAGCACTGTTCTCAAGGGCATCAAGTGGATGCTGCAAGCCGACGCGCCGCTGTTGGTGAACCCGGCGCCAACACTGCACAAGATGCGCTGGATGGCAGAGTTTCTGTCGAACATCCCGAACTACAAAGCGA
>CAYYZH010000082.1:15437-17587 GCA_964475765.1 uncultured Limibaculum sp.
CAAAGCGAACACCATAGAGACCGTGCGGCTGGCCATTCAGGCCCGCGCGATCCTGTTCGAAATGGCTGACCGCGAAGGCATCGATTTCGATCTCGAGCGCCGCGGCATCCTGCATTTCTACGACCGTCAGAAAGACCTCGCCCATGCCCGCAAGGTGAACGAGTTGCTCATCGAAGGCGGCCTCGAGCGGCGCGAAGTTTCGGTTGACGAGATCCGCGAAATTGAACCGACCCTCAAGGGTGACATAGTCGGAGGTTTTCTTACGGCCTCCGACAGTTCGGGCGACATTCACAAGTTCACCATGGGTCTTTCCCGGGCGTGTCAGCGGCGCGGCGCACAATTGCGCTTCGGCACGGAAGTCGACCGGCTCGACGCCATCGGCGGCAAGGTTCAGATCACCGAGCGCGGTGTGCATGAGGTCTTCGACGCGGTCGTCGTCAGCGCGGGTATCCAAAGCCGGGACTTCGCATCACAACTTAGCGACCGGGTAAACATCTATCCCGTCAAGGGTTACTCGATCACCGTCAACCTCGACGATGCGGAAAGTCAGGCGGCGGCTCCTTGGATCAGTCTGCTCGATGACCGTGCCAAGATTGTCGCTAGCCGCTTCGGCGCCAACCGATTCCGCATTGCGGGCACCGCCGAATTCAATGGCGCCAACCGCGACATCCGGGCCGACCGGATACGTCCACTCACCGAATGGTGCGAGGCGCACTTCCCAGCAATCTCGACCGAAAATGTCGTGCCATGGGCCGGTCTACGCCCGATGATGCCATCAATGCTGCCCCGGGTAGGTCGGGGACAAGCGCCGGGCGTTTTCTACAACACCGGTCACGGCCACCTTGGCTGGACCCTTTCAGCCGCTACCGCACGCCTCATCGCCAGCCAGGTTGCCGAGACAATCGGCGCAAGGCCCCGGACTACGCAGACTTCCAGAGCGGCCTGACTTGATGATTGCAGCGCAGGCCCTTGTAAATCAGGTCGGCCGACCGCCATGATAGCGCACTAGTAGTGCTGAGCACGGGGTGACCTCATCCGGGGCTTACTCGATCTTAGAGCCCGAAGTGAACAATTTAAGTGATCTACAATCCGAGTCACCAAGACAATCTCCCGTAAGTATACGTTCGGTGCGAAGGAGACATAGATCGACCGCCAATTGATTGCTTCGAAGCATTCCGGAACCTAACCTGGAAAACTGTCGTTCAGTAGATTTCGCCCTTATCAAAATCTATTGTGATCTCGCGATCTCCGCCTCTCGGCGAAACATGTAGAGCCCTGCCAGAACGATGATCGGCGCTCCGCCGATCGCCCAGAGATCAGGCAACTCGTCAAACATGATATATCCAATCAGGATCACCCATAGCAGCGATGAATACTCGAACGATGCTACCAACGTTGCCTCGCCGCGTCGGAATGCTTCAATCATCAAGGTATGCGCGACCGCGATTAGCGCCCCGCTGGTTGCGAATGTTGCGATGTCCCTAGCCCGGGGTACGACCCACTCTGAGAACAAGGCCGTCGAGAGACCGGCCAAAAGGACCACTGTTGTGTCAAAGGCGAGCACGGCTACGGTCGTTTCGGTGCCCGCGATCCGCCGCGTGATCAAGTCGCGCATGCCTCCGCAGACCGCAGCACCCAGCGGAAGGATGATTACCCACTGTAGAACGTTTCCGCGAGGGCGCAACATGAAGATCAAGAGGTGGTCTGGGAAGTCTGAACGGGCCGGGTAAGTGGATTTTCTGCTCGCAAGCGGCATGATGATGCTGGGCACGAGGAGAAGAGATGACGAGACGACCGCGCCGGAACCATAGTCCGGCCTTCAAGGCAAAAGTCGCGCTTGCTGCCATCAGGGGCGAGAAGACTATGAGCGAGCTTGCCCAGCAATTCGATGTCCACTCGAACCAGATCAAGCAGTGGAAGGATCACATGCTGGCGCGGGCTGGCGACGTTTTCGACGATGCAGTGAAGAAAGAGAAAGCGCCCAAGATCGACGTCACCACACTGCATGCCAAGATAGGGCAGCTCAGCCTCGAAAACGATTTTTGTCCGGTGCGCTCGACAAGGCCGGTCTATTTCTGGGCGCAAAGAAATGACGGATCGAGAGCACAAACTTAGCCTTACGCGCCAGACGGCGCTTCTTCTGGTTCACT
>CAYYZH010000083.1:0-17577 GCA_964475765.1 uncultured Limibaculum sp.
TAAGGTCCGCCCCAACGAGGTTCGCCTCCCTGAGGTTCGCCCCCTCGAGGTCCGCCCCCCCCAAGGTCTACTCGGAAGTCCATGTTTTTGCGGCGTTGATTCCACGACTCAACACCTTCCAAAAGCCACTTCAAATGATCGGGGTTTGCCATGCGTGTGTATCCCTCGCCTCACTGGAGAGAGGGTATCGCGGGTGGGTGTGGAATCATAGTTGGGAGCCGCCGCCGGGGTTGCCGGCGGCGGTGCTGGCGCGGGTGTGCGCGTCAATTTGTGCCGTTACGTCGGCCTTCGGTGAAGGCGAAGAGGCCCTGTTGGCAGGCGGTCCCGGCCTGCACAAGTGCCGCGGTGGCGAGGCCGGTCAGATAGGTCTCGTTTGCAATTCGATCGATCAGGTAGAGCGTCGTTTGCGACGACAATTCGATGGCGTCGCGCAGCGGCACCTCGTCGAGTCGGTCGAGGCAGTGCTGCATGGATCTGGCCAGATCGCGGGTGTCCTCGGACCAGTGCGGACGAAATTCGTAGGCTGTCATGTTCTCTTCCCCCAATGTACTAAATGTCGATATGACATTTATATAGGAAATTAAGTGGGAAGCGCAACCGGCAATTGAAACCCCGCCGGATTGCATGCCTGCCATGCGCTGGGTGCATGAGGCGTCGTCGGAAAAGTCGCAGGGGGCTGGGTCAGATGAAAGGGAGCGTGGTCACTTCTCCACCGCAGAGTGTGCCGTCGGGCATGACGACCTCGACGGCGGTGCCCGGGGTCACGTCGGTCGAGATCAGGCAGAGACCGATATTGCGCTCGAGGCGCGGGGAGAAGGCAGTGGCGGTGAGGAGCCCGGCCCGCGTGTTGCCGTGCATGACCGAGAGTTTCTGCGGATAATACCCCAGCGGTTCCTCGACATCGAGGAAGATGCCGAGCTGGTGGCGGGTCGGCCCGTCGGCCTTGATCCGGCGCAAGGCGTCGATGCCGATACAATCATCGGGCGCGCCGATGTCGACGAACCGGCCCATGCGGACCTCGAACGGGTTGGTCCGGTCGTCGGTGTCGCCGCCCCAGGAGAGGAGCCCGCTTTCGATGCGTTCCATCGGGTTGGGATTGCCGGGGCCGATGCCGAAGGGTTGGCCGACCTCCTTGACCTTCTCCCAAAGCTCGATGCCGCGTGAGCCGTCCATGAGGTAGATCTCGAAGCCGCCCTGTTTGGACCAGCCTGAGCGCGCGAGCATCACAGGGATGGTGTCGAGCATCATCTCGCGCACGGCGAAATGGCGGATCTCGCGGATGCTTTCGTCAAAGAGCGCCGCGACGACGTCCTCCGCCTTGGGACCCTGAATGGCGAGGGGGGAGACGTCGGGTTCCAGCACCTCGACATCGAGACCGCGTTCGCCCGCCACAGCCCGCGCCCAGAAGAGGATGTCGGAATCGGCGATCGAGAACCAGAACCGGTCGTCGGCGAGTTTCAACAGGATCGGATCGTTCAGCAGCACGCCCGAGTGGTCGCAGACCGGCACATACCAGCCCTGACCGAGCGGAAGTTTCGAGATGTCGCGCGGCACAAGGATCTGGGCGAGGCGGCCCGCGTCGGGACCGCGCAGCTCGACCTGACGCTCGACCGCGACATCCCACATCGCGACGCCGTTGATCAGGCGCCAGTACTCGCCCTCGGGATCGCCGTAACTGGTCGGCATCATCATGTGATTGTAGACCGTCATCGCCGCCGCACCGTCGGCCAGCGTGGCTTCATAGAACGGGCTCTTGCGCACGCGCGGGCTGGGGGAGATCTGAAGTGCCATGAGCAGACCCTCGGGAGTTATCCTAATTCGTGAGTGCCGCGAATTTCACAGTACGGCAATGCAAAATACGTCCTCTTGCGCACTGGTAGCGGCATTGTTAGCTATCGGTGAAGTCTGAGTAATAGACTCGGAGAAGGGGTGAACCACGTCGATGACGACCGTAGAAGCAGCAGCCGAGGGGTCTGATGCGCGCCTGTCCCTGCAGGGGCTGCGCTGCACGTTCGACGATGTCGTGGCGGTGGACGAACTGAGCCTCGACGTTGGCGCGGGTGAAATCGTCAGCCTTTTGGGCCCATCGGGCTGCGGCAAGACAACGACCTTGCGGGTCGCCGCGGGCGTGGAACGCCAGCAGGCGGGCCGTGTCTCGGTCGATGGCACGGTTGTCTCCGACAATGCAGTGCATCAGCCGCCCGAAGCGCGTTCCATCGGTTTGATGTTTCAGGACTTTGCGCTGTTTCCGCATTTGAACGTGGCGGAGAATATCGCGTTTGGTCTGCGCAA
Source organism: uncultured Limibaculum sp. (assembly GCA_964475765.1). GTDB lineage: Bacteria > Pseudomonadota > Alphaproteobacteria > Rhodobacterales > Rhodobacteraceae > Thermohalobaculum. The sequence goes on from CAYYZH010000083.1 coordinate 2,293, forward strand.
AGGTACGGGCGACCGAGCCGGGATCATCCAAACCTATCTCGGCCGGGTCGGCCTGACCGGCTACGAGCGCAAGTACCCCCATCAGCTCTCCGGTGGCGAGCAGCAGCGCGTGGCTCTTGCCCGGGCGCTGGCGCCGAAGCCTCGGATCATGCTGATGGACGAGCCGTTCTCCGGCCTCGACAACCGGCTCCGCGACGATGTGCGCGACGAGGCGCTCTCGATCCTCAAGGACGAAGGGACGGCGGTGCTGCTGGTCACGCACGAACCCGACGAGGCGATGCGCATGTCCGACCGGATCGCGCTGATGCGGGCAGGCAAGATTGTGCAGATCGGCGCGCCCTATCACATCTACAACCACCCCGTGGATCGGGAAGCAGCGGCGTTCTTCTCAGACATCAACGTGGTGCATGGGGTTGTTCAGAACCGCCAGACCAACACGCCGTTCGGCCTGTTCCTGACGCCCGGTCTGGCCGACAGGGCCGATGTCGAGATCATCGTGCGCCCGCAGCATCTCGACATTCACGAGGACACGGGCAAAGCGCCTGAAACCACTGTCGAATGCGGTGTACATGCCCGCGGTGTGGTCCAGCGCGCCCGCTTCATGGGCGCCGGCTCGCTGGTCGAGGTGCGGATGGACCATGATGGCGCACTGCTGCGCGCCACGGTGCCCTATGCCTACCTGCCGACGCAGGGCACGCCGATATGGCTTGGCCTGCGCCGGGACCGCTGTTTTGTCTTCCCCTGCGAGAATCAGACCCGGCTCACCTCGCCTTTTGCGGCAGAATAATCGCTTTTTCTTTTGTACCGGGGCTTTCCGAGGGGGCTTTCATCCAATATGTGTAGCTCCAGACGCGTGGATGCGCATACGCGCGAGATATGGGAGAGAGCGTAATGGCTCCGAGTATTTGGCAAATCATGATCGTCGTGGTCCTCTTGGTCCTGCTGTTTGGCCGTGGGAAGATTTCGGCGCTGATGGGCGATGTCGCCAAGGGCATCAAGAGCTTCAAGAAGGGCATGAACGAAGATCCGGACATGGCCAAGGTCGAAGAGGGCGCCGAGCAGGCGATCGACGTGACGCCGGACGCCAACAAGGACAAGGCCTGACCGCGGTCGGGACCGCGCGATGCTGGATATCGGCTGGCAGGAACTGTTGGTGATCGGAGCGCTGGCGCTGATCGTCGTCGGCCCCAAGGACCTGCCCGGATTGCTGCGCACCTGTGGCCAGTGGGTCGGTAAGGTGCGGGGCATGGCGCGCGAATTCCAGCGCTCGATGAACGATGCGGCGCGCGAGGCGGACATTTCCAACTTCAAGGAATTGCGCGACCTCAAGAACGACATCTCCGGCAATCTCGACTTCAAGGCGCAGGCGGCCAAGGCGCAATCCTTCCTCGACGGACCGGGGGACGATGCCAAGGCCAAGCCGGCTGCCGCCAAGGACGATGCCAAGGCCAAGCCGGCTGCTGCCAAGACGGACAAGGCGCCGGCCGCGGACGCGGCAGACGCGCCTGCCGAGGCCAAGCCAGTAGAGGCCAAGCCCGCCGAGACCAAAACCGCCGATGCGGTCCCCCCAGACACGCAGGAGCCTGACGCCAAGGCGACGGGCACATGAGCGAGAAGCATATCGAGGAGAGCTCGGCCCCGCTGATCGAGCATCTGATCGAGTTGCGCACGCGGCTGGTCTATGCGCTGATCGCGCTGGGGATCGCGACGGTCATCTGCTTCGTCTTTCGCTTCCAGATCTGGAATTTCCTCTCCGGCCCGCTGCTTGCGGCTGATCCCGACGCCACGGTCGTGTCGTTGAACCCGCAGGAAGTCTTCTTCTCGATCATGAATGTCGCCCTTTGGGGCGGGTTCTTCATCAGCTTTCCGATCATCGCCTATCAGGTCTGGGCGTTCGTTGCGCCCGGGCTCTACAAGAACGAGCAGGGCGCGTTTCTGCCGTTTCTGGTCGCGACCCCGTTCCTCTTCGTCGCAGGCGCGGCGCTGGCCTATTATCTGGTCATTCCGCTGGCGCTGGAGTTTCTGATCGGGTTTGCCGAAAACACCGCCGAGGAAGGCGCGATCGAGATCAAGAACGAGAACCGGTTCTCCGAGTTCATCGGCTTCATCAAGGTCATGCTGCTGGCGTTCGGCATGTCGTTCCAGTTGCCCGTTCTGCTGACGCTGATGGGCCGGGTCGGGTTGCTGACGTCTGAGCAGCTTGCCAATGGCCGCAAATACGCGGTTGTGGGCATCGCGGCGCTGGCCGCCCTCGTGACACCGCCTGACATCATCAGCCAGTTCCTGCTGGGGATCCCGGTCTACATTCTCTACGAGGTCTCGATTTTCCTTGTGCGCCGGTTCGAAGCCAAGCGCGCGGCGCAGGATGCCGAAGACGAAGACTGGGAAGATGAGCCCGAGGCGGAGCAGGGTCTTTGACATCGGACGCCGGTCTTGGGCATGAGCGCACGGTGCAGGCGCTGGAGCGCATTGCGGACGCGTTGGACCGGATCAGCCCGCCGCCCCTGACCTTGCCGGATCTTTCTCTGGCCAACGCTTGGTTGTGGCAGACTGAACCGGACCAGTTGGTGCCGGTCCCGCGGGTGGCGCGGGTCGAGATGGATCTGCTGGTCGGCATCGACCGTGCCCGCGATACGCTGATGGAGAACACGCTGCGGTTTGCCCGCGGTTTCCCGGCCAACAACGCGCTTTTGTGGGGCGCGCGGGGGATGGGCAAATCCTCGCTGGTCAAGGCCGGGCACGCGTCGGCCAATGCCGAGACAGGTGCCTTGCATCTGATCGAGATCCACCGCGAAGACATACCGTCGATTGGCCGATTGCTGGAGCTGATCCGGCCCGTCACCGAGCAGCGCTTTCTGGTCTTCTGCGATGACCTCAGCTTCGACAAGGACGATCAGCACTATAAGTCGCTGAAGGCGGTTTTGGATGGCGGCGTGGCCGGGCGGCCCGACAATGTCCTGTTCTACGCCACCTCGAACCGGCGTCACCTGATGCCGCGTGACATGATCGAGAACGAGCGTTCCAGTGCGATCAACCCGTCCGAGGCGACGGAGGAGAAGGTCTCGCTCAGTGATCGCTTCGGGCTGTGGCTGGGCTTCCACCCTTGTGGGCAGGACGAGTATCTCGCGATGATCCGCGGGTACTGTGACCGCTATGGCATTGAGATTTCCGACGAGGATCTGTGGGCCGAGGCAATCGAATGGCGCCAGACCCGTGGTGCGATCTCGGGCCGGGTCGCGTGGCAGTACGTCCAAGATCTCGCCGGTCGGCGCGGTGTTGCCATTGGCTAAGGCCGGGTACGGTTCCGGGCTTGACCCGGAACCTCGCCGTTGTGCCACGAAGAGATCCCGGATCAGGTCCGGGATCGCGCCCGGTTCAGAGGAACAGCATGGGATCGAGGCTCTCCGCACCGCGGCGCACCTCGAAATGCATGCGCGGCTCGGCGGGTGAAGCCGCGTCCGATACGATGCCGATCTGTTGGCCGCGGCTGACCAGATCGCCCTTGTTCACGAGCACGCCGTCGATCCGGCCATAGACCGTCAGCAATTCATTCTGGTGGCGCACGAGAACGATGGTCCCGAGCCCGCCGAGGGATTGCGAGACCAGTGCCACTTCCCCGTCCGCTGCGGCAACCACCGGACTGCCCGCAGGCGCGGCGAAATCGACACCGTCATTGCGGGCAGGGCCCGAGCCCTTGTTGAACCCGATGGCGACCGGTCCCTCAACGGGGCGTTGCAGTCGGATCTCCGACGAGGCGGCGGCCAATTGAGTGCCATCGCCAACTCCTTGATCAGCCGGGGCAGGCGTGCGTGAGCTGGGCTCCGGCGTCTCGCCGGTCTGGTATTGGCTGAGATCGGGGGAGGCCAGATCCTCGCGCGCGGCCGGTTCGGGTGGGACCGGTTCAGTCGCACTGGGCGGCGCGCCGAGCGAGCCGTCGTCGTTGATGCTGGAGGAACGTTTGATCGCTGCTGCGGCCAGATCGGGGCTCCATCCCGTGTCGGGTTGCGGCGCTGTTGCCGGAGCCGCCGAGGTCGCTGCATCCGTGATCTCACCCGTCACCGGGTCAGTTACGGGATCACCGAGGTCCTGTCCGGGCACGCTGCCAATGCTGCCGTCCGGGTTCACGACTGTTCCGCCTGTTCCGCTGCCCAGTGGGGCTTGCTGGATTGTCGGGGTCTGGGGCACAGGATTGGTCGCGACGCTGTCCGTGACCTGATTGGGGGCCGCGACGGAAACCTGCCCGCCGCCATCGCCATAGCCGCCGGGTCGCGGCGGCAGGACTAACTCGTCGCCCTGGCGCAACTGGTGACTGGCGGGCAGCCCGTTATAGGAGCCGAGTTCCGAGGCCGAGAGGCCAACCCGCCCAGCCAGCGTGGTCACCGTATCGCCTGAACGCGCGATGGCCGACTGGTATCCGTCATAGGTGACGACACCGTTGGCATCGGCCGCGGCCACAACCGAGTTGTTCAGGGTGTTCTGCCCGGCCCGCTGCGCGCCGACATTGGGATCGGTGCCGCGCACATCGACAGGCGCGCGATTGGCTGACGTCTTGGGCGTGCATCCCGCAACCACCGCCGCGGTGACAATCAGCCCTATGCCGAGGACCCGCCGGGGCCCGTTCGTTGTCCATTTCATTGCTTCTGCCTCTCCATCGTTCTGCTCTTCCGATGGCAGCCGTACCCCTAACCTTCGGGCATGCCCTCGACCAAGGGTACAAACAGCACCTCGCTCAGTTCCTGATACGCCAGTCCGTTATCGGTTTTTTCTATGCGTATCAGCTGTTGCACTTCGTCAGATTGTCCAACAGGCAACACCATTATGCCACCCGGACGCAACTGTTCCAACAGCGTCGATGGCGGATCTTCTGCTGCCGCGGTCACCATGATGCGATCGAACGGGGCCTGTTCAGGCCAACCGCGGGTGCCGTCGCCAGTTTTGATCGTTACGTTCGAAAGGCCGAGTTCCGTCATTCTGTTGCGGGCAGTGAGCGCGAGATCGCGGTGACGCTCGACGGAATAGATCCGGCGCGCCAGATGCGACAGGATCGCGGCCTGATAACCCGAGCCCGCGCCAACTTCGAGCACTTTGCAGCGCGGCGTGACGTCCAAAGCCTGGGTCATGATGCCAACGACCGAGGGCTGGGAAATGGTCTGCCCGCAGGTGATCGGCAGGGCGCTGTCGGCATAGGCGCGGTCTTGAAAGGTCTGTTCGACGAACTTTTCGCGGGGCGTGCGCTCAAACGCCGTCAGCACCGCCTTGTCGGTCACGCCGTGGCGACGCAGCGAGAAGATCAGCTGCATCGTGGCCTCCGCCGGGGTCAGTGGACCGCGATCGGCTTCTTCGGCCATCATGCCGGCGTCCCTGCGGATTCAAGCGCTGCGGTGACATCGCCCATGAGATCCTGAGCAGTCAGTTGTGGGCGCAGCGGCGTAACAGTGACCCAGCCCTCGATCAGCCGCCGCGCGTCGGAGCCATCGGGCGCCGAGGTGTTGGCGGTCATGTGGCGCAGGAAATTGAACGAGCGGCCATTGGCAGCGGTGAAATTCTCGACGCCGAAGGTCGCGTCATCGCGGATGCCTTGCGGGCAGGCGATCATACCCTTGACCACCGATGCCGCGACGGCAGGGAAGTTTACATTGTAAAAGACCGTGTCGGGGCAGGGCATCTTCAGCACTTTGCGCACAGCCTCAGCACCCATGGCTCTGCTTGAGGACCACATGTCCTCCGGCGCGCCGGGCTGGCTGGAGTAGAACTGGCTGAGCGCGATCGAGCGGATCCGGTTCAGGCCGCCCTCCATCGCAGCGCCTGCCGTGCCGGAATAGACGACATCCTCGGCCACATTGTGCCCGCGGTTGACCCCCGAAATGATCAGATCGGGCTTCAAGTCTTTGAGCACCTGGTGCAGACCGATCAGAACACAGTCCGCGGGGTAGCCATCCAGCGAATACCGGCGCTGGCCGATTTCGGTCAGACGGGTCGGCGAGGTGTAGGAGATGCAGTGTCCGACCCCCGAGCGTTCCTGATCCGGCGCAACCGTCCAGATCTCGCCTTGGGGTCCGGCAACATCGGCTGCGATGCTCTCGGCGATGGCCAACCCCGGCGCATTGATCCCGTCATCATTGGTGACCAAAATACGCATCAACGGTTCCCTCACCCTGCTTCGCCCCCGCTTTTAGGGGGAGGGTGCGGTCAGGTCCAGCGCGACACAGAGGGTTTCGGGGGGTTTCCGGCTTTTGTTGCCGAAATCCCGCCCGGCCCGGTCAATTCTGATAGGCGCGCACCTTGTTCAGGGCGGCCGTGCGGGCGCCGCTGAGATCAGCGGTCGAGTAATTCCCCGCATTCAGCGTCACATCGATCACCAGATTACCGGCGATCTCGTCGATCAGGTTGCAGCCGCGGATCTGTTTTTCCTGGAGCACACACCGGATGGCCAGCGGGCCGCCGGTGCTCAGGTTCTGGGTGCGATCGGTTGTGATCACATACATCACCGTCGTCTCTGTCGCGCCGCGGGTTTCTGTCCCGACGCATTGCAGCAACTCGCCGTTCAACTCGCGGCAGTTTTCCGTCGGGCTCGCCTGAAGCTGACGGGTCAGGCGGGCGAACTGTTGGTTGACGTCATTGGACGGGCGGATCAAGCCGATCGTGCCTTCGAGCAGAGGGTGCTCTAGCTCGTCTTTGACCACCAGCAGCATGGTCTCGAGCGGTTTCTCCGGACAACCCGACCCCTGTGCCGCCTGACGTTGCAGCTCGGCCGCGACTGTCTCCTGCTTGAGGGGCGGCTTCATGTTTGCCGGGATCGCGTCGACAACAACGTTACCGGGGACCTTCAGGCGAGATTCGGCCACTCGGAAATAGACTTCATTTCCAATAGGTTCCGCGCATTTTGCAATGCGGATCTGGTTCTCACCTTGAGGCGCACCAGCCGTGCTTGGCGCCGCCGCCGCAGCGGTTTGGTCAGTTGCGGTGGGCGTCGACGAGGGCGCGGCGCCTTGAGTGCCATCCTCGCAGGCAACGAGAATGAGGGGCACAAGGCAAAGTGCGGTTTGGCGTACCGGGCGAAGCAGCGAAGAGAACGGTGTCATGGATCACTCTCGATAGGATTCTTCTGTATTTTAACGTGCTTTGCGGCATTTGTCCGTCGTGTTTCTTATGGCCGGCGGCGATCGAGAGCAACACTCGCTCAGGCAAGCTGACCTGACGCATCGATCCGCGTGGCACCGCGCATGTAAGGCCGAAGGACTTCGGGCACCATGATCGCGCCGTCCGCGGTTTGAAAATTCTCCATCACCGCAATCAAAGTGCGTCCGACTGCGAGGCCCGATCCATTGAGGGTATGCACGAATTCCGGACGTTTCTCCCCGTCACGGCGGAAACGCGCGTTCATGCGGCGGGCCTGGAAATCCCCGCAATACGAGCAGGAACTGATCTCGCGATAGGCATTCTGGCCAGGCAACCAAACTTCGATATCGTGGGTTCGGCGTGCGCCAAACCCCATATCGCCGGTGCAAAGAACCACGGTTCGGTAGGCGAGGCCGAGTTTGTCGAGGATCCCTTCGGCGCAGCGTGTCATACGTTCGTGTTCGGCCAGACCGTCCTCGGGCCGGGTGATCGAGACCATTTCGACTTTCTCGAATTGATGCTGGCGCAACATGCCGCGCGTATCCTTGCCCGCGCTGCCCGCTTCGGACCGGAAACACTGCGTCCACGCGGTGTATCGCCGGGGTAGGTAGCTCTCCTCCATGATCTCGCCTGCTGGAATATTCGTCAGCGTGACCTCGGCGGTTGGAATCAACCACCAACCATTGGTGGTTCGATAGCTGTCTTCGGCAAACTTCGGCAGTTGCCCCGTCCCGATCATGGCGTCGTCGCGGACAAGAACAGGGGTCCAGACTTCGGTCAGGCCGTTCTCGTCGATATGGGTATCGAGCATGAATTGGGCCAACGCCCGGTGTAGCCGGATCAGCGCTCCCGACAGGATAACGAACCGGCTGCCGCTGAGCTTGGCGGCGGTCTCGAAGTCCATACAGCCCATGGCTTCGCCCAGCTCGAAGTGCTCCTTCGGTTCAAAGTCGAACGTTTGCGGCTCGCCCGACCGCTTGATCTCGACGTTGGCGTCCTCATCGGCACCGTCGGGCACGTCATCGAGCGGTGCGTTGGGTATGCCCAGCAGCAGGTTCTGCAGTTTGGCGTCCTCGGCATCGGCTTCTTCGCCAAGGCGTGCGATCTCGTCCTTTTTCTCGGAAACCAGGGCGCGCAGGCGTTCAAATTCTGCCTCGTCACCGCGTGCCTTTGCTTGACCGACCTCTTTGGACGCGGCGTTGCGTTCGGCCTGAGCAGCTTCAGAGGCGGTGATCTTTTCGCGGCGCGCCGTATCGAGGGCCAGGATCTCTGCCGACATCGGCGAGAGACCGCGCCGCGCCAGCATGGCGTCAAAAGCGTCCGGGGTCTCGCGAATGAGGCGGATGTCGTGCATCGGTTTGGCTCCCTGCTGCGAATCGGCAGGGTTATGCCCGATTGTCTCTGTGCTTTCCAGCGGGGCGCGCGGTCACTCCGCGGGATCCTCGGCAGCGCTAACGGATGGTGCGGTGGCGACTGCCTTCGGCGGCTTGATGTCGCCCGAGCGGTAGCGTTCGTTGGCAGTGACCGGACGATGTGCGGTGCCAATGATGGTCGAGGACCGTGGCGGCCGGGGATCAATGATGTGGGCTGCCATGTTCGTACGCACAGCGGTCCCGTGTGTCGGATAGCCAATGGGTTTCGAATAGCGCTGCGTATCGCAAGCAGTAACCAACGTCGTGACGAAAAAGATGAGCAGAATTTTTACCATGTCGAGAACCCGTGGGGACCTGAAAAACCGGCTGAATCATGCAGATGCGGATCGATTGCGCCGTTGTCCTCAACAAGCCCGTCCAGGAAGAGACTGCGCTCGCTGGGGGCCGTAAAGCCGGGCGTCAGCAACTGACCGGCGCCGACCGGAGCCGCAAGGTAGGGCGTAACGATCATTACCAGCTCCGTCTGACCGGTGCTGTATTGCGTTGATCTGGTGAGAGCGCCAAGCACCGGCAGATCACCGAGGAACGGGAGCTGTTTGACCTGATCCGAGAAGTTCTCGCTCAGCAGTCCGGCGATCGCAAAGCTCTGGGCGTTCCGCAGCTCGATCGTCGTCGAGGCGCGGCGCACCACGAGGCCGGGCACGCGGACACCGATCAGCTCGAAATCCGAAGTCTCGTCGGGCTCGCTTACCTCCATGAACAGTTTGATGTTCATAAGATCGCCATTGAGGACAGTTGGGGTGAACGAAAGACCGACGCCAAAGTTCTTGAACTCGATCGTAACCTCGCCGTCGCTGCTGCCGACAGGGACCGGGAATTCGCCGCCTGCCAGAAACTCGGCAGTGTCGCCGGAGAGGGCGACCAGCGTGGGCTCGGCCAGCGTACGCACCGCGCCCTTTTCCTCGAGCAGATCGAGAACCGCCGTGAGATCGAGACTGCCGGACGCCAGATTGAGACCGAACTGCGCCAGGGAGGGGGGTGATGCAATTACGCTGACGATGTCGCCAACCAGACTTAGGGCGCCGCCGCCGACGGAAAGCGAGGAGTTGATGCCGAGGCGTTTGACGACATCCCGGCGCATCTCGACGAATTTCACGGCAAGGAGCACTTGTTGGCTGCCGCGCACTTCCATCAGATTGGAAACGGCGTCGGGCGCAAATCTCTCGGCGATTGTCAGCGCATTGGTGGCGGCTGCACCGCTGGAGACTGTGCCGGACAACACCACGCCATCGTTTGCTGCGCGCACCGCGATCCGCTCGTTCGGCAGGACCTGATGCAGCATGGTTTTCAGACGTGCCACATCGTGCACGACATTGATGTCGACAACGGCAATGATCCGACCCGTTTGCTCCGACAGGGTGACGGAGGTCGAGCCAAACGTCCGGGCAAATATATAGAGTGAGCGGTCCCCAAGGACCTGTACGTCGGCGATGTCCGGATTTCCCACCGCGACTTCGAAAAACGGGCGCTCCGAGTGCAGAACATCGCTTTTGTTGATTGGGATGTCGACGGCAAGCCCACCGGAGCGTCCGTGACTGCTGATACCGAGCCACTTCGTCTGCGCGATCGCGTTTAGAGGCAGGATCAGGATCATGAGGACGGTCAGACACGCGAGCCATGGTCGCCCGCCAGATGTGATCTCAACCTGTCTTCTCATGTTTGGCATCCGGATCGTCGGTCCATAGCCAGCGACTTTCTGGCCACGAGGTATGCTTAACGGCGATTCATTAGCGAAACGTGAGTTTGAGAAGACGATCCATCAGTTTCAGCCAACGGGCACGCGCCGGGTGACGTCGAGTTGGAGTGTGTCCGAGGCGAGGTTTGGCACGAAGAGCGTGATCGGATAGGCGATGGTGATGATCCGGAAGGGGATGCCGTCGACGGTGTCTGTTGAGACGGTAACGGTCAGATCGTCGGCGGTTCCAGCGGTGAAGTCGGCCAGCAGTTCCGAGCTGAGCAACGTGTCGGTGATGTCGGGACTGATCAGAACCTTGCGGGCTGCCTTGTCGGCGAGGAAGGAGAGCTGGTTTTTCACATAGAGTGTGCGGCCAAAATCGACTACGCCGACGCAGAGTGCGATCAGGACGGTGCTGATGATCGCGAACTCTACGGCGGCAGCGCCTCGGCGATCATGCCAAAGCCGAACCAGCCGGGATGGGCGGGTATTGCCTCGGCGCGCTTTCATGGGGCTGTGACCGACAAGGTGCCCGATAGGTTGAAGTCGGGCAAAATGACGCCCTGGAACAGCTTTTCTGCGTTCAGATTGTAGTACTGGTCTGGCTGGGTCTGAGTGGCACAGCTTGTCGTGCAGGTCACCGGAGCCGTAGGCGCGTCGGGACAGATGCATGAGGTCGAGACGCTGATCGACAGCTCGGCGCCAAGGGGAGGGCCAGATGCGATGGTGAAGTTCTCGGCAGCCGCCGCCTCGATGATTGTCTGAACAACGGTTTCATTCTGTCCGGCGATGGCGCTGTGCGCCCCGGCACGCAAAGCCTGAGAGATCATCATCTGTTGATGCGCTGCCATACCGGCATCCACGGCTGAGATGGTCCCGACCACGAGGAACGGCGCGAGCAGCGAAAACTCGACCGCCGAAACGCCCGTGCGATCCCGCCAAAGCGATGCTATCGCCCGCGGAAAGGACCAAAGCCGAGCCATCACGATTTGCGCTTTTTCAGGCGAGAGCGCTTTTGGCCCTCCGGGTGCACTGTCTCGGCGAGCTTGCGCAGAATGCGGGCCGCGGGCTTGCGCGCACCGATCTCCGAGAGCAATTTGCCCCGTGTGACAGCCAGGCTGAAGAGTTTGGGGTCAAAGGGGATCACCGCCTCGGGCTCGTGCTGGATGGTCGCGGCGATCTCGCGAGGGCTGACTTCGAGCCGACGTTTGACCCCGGCCTGATTGACGACAAGCATTGGCGGCTGATCGTTTGGCCGGTCGTGCTTGAGGTGCGAGATCATGGTGGCGGCGTTTTTCAGGCTGCCAAGTTCCGGTGTCGAGACCACCAGCACATTGTCCGCCGCTTTGAGCGCGCGTTGCACCCAATCGGTCCAGATATGCGGAATGTCGAGCACGATCTGCGGCACGTGGCTGGCGGCGGTGTCGATGATGCGCTCGACAGAGTAGGTATCTAGCGTGCGCGGTTGTTCGAGATTGGGCGTGGTGCCAATCAGACCAAGATGCAGGCCGCGCTGAATGAGCACCCGGTCGAGCATCGCGGTGTCGACCCGTTCAGCCTGATCGACAAGTTCGCCAAGGCCCTGGTTCGGCTCGACATCGAGATTGACGGCGGCCGAACCGAAATTCACGTCCATGTCAATCAGCAGGACTTCTGACTGGGTGTGATTGCCCAGCTCCAGCGCGAGGTTGTGCGCTACGGTTGATGCGCCGACACCGCCGCGCGCGCCGATCACCGCGTGGACCTTGCCGATCTTTTCATGCCCGGGCGTGCGATAAACTTCGGAGATCGCGTTGATCACCGTCGGCACGGTCACGGGATAGACGATGTAGTTCGACACCCCCATCGAGATCATCTTCTGATAGAGATGGATGTCGTTGGTATGCCCGATGATAATGACGCGGGTGCCGGGATCGCAGACCTCGGCCAGACAGTCGGCCTCGTATTCCAGAATGTCGACGGTCGCTGCACTTTCGACGATGATCAGGTCGGGCGTCTTGTCCTTGGTGTATTTCAGGATCGCAGCGGGGAACCCGCCTTCGAAGATCGTGGTCTGGGCACTGGTCATGCGCCGATCGATCCGCGCCTGCTCCCAGATCCCGGCAAATTCGTCTGTCTCGCGGAACACATGGATGGAGATGTGCGGGATGCGGACGTGATCAAGCTCGCCGCCCTGCACGAGGTCCTGCGGGGGCGGTGTCTCGTCGGCGTTGTCCAACTCTGGTTTTGATAGAGGTTTCACGGGTGGCTCCAGACGTGACGTGGGCTAGCGCAACGTGACTGTGGTGGTCTCGGTGGCCCGGTGGACCCGCACCGTGCGGATCTCCTCTTCTTCCTCGACCTGATCGTGAACCTCGTGGTCATTGACCGAACGAAGCGCGAGCGAGAGGAGGCCCGACGCCTCTGCCGCCATGACCTTCTCGGTTTCCTGCGGCGTCAACTCGAGTGTCGCAGTCTTTCCGACGGCAGACCCTTCCGGGCTCTGCACCGCCGTCTGGTCGATGGCCATCACGCGAACATTCGCAATGATGATCCGGCTTTTCTTCTCCACCGCTTTGCCGCGCCCGTCCCCTTCGGCGGCAGTGTGCACGACATCAACCCGGTCTCCTGGCAGGATGAAGCCGCCCGCCGTATTCTCCGCCGAAATCCGCACCGCGACCGCGCGTTTGCCAGACGAGATGTTGTTCGACATCAGGTTGACATTGGTCTCCTTCAATCGGGCCTCGCGGATCGGCTCCCCGGCCACGAAACCACCCGTCACGAACGAGCCGCTCAGCTCGTCAATCGCGTCGGGACGCATGTCACGGCGGATATACGCCTCGTTCAGCGTGTCCACCGGCCAGGGTCGCCAGGTCATCTTGGTCGGGGCCAGCATGTCACCACCGGGCACGTCAGCCAGTGCGACCAGCACCAGTTTCGTTTGCGGCGCTTGCATTGCCGCGGCCTGAACCGTCGGTTCGGACTGCGATTTGATGTTGAGTGTCAGCCACGCGGCACCGCCTGCGGATCCGAACGCGAGCAGAAACAGAAACAAACGCACAATCATGACACACACTCTCGTTCTTGCGGCGCGAACCTTGTCGAACCGGCAGGGCGCAACATCCCAGCAAATCCTTGAGGTCCGGTTAGTCGCCTGGTGAAAATGGTACCCGTCACAGCGCCGCTGCCCATTGCGATCCCGGGAAGAGGATCAGTGCGGCGACAGCCAGGGCAGGCCCGTAGGGCACAACAAGCGGCTCGTCCGCTTCGCGCCGGCCCTTTGTCAGGACGATGAAGGCGATGGTCAGCAGGCCGCCGAGGGCGGTCGCGTAGATCAGGAAAGGCGGGGTCAACGCGGCCCCGAGCCAAAGTGCGATCACCGGTATCAGCTTGGCATCTCCGCCTCCCATCCATCCCTTGAGAAAGGCGAGAAAGCAGAGCACGAAGAGGATCCCGGCGACGATCAGCCCGCCGAGCATGAACTCGGAGCCGAGCGACAGGCCGAAGAGGCCAGCGGGATAGGCCAGAAGCAGACCGAGCACGAGCCAGTTCGGGATAATCCGCCACTTCAGATCGGTGAAGATGACCAGAGCCATCGCTGCCACGAACACGGCGCATAACGGCAGAGCCAGCATATGGTCGTCTGGAGGGGTCATGCTCCGCCGCCCGGTGTCGCCGCTGCGAGGGTGTCGAAGACGCCCAGAATATCGGTGCCGAGCAGCGTGACGGCGGCTATGATGACCACCGAGATCAGTCCTGCGATTAGGCCATACTCGATGGCGGTCGCGCCGCGGCTCTCGCCCAGAAAGTTCATCACGTTCCGATGCATGTCCACGGTCCTCCGGATCTTTGGGGAAGGTGCCCCGGGGACAGATCCCCGGGGCGTGTCGTCATGGGGCTGGCTTATGCGCCGCCGCCATCGCCAGTGCCGCTGATCGCGGTGGCAAGATCGTCGAAGGTCGTCTGCAGGTTGCCGCCCAGAAGGGTGACGGCTGCAATGATTACGACGGCGATCAGGCCGGCGATCAGGCCGTATTCGATTGCAGTGGCGCCGCGTTGGCTCTGAATGTAGCTGAACAGTTTGGTCATCTCTTATCCTTTCGGTTCTCTCAGATGGCGATCGTACCGGGGGGCTGGTGCGTAGGGATCTGTGCCGGTAGGCGCCGTTTGATGAAAACTTTCTAGGAGTTGCGAATTAATTCGATCGGAACAAACGTCGTTAAATTCATATTCACAATAATAATTTGGGAAATTCTGCTCCAATATCGAGTTTTATTGTATAAATTTGGAACAGTTCGACGGTCGCGGCGATGAATTGGTGCTGTATTGACAGGAGATTCGCGGTTTTCGGATGAGAGATTCGCTCTCTGTCGCTGAAACTATCCTTTGGTGGACCGATCCAGAACCGCCGTGGGATCCGGCACGGGCCCGGCATAGGGCTCGCCGAGCGGGGCATAGAGCGTGCCGTAAAGACGTGCGATCGGCAGGCCACCGTCCCAGGTGATGTAGTCCTTCTCGGTATCGTAGAGATCGTCGCGCACGTGCGCAGCGACGATCTCGCCCAGCACGATGTCGCGCGCCACGCCGCATTGGACGGTGACATAGCGTTTGCACTCGAACGCGACCGGCGCGTTGACGATGCGTGGCGGTTTGACATGATCGCAGGCGACGGTCTGGAACCCGGCCAGCGGCAACTCGTCCACGCCCTCCGGGAAATCCGCTGCGGTCACCAGCATGCCCTCGAACATGTCGTCGGAGACGATGTGGCAGACAAACTCCCCCGTCTCCTCGATATTGCGCCCGGTATCTTTCTTTGGACCTGCCTCGCGCCGGGCAATGCCGAGACCGACAATGGGTGGCTCGTCCGAGAACCCGTTGAAAAAGGAATAGGGCGCTGCGTTCGGGGTGCCCTCGGCATCGACCGTAGTGACCAGAGCAGGCGGGCGCGGGATGATCGCCGCGGTCATGATCTTGTACTTCAGGGCCCGGTCGATGCCTGCGAAGTCGATGCGCATGCGTACCTCTCCTGTCTCTGTCGACCTCGGATCAGTCGAACTTGTAGAAGGCCTCGTAGATCGG
>CAYYZH010000084.1:0-17375 GCA_964475765.1 uncultured Limibaculum sp.
TGGAGGAGGCCGATCTGATCGTGCTCGTCGGCTCCAACCTCGCGTGGTGCCACCCCGTGCTCTACCAACGTATCGCGGCGGCCAAGGCGGCCCGGCCCAACATGCGCGTTGTGAACATTGACCCCCGGCGCACGGCGACATCGGATCTGGCGGACGTGCATCTGGCGATCCGGCCGGGTTCGGACGTCGCACTCTTCAACGGGCTCTTGGCCGAGATCAACGGTCAGGGTGCCGTCGATGCCGAATTCGTCGGCGCCCATGTCGCGCAGTTCGTCGAGGCGCTAGACGCCGGGCGGCGCGACGATCCGGCCGAGACCGGTCTTGGCGCGGACGACCTCAAGGCATTCTACGACCTCTGGGTCCGAACGGAGAAGGTTGTCACGGTCTATTCGCAGGGTGTGAACCAGTCCACGTCCGGGACGGACAAGGTCAACGCGATCCTGAACTGTCATCTCGCGACGGGGCGCATTGGACGGCCCGGTATGGGGCCGTTTTCCGTCACAGGACAGCCGAACGCGATGGGCGGGCGAGAGACCGGCGGGCTGGCGAACATGCTGGCGGCTCATCTGGAGCTGACCGAACCTGCGCATCGCGACGCAGTGCAGCGGTTCTGGCAAGCCCCGGCCATGGCTGTGCGTCCCGGTCTGAAGGCCGTGGACCTGTTCGAGGCCTGCGCCGATGGCCGGATCAACGCCCTATGGGTCATGTCGACCAACCCCGCGGTTTCTATGCCCGCTGCGAACGCGGTGCGCGATTCGATCGCCGCGTGCCCATTCGTCGTTGTCTCCGATCTCTTCGCCGACACCGATACCGCTCGGCTTGCCGACGTGGTGCTCCCTGCTGCGGGATGGGGAGAGAAGTCCGGCACGGTGACCAACTCCGACCGGACGATCAGTCGGCAACGCCCGTTCCTGCCCGCGCCCGGGCAGACCCGCCCGGACTGGCAGATCATCTGCGATGTTGCGGCCGCGATGGGCTGGGGCAATGCGTTCACCTATGGCGGCCCGGCGGACATCTTCCGCGAACACGCGGCCCTGAGCGGGATTGCCGGAGAGATGGGTCGGGATTTCGACATCAGCGGGCTCGCGGACCTGACCGATGCCGAATACGACGATCTTCAGCCGACGCGCTGGCCCGTCACCGCGACGCGCAGCGGCGGGCGGTTCTTTGGCGACGGTCTGTTCTTCACACCGGATGGGCGCGCGCGCATGATCCCGGTGGAGAACCGTGACATGGCGGCCCAGCCGACCGAGGCGCGTCCCTTCCGCCTCAACACCGGGCGCGTACGCGATCACTGGCACACGATGACGCGGACCGCGCGCACGCCGCGCCTCAGCCAGCACATTGCCGAACCCTATGTCGAGATCCATCCCGCCGATGCGACGGCGCTCGGCATCAAGGCGGCTGATCTGGTGCATGTCTCCGCGCCGGAGGGGCAGATCATCGTGCGCGCGCTGATCACCGACCGGACGGCGCCAGGGTCTGTCTTCGTGCCGATGCACTGGACATCGCAATGGTCGAACAACGGGCGGGTTGATGTCGCCGTGGCTCCCGCGGTCGATCCGGTTTCGGGTCAGCCCGAACTCAAGGGCGCGGCGGTCGCTGTCGCCCCTTATCGTCCAGTCTGGTACGGGTTCGCGGTGTCCGCTGCGCCGCCCGACCTCGAGGCTGTGCCCGGCCTGAGCTATTGGGCCAAGGCGCGCACCGAGACAGGTTGGCGCATCGAGCTTGCCGGAGAGATCCCACCGATCTGCTGGGAGGCCAACGCGAAGTTGCTGTTCGGGGTGCCGTTGGAGACCGACACTTTGGCGATGAGCGATCCGAAAACCGGTACGGCCCGGGTTGTCGCCCGCGATGGCACGCGCACACTCGGCGCGCTGTTCGTGGCGCGCACACCCGTTGAAGTCGCCCGCGCCCATGTGATCGCGGGGCTGGCGACGCTGGCGCCGGAGATGCTGCTGGCGGGTCGCCCGGCGCTCGATCAACCCGATCCCGGAGCGACGGTCTGCTCCTGCTACAATGTTGGGGTCAACACGATTGCGAGGGCTGTGGCAGAAGGCGCGAGCAGCGTTGAGGCAATCGGTGCGGCGACAGGCGCGGGCACCAATTGCGGCTCGTGCCGGCCCGAGCTCAAAGCGCTCCTGCTGCCGCCCATGCAGGTTGCGGCAGAGTGAGTCTCGCGCCCTACATCCATGCCATGGGGCGGGGGCCGTCGCGTGCCCGGTCCCTCACCCGCAACGAGGCGCGCGATGCGATGCGCCAGATCCTTGCGGGTAACGCCGCGCCGGAAGCTATCGGTGCCCTCTTCATGCTGATGCGCTATCGCGGAGAGACTGCGGACGAGGTCGCTGGTTTTGCCGAGGCGGCGCGCGACGGGTTGGCCGAATGGAACGGCATCGGGGCGGCTCTGGACTGGCCGTCTTATGCTGCCGGCCGCTCGCGCGGACTGCCATGGTTCCTGCTTTCGGCCCTGTTGCTGGCGCGGGCGGGCAGGCCGGTGCTTCTGCATGGCTGGAATTCGCACCAGAACCCGGTCGCCGATGTGCGCACGGCGCTGCGCCAGCTTTCGATCCCGATCACCGGACGGCCGGATTGCGCGCGTACCGCGCTTGCTCGGGGAGGGATCGCCTATGTTCCGCTCGAGGCGCTGTCGCCAGCGCTTCTGAAGCTCCTGAAACTGCGCGATGTGCTTGGCTTGCGCTCGGCTGTGAACACGGTTTGCCGGATGCTGAACCCCGGCCGAGCGGCGACCATGGTGCAGGGCGTATTCCATCCCTCGTACCGCGAATTGCAACAGGATGCCGGGCAGTTGCTTGGTCAGCAGAACCTGATGGTGATCAAGGGCGGCGGCGGCGAGTTCGAACGCCATCCCGGCAAGACCTGCGATGTCTTTGGCCTGAAGGGCGGGGTGCAGTTCTCCGACAAGATCGCGCCGATGGCCAGTGTTCACCGGCGGTTGGCGGATGAGACTGCCTTGCCCGCGCATCTGCTGGATGTCTGGACCGGGCAACGCGCCGACCCGTGGGCCGAGCAGGTCGTGATTGGCACCGCGGCATTGGCGTTATCCGCCACGGAACCGGGGCTTGGCCGCACGGCGGCGATGCGACAGGCCGAAGCTCTGTGGCACGCGCGCGGCGCACAACTGGCAGCATGAGGAAACGATGAAAACCTTCCCGATGTTTCTCAAGATGGCCGGCCGCCGGATCGTCATCATCGGTGGCGGCGAGCAGGCGGCCCAGAAGGCGCGATTGGCGACCAAGACCGAGGCGGAGCTGGTGCTGGTGGCTCCGGTGCTGGACCCCGAGTTGACCGATCTGGTGAACGAGGGAAAGGCGCAGCGGATCGAGCCCGATGCGCCCGACCTCTTTGACAATGCAGCGCTCGTCTTTGTGGCGACGGGATGCAAGGGCGCGGATGCTGCGTGGCATGCCATCGCCAAGCGGGCGGGTGCGCTTGTTAATGTGGTCGATTACCCCGAGCTTTGCGATGCGATGACGCCGTCGATTGTCGACCGTGATCCCGTGGTCATCGCCATCGGTACCGAAGGGACGGCCCCTGTGTTGGGCCGCCGTCTGAAAACCCGGATCGAGGAGATGCTGCACCCGCGCCTTGGCGCGTTCGCGGCCCTGGCCGGGCGGCTCCGCGCCGAGGTTGCCTTTCGCGTATCCGGTTCGGAGCGGCGGGCGTTCTGGCGCTGGGTGTTTGGTGGGGCGCCGTGGTCGGTCTTTGCGAGCGGGAACGAGCGTGAGGCCGCCGATACGATCAAGACCGCCATTCGCACCCAAAGTTTCGCCGATCCCATGGGCAGGCTCAGCCTCGTCTCCGGGGCGACGGCGCCGGATCTGATCCCGGTCGGCACGGTGGCCCGCTTGCAGGAAGCCGATACGATCTACGCGGATGCCGACGTGCCCGCAGCCGTTCTGGAGCTGGCTCGGCGCGATGCCATGCGGGTTCAGATCCCCTCCATTGGGTCCGATCCCGCAGCGCTTGATAAGATGTTGGAGGAGGCCGCGTCACCGGCTGAGATCGTTTGCCTGTCGTCCCGGTCGATCAGCCTCGATGTTCCCGCAGCGCCCGGGGTCATTGTCGATCACATGCACTGTGCCGTTCAGGTTCCGCTCGGCGGAAGTGCGCACCTCCGGCTTGTGTCCAACGACCAGACCTGAGCCCCATCGACTAGGTTTCGACATCAGGTTTGTCCCGGCCCAGCCGTGCATTCAGATCGGTGATCTCGGCCACGGCACTGGCGACCTGGGCAATCGCCGCAGACGCCTCATCATCCGATAGCGCGCCGCCGGGGTGGAACTGTTCGAGATAGACCCGAAGCGTTGCCCCGACCGTGCCCGTGCCCGAGAGCCGAAGCACCGCGCGGGCCTGATCGCCGAAGAAGAGCCTCAGACCCTGCGATGTCGCGTGCGATCCGTCGACGGGATCGTCATAGGCAAAGTCGTCCGCGCTCGTCAGTGTCATGCCCACGACCTCGCGGCCGGGCAGATCGGGCAGGGCGCCGCGCAGATCGGACATAAGGTCCTCGGCCGCGGCCTTGTCCACGCCTTCGTAATCGTGACGGGAGTAGACATCGCGGCCATAGCTCGACCAGTGGTCCTCCATGATCTCGGAGACCGACTGGCGCCGCGCGGCCAGGATGTTCAGCCACAGGAGTACGGCCCAAAGCCCGTCTTTCTCACGAACATGGTTCGAGCCGGTGCCGGCGCTTTCCTCGCCGCAGATGGTTGCCATGCTGGCATCGAGCAGGGTGCCGAAGAATTTCCAGCCCGTTGGCGTCTCGTGGCACTCCACGCCAAGCTTTGCCGCGACCCGGTCGGCGGCGCGCGAGGTTGGCATCGAGCGGGCGATCCCCTTGATGCCATCCTTGTAGCCCGGCGCGAAGTGGGCGTTTGCGGCGAGCACCGCAAGACTGTCCGATGGCGTGACATAGCGCCCGCGCCCGACGATCATGTTGCGGTCGCCATCGCCGTCGGAGGCGGCCCCGAAATCGGGCGCGCCCTCCCCGAACATATCCTCCATCAATGCATGCGCGTGCACCGGGTTGGGATCGGGATGGCCGCCGCCGAAATCGGGCAGGGGCGTTGCATTCATGACCGTGCCCGTGGGCGCGCCGAGCGTGCCTTCGAGGATGGCCTTGGCGTAAGGCCCCGTCACTGCATGCATGGCATCAAAACGCATACGAAAGCCTGACGAGAAAAGCGCGCGTATCGCGTCGAAGTCGAAGAGCGTTCCCATCAGGTCGGCATAGATCGCCACGGGGTCGATGACCTCGACCGCCATGCCGCCCAAAGACTGCTCCCCGATGGCCGAGAGGTCGATGTCAGCCGCCTCCAGCGTCTTGTACGCCGTTATCTCGGTCGTGCGGGCATGGATGGCCGACGTGATGGCCTCCGGCGCCGGGCCGCCCGCGGGGACGTTGTACTTGATCCCGAAATCGCCGGTCTCGCCGCCCGGGTTGTGGCTGGCCGAGAGGATGATCCCGCCATCGGTCTTCAGGTGACGGATCACCGCCGATGCCGCCGGGGTCGAGAGGATGCCGTCCTGCCCGACCACAACGCGGGCGGCGCCGTTCGCCGCCGCCATGCGCAGGATGGTCTGGATCGCCGCGGTGTTGAAGAATCGCCCGTCGCCGCCGACCGTCAGGGTCTTGCCCGTCAGCCCGCCGAGGCTATCGAAGATCGACTGCACGAAATTCTCGAGATAGCCGGGCTGCATGAAGACGGATGTCTTGGCGCGCAGGCCGGAGGTGCCGGGCTTTTGCCCCTCGATCGGTGTGGTGGGGACCTCGACGATACTCATGGTGGGCATTCTCTCCAAAGTCTCTTCATAGGGCGTCGATCATGTTCTGTGTGACGAGGCAGATCCCGGCGTCGGTGCGCCGGAAGCGTTTTGCATCGAATTCGGGGTCTTCGCCGATGACAAGGTTCTCCGGGATGATTACCCCGCGGTCGATGATGACATCCTTGAGAACGGCATGGCGTCCGATCTCGACATGGGGCAGGGCAACGACCCGGCTGAGGTGGCTGTAGGAATTGCACCGGACATGGGTGAACAGAAGTGACCGGTCGACGCTGCTGCCCGAGACCACGCATCCGCCGGAGACAAGCGAGCTGGTGGCAATGCCGCGCCGCGCTGCTTCGTCATGTACGAATTTTGCGGGCGGCGTGTTCCCGGCGTGGTTCCAGACCGGCCAGTCCTGATCGTAGAGATCGAGTTCCGGCTCGAACCCGGTGAGATCGATATTGGCCTGCCAGAACGCATCAATTGTGCCGACATCTCGCCAGTAGGCCGTTTGCTCCGATCCCATGCGCACGCAACTGTCGGAGAACTTGTGCGCGACGGCTTTGCCTTCCCGGACGATCAGCGGGATCAGATCTCCGCCGAAATCATGGGACGACTCCGGGTCGGCTGCATCCCGGCGCAGCAGGTCGTATAGATAATCGGCGCGGAAGACATAGATCCCCATCGAGGCCAGCGACATATCGGGCTGTCCCGGCATGGCGGGCGGATCGTCCGGTTTCTCGACAAACTCCATGATGTTCTGCTTGGCATCGACATGCATGACGCCGAACCCCGTGGCCTCCTTGCGCGGGACCTCTATGCAGCCGACGGTGACATCGGCCCCGGTGTCGACATGCTGTTGCAGCATGATCTCGTAGTCCTGCTTGTAGATGTGATCGCCGGCGAGGATCAGCACGTATTCCGGGCCATAGCCCTCCATAATGTCGATGTTCTGATAGACCGCATCGGCGGTGCCTTCATAGATATCGCGCCCTTCGACCCGCTGCGAGGCGGGCAGGATGTCGAGCCCCTCGCCCCGGTCAGGCGAGAGGAAGTTCCAGCCGCGCTGAAGATGCCGGATCAGCGAATGCGCCTTGTACTGGGTCGCCACGCTGATGCGCCGGATGCCGGAATTGATCGCGTTCGACAGCGCGAAATCGATGATCCGGCTCTTTCCACCGAAATAGACAGCGGGCTTGGCGCGTCTGTCCGTCAATTCCTTCAGTCGGCTACCGCGTCCCCCGGCGAGGACGAAGGCCATGGATCGTCGTGAGATCAGGTATGAAGGCTCTCGCGTCATGGTGTTTCCCCCGGTGTCCGGCGTTTATGTCCGGATTTGTGTGCAGCATTGGCGTGCGCCGCATCAGTTTGTGCCGCTTTCCCATTCGAAGAACAGCGTGGCGAGCGGCGGCAGTCTCAGTTCGATGGAGTGCTCCCGACCGTGGCTTGGCGTGGCAGTGCTGACCAGCCCGCCCAGATTTCCACGGCCTTCGCCGGCGTAGACCTCTGCATCGGTGTTCAGCCGTTCGATCCAGCGCCCGGCCCGCGAGACCCCCATGCACAGCGTGCGCTCGACGGGGGTGAAGTTGCAGATCACCACGACGGGCGGCGCGTCCGCCGCATGGCGTTCCCAGGCATAGACCGAGATGTCCTCGGCATTGGCCTCGATCCACGAAAAGCCGTCCTCCCGGCTGTCGCCGCGATGCAGCGCAGGCGTTCCGCGATAGAGCCGGTTCAGATCGCCCACCAGACGGCGCATCCCGGCATGGCGCGGGTCGTCCGTCAGATGCCAGGGCAGTTCGGTATCGTGTGACCATTCCGAAGGTTGGGCGAATTCCTGCCCCATGAACAAGAGCTTCTTTCCGGGATGCGCCCACATGAACCCGAGAAAGGCGCGCATGTTGGCGAACTTGTCGGTCTCGTTGCCGGGCATCTTGGACCAAAGCGAGCCCTTGCCATGGACGACTTCATCGTGACTGATCGGCAGCACGAAGTTCTCGGTGAACGCATAGTGCAGGCCGAAGGTCATCTGGTGGTGATGGTGACGCCGGTGGATCGGCTCCTTCGACACATAGCCGAGCGTGTCGTTCATCCAGCCCATGTTCCATTTGTAGCCGAAGCCGAGCCCACCCTGATCGGTCGGCCGGGTCACGCCGGGCCAGGCGGTGGATTCTTCCGCGACCGTCAGGACCGACGGGTCGTCCCCGTAGACCACTTCGTTCACGCGTTTCAGGAGGGCAATCGCCTCGAGGTTCTCGCGCCCGCCCTCTGCGTTCGGGATCCACTGGCCGTCTTCCCGCGAATAGTCGCGATAGAGCATCGAGGCCACCGCATCGACGCGCAGCCCGTCCAGATGATACTCCTTCAGCCAGTAGAGCGCGTTGGCCACGAGATAGTTCTGCACCTCGCGCCGACCGTAGTTGAAGATCAGGGTGTTCCAGTCCTGATGAAAGCCCTCGCGCGGGTCCTCGTGCTCGTAAAGCGCTGTGCCGTCGAACCGGGCCAGCCCATGCGCATCGGTCGGGAAGTGGCCGGGCACCCAGTCGAGAATCACACCGATCCCGGCCCGGTGGCAGGCATCGACGAAATGGCGAAACTCCTCGGGCGTGCCGTGCCGGATCGTCGGGGCGTAGAGGCCAACGGGCTGATAGCCCCACGAGCCGTCGAAAGGATGCTCGGTGATCGGCATCAGTTCGATATGGGTGAAACCAAGCTCTGCGACGTAAGGCACCAGCTCGTCCGCAAGTTCCCAATAGGAGAGCGGACGATTGCCCTCGGCCGCGCGGCGGCGCCACGAGCCGAGGTGGACTTCGAAGATCGAGATCGGCGCATCGACGGCATGTGCCGCGCCGCGGGCCTGCATCCAGTCCGCATCCAGCCAGTCGCGCGGGGCAAGATCGCGAACGATCGAGGCGGTTGCGGGGGGATGCTCGGCGCCGAACCCGACAGGATCGGCCTTTTGCGGCAGAACCGTCCCGTCAGCGCCGCGGATCTCGTATTTATATGGCGTGCCGTCGGCGATGTCGGGCAGGAACAGCTCCCATACACCGGTTGTCCCGCGCTGGCGCATGGGATGACGCCGCCCGTTCCACGCGTTAAATTCGCCGATCACCGAAACGCGTGTCGCCGCGGGCGCCCAGACGGCAAAGCGCACGCCCCCGGTCCCCTCATGCGTGACGGGATGCGCGCCAAGCGTATGCCAAAGATCGAGATGCGCGCCTTCGGAGATCAGGTGTTCGTCCAGCTCCCCGATCAGAGGCCCGAAGCGGTAGGGATCCTCCTCCTCCCAGACCGTATCACCGGCGCTGGCGCGCAGGCGATAGAGCGGGCGGTCCTTTCCTGTCACATGGCCCGAGAACACACCATCGGCAACCGGCTCGAGCGCTGCGATCACCTTAGAGCCCTGCACGGCGTCGACCCGTTCGGCGCCCGGCATGACGGCGGCGATCACCCAGCCACCGTCTACAGGTTGTGGGCCGAGGACCCGGAACGGATCACCGCACGCGCCAGTCGCCAAAGCCTCGGCATCGGCCCGGGTCAGGCCCGGTGCGGCGAGATCCGTGGTGGCCTTCACATGCTCACCATGCCGGTTCGGCCTTCCAGATGTCGGCGGCATAGCTCCGGATGGTCCGGTCCGATGAGAACCAGCCGCAAAGCGCGGTGTTCAGAACGGCGCTGCGGGTCCAGGCCTCGCGGTCGTGCCAAGTCGCGTCCGCTGCGCGCTGCGCGGTCCAGTATGCTTCGAAATCGGCGCAGACCATGAACCAGTCTCCATTGTGCAGGGCGTCGAGGATAGGCGCGTAGCGGCCCGTTTCTCCCGGTGAAAATCGGCCCGATCCGATCTGTTCGAGCACGGTCGTCAGCCGAGGCGAGGCCGCCATGTCAGTGCCCGCATCATTGCCGACCTGACGCCGGGCGGCAACCTCCGCGGCCTGAAGCCCGAAAATGAAGATGTTGTCGTCGCCGACCCGTTCGCGGATCTCGACATTCGCGCCGTCCAGCGTTCCGATTGTGAGCGCGCCGTTCAGGGCAAACTTCATGTTGCCCGTGCCGGAGGCCTCCATGCCTGCTGTCGAGATCTGCTCGGAGAGATCTGCCGCCGGGATCAGGCGCTCGGCCATCGAGACGTTGTAGTTGGCCGGGAACACCACCTTCAACAAGTCGCGCGTCTCGGGGTCGGCGTTCACGACTTTGGCGACATCGTTGATCAGCTTGATGATCAGCTTGGCCATCGTGTAGCTCGGCGCGGCCTTGCCGCCGAAGATCTTGACCCGCGGCGCCCAGCCCGCGTTCGGTTCGGCCTTGATCGCGTTCCAGAGGGCAATCGTCTCGAGAATGTTGAGGAGTTGGCGCTTGTATTCGTGGAAGCGCTTGATCTGGATGTCGAACATCGCAGCGGGATCGACATCTACGCCGCAGGTCTCGCTCAGCCAGCTCTCGAGCGCTGTCTTGTTCGCCAGTTTCGCCGTTGCCACCGCATCGCGGAACCCGGCATCGTCGGCCAGAGGCGCGAGCGTCTCGAGTGCCCCGAGGTCGTTGATCCACTCCGTCCCGATGCGTTCGGTGATCAGTCCGGCCAGACCCGGGTTGCAGCCATAGAGCCAGCGCCGGGGCGTCACACCATTGGTCTGGTTGACGATCCGGTCGGGATGCAGTGCATGAAGTTCGGCGAACACCGTCTCCTTCATCAACTCGGTGTGCAGAGCCGACACGCCATTCACCTTGTTCGCCGTCATGAACGCCAACTCGCCCATGCGCACCTCGCCATCGCCGCGGATCTTGAGCGCGTCGCTGCGTGCGCGGCCCGCCTTGGCACAGTCGCTTGCATGACGCTCGTCGATCCGTCCAATGATCTCCATGTGGCGCGGCAGAACACGCGTCATCAGATCCTCGGGCCAGCGTTCAAGCGCTTCGGGGAGCAATGTGTGGTTGGTGTAGTTCAACGTTCCCCGAGCGATCTCGAAGGCGGCATCGAAGCTTTGACCGCGCTCGTCCGTCAGAATGCGGATCAGTTCGGGCCCGGCAATCGCCGGGTGCGTGTCATTGAGCTGGATTGCGACTTTGGCCGGCAGAGCCGAGAGATCGCTATGCTGATCCTCGAAGCGGCGCAGGATGTCGCGGATCGAGGCCGCGGTGAAGAAATACTCCTGCTTGAGCCGGAGTTCGCGGCCCTGCGGGGTCGAATCGTCGGGGTAAAGCACCCGGCTGATGGTTTCGGCCAATACCGCTGGGGCAGCGGCTCCCATGAAGTCGCCGCGGTTGAAGGCGTCGAGGGCAAACTCGCGCTGCGGCCTTGCCGACCAGAGCCTCAGCGTGTTGACCCAGGCTCCGCGCCATCCGGCGATCGGTGTGTCATAGGCCGCCGCTATCACAGTTTCGGCGGGGCTCCAACGGTCTGACGCTGCTTCTCCGCCAAACCCGATGGGCACGGCGATTTCCGGACGCTCGAACTCCCAGACATGACGCTCGGCGAGCCAGTCCTCGGCCTCTTCGGCCTGCCAGCCATCCTCGAAGCTCTGCCGGAACAGCCCGTGATTATAGCGGATGCCATAGCCGTGGGCAGGCAGGCCGATTGACGACATCGAATCCAGGAAACAAGCAGCGAGGCGGCCCAGACCGCCATTGCCAAGCGCCGCGTCCGGCTCGTTGCGCACGACCACGTCGTAATCAACATCCAGCTTGGTCAGGGCCTCACGGGCCGTGGCCTCAAGTCCGATATTGCTGACGGTGTCCTGAAGGAGCCGTCCGATCAGGAACTCCATCGAGAGGTAGTAGACCCGCTTGCGGTCTTCGGCATTCACCCGGTTGGTGGTGCGAAACCAGGGCAACACGACCTGATCGCGAATCGCATGGCTGAGCGCGAGACGCCAATCCGCGAGCCGTGCGGCAGAGCGGTCCTTGCCTATGGAAAAGACAATGTGGTGCCAGATTCGGTCGCAGAGCGCGTCGGCGGTCAGATCCGAAGGCTCCGGGAGGAAGGGAAGGTCGATATCTTTCATGGTTTTGCTGCTCGCATATGTGTCTTTGGCCCCCCTAAACCATCACGCTGACAAAAATGAGGCCTCGCGCGCGAGGGCGGTGATGCCGTCCCAATCGCCGCTTGAGACTTTGTCGCCTGGTGCAACCCAGGATCCCCCGACGCAGAGGACGTTCTTGAGACCGAGATAGGCCGCGGCATTGCCGGGTCCAACGCCGCCCGTCGGGCAGAAGTCGAGGCCCGCCAAAGGGCTTGCCCATGCCTTCAGCACTGGGACCCCGCCATTAGCCTCGGCGGGGAAAAACTTGAGGATCTCGAGGCCCCGCTCGGCGGCGGCCATGGCCTCAGATGGTGTTGCGACCCCCGGCAGCATCGGCAGACCGGCCTCCTCGGCGGCGTCCATCACGGCGGGGCTGAGACCGGGGGAGACGCCGAACTTGGCGCCTGCGGCCACGGACGCTTTCACGTCGGCTGCCGTGCGCAGGGTGCCGACGCCGACAACGGCATCCGGCGCGGCATCGGCCATCGCGCGGATTGCGTCCAGCGCGGCAGGTGTGCGCAACGTGACCTCCAGCGCCCTGAGCCCGCCTGCGACCAGCGCCTGGGCAAGAGGGGCAGCATGCGCCACGTCCTCGACGATCAGGACAGGCACGACCGGGGCCAGATTGCAAATTTCGCGAATTTTCAACTCTGTTCTCCAAGCTGTCGGATGCGCGCGATCAGCCCCAGGGTCGATGCGTCGGCGTCGGCCTCTGCGCCGTCTTTGAGGACCGGGATCAGGGAGCCGGCCAGCGCCTTGCCAAGCTCGACCCCCCATTGATCATAGGAATTCACGCCCCAGATCGCGCCCTGCACAAAGACCTTGTGCTCGAACAGCGCGATCAGCCGCCCGAGTGCAAATGCGTTGAGCTCGCGGAACAGGATCGTGGTCGAGGGCCGGTTGCCCGGAAAGGTCCGGTGCGCCGTGAGGTCGGCGATCTTGTCGGGCATCTTGCCCGCCGCTTCCATCTCGGCGCGGACCTCATCGGCCGTGCGCCCGAAGGCAAGCGCCTGCCCTTGGGCGAGACAGTTGGCCAGCAACAGAGCATGATGTTCGGGATCGGCCGCGCGAGGCTGGGCCGCCGCGATAAAGTCGACGGGGATGACATCGGTGCCCTGATGCAGAAGCTGGAAGAACGAATGCTGTGCGTTCGTGCCGGGCTCGCCCCAGATCACCGGGCCGGTGGCGGTGGTGACGGTTTCACCCTCTCGCGTCACCAGCTTGCCGTTCGATTCCATATCGAGTTGCTGGACATAGGCGGGGAAACGTTCGAGCCGCTGATCGTAGGGGATCAGCGCGACCGAGGGCCAGCCCATGGCATTGCGCCGCCAGATCCCGATCAGCGCAAGCAGAACGGGCAGGTTTCTCTCCAGCGGGGCCTCGCGAAAGTGCCGGTCCATCGCTGCTGCGCCATCAAGGAAAGCGCGAAAGTTTGCGGCCCCAATGCCGATTGCAACTGGCAGGCCGATGGCCGACCAGACGGAGTAGCGCCCGCCGACCCAATCCCAGAACCCGAAGACGCGTTCCTCGGGGATGCCGAACTCGGCGCAACCTTCAAGGTTGGTCGAGACGGCGGCCATTTGGTCGCCCGCGTGAGATCCAAGCCAGTTGCGTGCCAGACGCGCGTTCGCCATCGTCTCGAGCGTTGTGAAAGTTTTCGACGCGATCACGACCAGCGTACGCGCGGGGTCGAGCCCGGCGACGGTGTCGACCAGATGCGCGCCATCGACGTTGGATACGAAGTGCAGTCGTGGCCCATCATTGTCGGGTCTGAGTGCGCGAGCCACCATGACCGGGCCAAGGTCCGAGCCGCCGATCCCGATATTCACGACATCGGTGATGGGCCCGTTGGTGCCAGCGAAGCGGCCGGACCGGACGTCCTCGGCAAACCCGAGGAACCGGTCGAGCGTGCCCGCGATATCATCGCCTTCGGGCGCATCGGCCCCGCCGCGCAATGCCATGTGCAGAACGGCCCGCCCCTCGGTCGTGTTGATCGGATCGCCGGCAAACATCCGGTCCCGCAGATCCTCGACCCCCGCGGCGCGGGCAAGGTCAAGCAGCGCTGCGAGTGCGGGTCCGTCGAGCCGCTCTTTGGAGAAGTCGATACTGAGATCATCGACCTCTGCAGAGAGGGTTCTCGGCCTTTCGGGATCGTCGGCAAAAAAATCCCGAAGATGTGTGGTCTCGAGCCGCGCCGCGGCGGCGTGCACGTTCTGCCAGGCTGAGTGCAAGTCCATGATCATACCACCACTGCGGCGCCGGTCTCGGCAGGTCCGACGGCGCTACGAAACGCGTTGAACATCTCGCGTCCGATCCCCTGATGCCTGTCCGACAGGTCGGTTTCTGCCGGGGTGCGTGCTGCAAATTCCGCAGTATCCACCCGGGCTTCCAAAGTTCCAGCCTTGGCGTCCACGCGTACGATATCGCCGTCCCGAAGTCGAGCGATCGGCCCGCCATCTAGAGCCTCCGGGCTGAGGTGAATCGCCGCCGGAACCTTGCCGGAGGCGCCCGACATACGCCCGTCGGTGACCAGAGCGACCTTGTGACCCTTTTCCTGCAGGATACCGAGCGGCGGCGTCAGGGCGTGAAGTTCTGGCATGCCATTGGCCTTCGGTCCTTGAAAGCGCACGACAACGACGACATCGCGGTCGAGGTCTCCTGCCTTGAAGGCGGCCTTGACCTCCTCCTGATCGTGAAAGATCCGGCAGGGCGCTTCGACAATGTGGTGTTCGGGCTTGACCGCCGAGACCTTGATGACCGCGCGGCCAAGATTGCCGGTCAGGAGTTTCAGCCCGCCTGACGGCTGGAACGGGTCGACGGCCGGGCGCAGGATCTTGTCATTGCCCGATTGCCCCGCGCCCTCGGTCCAGACGACGCGGTCGCCATCGAGCTTGGGCTCCTGTGTGTAGCGTCTGAGGCCCGGCCCTGCGGACGTGCGGACATCCTCGTGCAGGAGGCCCGCGTCGAGCAACTCGCCGATCATGTAGCCGAGCCCGCCCGCGGCATGGAAGTGGTTCACGTCCGCCAGCCCGTTCGGATAGACGCGCGCCATCAGCGGGGTGACGGCGGAGATCTCGGCCATGTCCTGCCAGTCGATCAGAACGCCCGCCGCGCGGGCCATGGCGACGAGGTGGATCACGAGATTGGTCGAGCCGCCGGTGGCGTTCAGGCCCACCATACCGTTGACGAAAGCGCGCTCGTCCAGCACCTGCGAGACAGGGGTGAAGTCGTTGCCGGTCGCGGTGATCGCGAGCGCACGGCGCGCGGACTCGGCGGTCAGGGCATCACGCAGCGGCGTGTTCGGGTTGACGAAGCTGGCGCCGGGCAGGTGCAGGCCCATGAACTCCATCAGCATCTGGTTGGAGTTTGCGGTGCCGTAGAAGGTGCAGGTGCCCGGCCCGTGATAGGATGCCATTTCCGCACGCATCAGAGCATCGCGGTCGATCTCGCCTTTGGCGAATTGCTGGCGTATGCGGGCCTTTTCGTCGTTGGGCAACCCGCTGGTCATCGGGCCAGCAGGGACGAAGAGCGCGGGCAGATGTCCGAACGTTGCGGCTGCGATCACAAGACCCGGGACGATCTTGTCGCAGACTCCGAGAAAGAGCGCCGCATCGAAGCAATTGTGGCTGAGCGAGACGCCTGCCGAGAGTGCGATCACGTCGCGGGAGAAGAGGCTGAGCTCCATCCCCGGCTGGCCCTGCGTGACCCCATCGCACATCGCTGGGACCCCGCCCGCGACCTGCGCTGTGCCGCCTGCCGCGCGGGCGGCGTCCCGGATCAGGTCGGGGAAACGCTCGAACGGCTGGTGGGCCGAGAGCATGTCGTTGAAGGCAGTCACGATGGCGAGATTTGGCCCCTTCTCGCCCGCGATCCGGCCCTTGTCCGGGCCGCTGGCGGCGGTGACGTGGGCCATGTTTCCGCAGGTCAGATGGGCGCGTGCAGGGCCCGCGTCGATTGCGCGTTTGCAGCGGTCGAGATACTGGCGCCGCTGGTCTCGGGATCGCGCGACGATGCGGTCGGTCACCGCTGCGATAGTCGGATTCATCTCGGGGTTCTCCCTGGCTTAATCCGCGTAATGGACCGTGGCCCCGTCCAGCACGGCGCAAACGGGGGCCTCGATCGGGTCGGCAAGGTCTTGTGCGCGCTTCAGGGCCTCTAGCTTGTCCGGACCCTGGATCAGGATGTGCCGCTCGGCAGCTTGCAAGACCGGGGCAGAGAGGCTCACCCGCGGCTCCTTTGCGCCGGGGGCGGTGATCGTAACCGCGGGCGGGGCATCGGCGGCGAGTGCCTCGGGCAACCCGTCCGCACCGGGAAAGAGCGAGGCCGTATGCATGTCCGCGCCCATCCCCAGAACTGCG
The DNA here is from genome assembly GCA_964475765.1 of uncultured Limibaculum sp. Taxonomy (GTDB): domain Bacteria; phylum Pseudomonadota; class Alphaproteobacteria; order Rhodobacterales; family Rhodobacteraceae; genus Thermohalobaculum. Next base: position 16,166 of record CAYYZH010000084.1, read on the forward strand.
ATGTCCAGCGGCAGGGCCTTTGCCGTGAGATCGTCGTAGACCGCGTTCAACGCCATTTCGCCGTTGTAAACCGGCACGAACGTGGCGGGCACGGCGCCCGCCAGCAGCGTTTCCATCAGCAGGCGGGCATTCGAGCGGTCGGAGGTCATGGCCACCTGACGCTCGTCGGTCAGGGTGATCGTCACCTTGCTCCAGTCAAGATCCTGGACCCCAAGGGCGGAGAGCATCGGTCCCGGTGTTGTTCCGCCGGGCACGGCCAACGTCGCCCGCCCGTTCGCCGCAATCCGGTCCTTGAGCCGCATGGCCAGGAGGCCAGCAGCCCCGGAGGCGAGGTCCGCGCGCGATCCGTACTGGCAGATCTCAACGTTCATACGGTGATCTCCCGCCAGCGGCGACCGTCGCGATGGATCAGCAGCATGGCATCGTCCGGCCCGGATGATCCCGCATCATAGGGCGCGGGTTTGTCCGTTCCGAAGGACTGGATCACGGGGTCGATCCAGTTCCACGCTGCCTCGACTTCATCGCCGCGCATGAAGAGCGTCTGGTCGCCGCGGATCACGTCCATCACCAGCCGCTCATAAGCATCGGGGACGCGCAGCGCACTGCCCAGCGTCTCGGCAAAGGTCATGTCGAGCACGGCAGGTGCCAGCCGCATGCCCCCTGGGCCGGGATCCTTGATCGTCATCTGAAGCGTGATGCCCTCGTCCGGCTGGAGCCGGATCGCCAGTACGTTCGGCGCGGGCTGTCCGCTGGCTTCGGAAAAGATCGAATGCGGGGGCGCCTTGAACGTGATCGCGATCTCGGAGACGCGGGCGCGCAGGCGCTTGCCCGTACGCAAATAGAACGGGACCCCTGACCAGCGCCAGTTCGCGACCTCGGCCTTCAGCGCAACGAAACTCTCGGTGCTGCTGGTCTCGCGCTGGGCATCGCCGAGATAGGAGGGTGTCCCGTTGGTCGCCGCATACTGACCGCGCACAATGGCATCTGAGCCTGCTAGCGGTGCTAGGGAGCGCAGGACCTTGAGCTTTTCGTCCCGCACGGCATCGGGCTCGAATCGCGACGGAGGCTCCATCGCGATCAGGCACACAAGCTGGAGGAGGTGATTTTGCACCATGTCACGGATTGCGCCGACCCCGTCATAGTAAGGCCCACGCCCGCCGACCCCGACGCTTTCGGCGACAGTGATCTGGACATGGTCGATATGGCGCGC
>CAYYZH010000085.1:0-17084 GCA_964475765.1 uncultured Limibaculum sp.
AATAAAAAATTTTTTTAGAAAAAAAATTCTCTACTCTCAGATTTCCTCCCCTGCCCAATCATTCCCGATAAGATCCCCTTATCGGGAATATTAGCTACCACCGCAGAAACCCCAAAATCAGCGCCCTGTCCCGCCAGAAAAAAGCGCAAGCCCCTTGTGTTTTGAAATCTGTCGCCCCCGTTACCTGAGGCTCCTTATTGCCGCTGACAATTCGGGCAAGCCAATTGCTTCGATATTGTTTCCCATCGGATATCGGTCGGTCCCGCCATAGACGACAAACGCCCGGTCTACAGCGATGTCCTCGCGCGCGATGTGGAAGCCCTTTTCCAACTTGGGAGCGGAACTGCGTTTGATTTCGACTGCCCAGCGTCCATCCTTTGGTCCAAAGTCCAGCACCAGGTCGATTTCTGCACCGCGTGCCGTGCGGTAGAAGCTTGGCGTCACGTGCTCCGGACATGCGGCGAGCAGGCTTTCGATGACCAGGCCTTCCCAACTTGCACCTGCGATCGGATGGCCCAGCAGCGTGTCAAACTCAGGCACCCCCAACAGGGCATGCACCAGACCGCTGTCACGGACATAGACCTTGGGCGATTTGACCAACCGTTTACCCGTGTTCGCGTGCATCGGGGCGAGCCGGCGCACCAGCAGAAGATCCACTAGGAGATCAATGTAGCTCGATATCGTCGGGGACGAGACCCCCAGGCTACGCGCCAGATGTGCAGCGTTGAGCAAGCCGCCCTGATGATGCGCCAGCATTGTCCAGAAGCGTTCCAGCGTCTCGGCGGGAATGCGCGGACCGAACATGGGGATATCGCGTTCGAGATAGGTTCGGATAAAATTGCGCCGCCACCGAAGGCTGTCCGCATCAGATGCCGCCAGAAAACTGCGCGGAAATCCTCCACGCACCCAGATTTTATTGAGATCCCCTGCCCCGACTTCGTCCGCTGCCAAGGTGGCTAGATGGATGTACTCGATACGCCCAGCCAGGGTCTCCGATTGGCGCATGAGATCAATGCTGGCCGATCCTAACAACAGGAACCGCCCGGTCCCCTGCCCCGTGCGTCGACCCTGGTCAATGATCCCGCGCAGTGCCTCGAACAGATCCGGCATCCGGTGGATCTCGTCGAGGATAACAAGCTTGTCCTTGTGCTGGGCAAGATAGGCGACCGGGTCCGACAGTTTGGCACGATCGGCGGAAGCTTCGAGGTCGAGATAGACCGACGGCCGCTCTTCGGCGATACTTAGGGCAAGGGTGGTCTTTCCGACCTGACGTGGCCCGATCAAGGCGACAGCAGCTTCTCTGTCCAGCGCTTCTGTCACATGCACGTTCTGTAGGCGAGTTATCATTGTTGCAAAATTAAAGCGCTATTTTGTTTTTGCAACATACTTATCACAGGCTTGCGGGCCCTGCACGAGACCTATTCAAATCAGGACGCGTCTTCAACCTTCCTCCAGAACCCGGATTTTCGCGGATGCGCGTCTCGCAACTCCCCGACATAGGTCTCGTGATCTGAAGTCGGCGCGAACCCCTCGATATGCTCTGCCAGCAAATAGCATGTCGTCAAATGCCGGGCCGCATGGCCATACCGTGTGGACCGCGCCGCGTTTAGCGTGAAGTCAATCATGGCTCGTAAACAGAGCGTTGCCGCCAACGGATCCTTGTCCGCAAGAGCCTCCGCAGCAGGCCCAAGCAATTCGTAGTAATCTCCGTTCAGGGCCTCGCTGCGCTGTCGCACAACCTCTCCAGCCAGGATCACAGCGCCCCAATTCAGGAGGAACATAAGGGATTTGTGAACATTCTCTGCACCTGCAACCTCGGCCAACGCCATTTCTTCGGCTTCATCGTTGTCGAAATCGGGCAAGGTCTTGAGATAGGCGCGCAGATGGTCCGGCGAGAGGCGATGTGCGAAACAGGCCTTGTGCCAAGCTGCGGCCTCATCAGTGCGCCCCACCGCACGCAGTACGTCGGCCCGGACGTGCTCCCATGCTTCCGGGATGTTGTGCTGCTGATCGGGGTCGACGGCATCGATCACCTCCAGCGCCTCGGCGGCCCTACCCGCAGAAAGCAACCTGGTAGCAATCCCCTTGGAAATGTCAGGCGAAGACCAATGCTCGCGCTCGAACTCGGCAATGTACGCATCTACGTCGCCTTCGGCATCGGCAATCTGTTGAAGCGCCAGAGATGTCATGATGTGAGTCATACGATCGTCCGGGCGGCGATCGCGCCATGTCTGAACCCTTGACCTTAGGGCTGCCAGCCCCTTCGATCCAAGCGCTGGCGCCAGCGACGGGATGAGGTCATCCGCTTCTCCATACCCGTTTGTCTCCAACGCATCCGCAATCCTTTCGGTGAGCGATAGCGGATCTGCCTTGGCAAGATCAGCGACCCGCCCCAATTCCTCGACGGCTTTGTGGAAGATCCCAATCACAGTGCCGCTGGAATCGTCCGTGCGGTCAAACACAGGTCGCGCCAGTGCAAGAAATCTCCAGAGCAACTCAACCGCTTCCAGCGGATCTGACGGTGTTACATGCGCCTCGATCGCGTCAAGCTGGGCCTTCATGTCTGCAACCAGCTTCCTGCAGTTCCGCCAGTTCACGAAGGTTCGGGACTTGGAGATCGCTGTCAGGCGCTTGCGAATTTCAGACGCCGCGGCCCCTGCCCCACTGCCCGCGGCCAAAGCAAGACGCACCTTCTGTTTCGCGCGGGCATTGCCGGTTGTGACATCTATCAACAACTCGGCGAGGGTCTCTGCGCCCAACTCTGTCAGGTTCACCTTATTCAGCGCTTTGGATCTCGGCGCGGGTCTTCCGGATTTCACCATACGTCGACTACACCCTGATTGACCCAGAAGTTTCGCGCGCGAAACCTAGGTTCCGATCTTGTCCCGCATGGCTTTCATCACACTCTCTACAAACGCCTCATCTGCCCCGTCACCTTCTAGGCGGATCAGATAACCCTGCTTGTCGCGTTCACGCCGCATCGAAACGTTCGGTGTCAGTTGAATGGCCTTGCCCCGCTCACGGTCAACCGGTTTCGCGCGCGAAACCTTTGGCGCGCCCTTGCCTTCCAACCGATCAACGGTCATCGTCAACACGCGGTCTTCCTGTTCGACATTCGATGTGTCCGCATCTGCCAGAGCGCGCCGGATGTCTTCGCCCTGCCCCGCCTTGAGCGCACCGGCTATCCGCAGGCCGATACGCTCGCCTAAAGCTGTCGGGAAATTCAGCACATCGCCAAGCTCTTCGTGGATCATCGCGAAAGACCGAATTTTGGACCGCTTGGCCTTCGAGCCCGCAGCGAACAACGTGTTCACGGCTTGCCCAACATCCTTGAACGCCCGTTGTCCGACAGCCAGCACCGCGATCCGACCGCGTTCATAATGACAGAGATCTGCACGGATTTCGTTCTCCTCGACCATCGCGACATACGCCTCGGACAGATCGGCGGGCTTGCGGATGATCGCCTTGATCGTCGCCTTTGGTCCCTGAAGTTCCCGAATGGCCAGAAGACGACGGAAGCCGGAGACAAGCGCATAACCGCCTTGTTCGGACACAAAGACGTCGATCGGTACGCGCAAACCATGTTCGGCAATCGAGGATTTCAGCTCTGCCATGGCATCGCCGTCGATGACCGCGCGATCGCGGGTCAGCTCATCAATGATGATCTCGGAAATAGGCAGATCAACCGCAATGCGGCCCTCGGCTTCGGCCGCTCGATACTTCTCGGCATCCGTTGTGTCCAGAGCGGCCTGCGCCCGGTCTTCCGCAGACAATGGTTGGGACAGGGCTGCAGATTCTGCCGCTATCTGTGCAATCGGAGCTGGACGAGCAAAAGCCGACTTTACCTCGAACCCCGCTTCAACTTCGGCCAGTGCTTCGGCCGAGGGGACATCCACACGTCTACGTCTCGCCATGTTCCATCTCCTGTGCATCGCGCCACCAACAACCGAGCAGGATCTCTTTGAACTCTGCGTAAGTCCGATCAAACGCTTCACGTCCGCGGATATAGGTTTCGCGGTTGAACTCGCGATAATCCGCTTCGTAGATCCCGTTGACCTGCTCTCCGGCCTGTCCAACCATCGCCGTGAATTCCTGGCGATAGGCGTTCATGAAGTCTCCGAAATAGGCTTGGACAGCATTGGCCATGTCAGTTTGCTGACCGGCATCGAAGCGCGTGATGATTGTGCGCACGACGTCCCATTCGAACCGGGTTTCAGGCAAGCCGGCAGCGCGGCGGGCGGAATTCTCGCCTTCCTCGATGGATGCAAATGTCGAATAGAGCATGTCGAAGAACCGACCTGTTGAATCGAACTCGAGGAAAGATGCGCCCAGCGGGACCAGAAGGATGTCCGCCGCTGCAAGCGCGTTGATCGTAAGGTACCCGAGCGCCGGAGGTGTATCCAGCAAGACCACGTCGTAACGATCGAGTAATCCTTCCTGATTGAGAAAGCTTGAAAGCCCATCCCAGAGTGGCCAGCCGCGCTCGCCCATTCGCCAGACCGGGATCTGGAATTCTGCCCAATAAAGATTGAGCTGTGCGCCGATCAGGTCAATGTTTGGCCAGTGGGTGTTCTGGACGACATCCGCGGCAGAAATTTTCTGCGCCTCAAGCATGGTCTCGTCGAAGGGCAGGGGGCTTTCACCGCGGGCCTCGCGCACCTTGTTTTCTGCTATGCGGTGATTGGCAAAATCCTTGGCGAGCAGCGGAAAGATCGTCTGCCATTCATCCTCGACCTGACCGCCAAGGATGGATGTCATGGAGCCCTGGCTGTCCAGATCGATGACCAGCACCTTGTAGCCATCTAGCGCGGCTGACATCGCCAGATGCGCGGCGGTTGAGGTTTTACCAACACCGCCCTTGAAGTTGGCAACCGCCGCAACCTTGGCCGGCAGGCCCTGTGGACGATAGGGAAGGTATTCTTTGCGCGTCGCGCCTTCGGTTGCGAAGTGGGCTCTGAGCAGAAGAACTTCTTCCAGCGTGAACCACTTGGTCCCGCCCTGACCCTCTCCCTGCGGCAAGTCCGGGTTCTGCCGTAACACACGCCGAAAATGCGCGGTTGCGACCGGTAAAAGATAGCGGCAGATTTCCCATGTCGAAAATTTGCGCAACCGCTTCTGGCCGTCCGGGGCATAACCCTTTTCCGCGAGGTCCTGACGACCCTGCGCCGCGAAACGTGCGGCCTTGGCGAATCGTGTGGTCTCTACCGGATCGCCAATTTTTCTGCTGCATGTGGCCGGATCCAAGTTAAGATACGGAGGCGGAGCAGGATCGACCTTGTCATTCATGAGTGCTTTGCCTGTTCATGTCACAATTACTGTGATCTGTTGGCCATACTATCGCACATCACGCGTGGAATGTGAATCCAGGTCATTGTGAGGAATTTGGACCGCTGCGAAACGCAGGTTTTCTATTTCCCGAAGGAATAGAAGCACCACAAAGGTTCAGAATCTTGAGAATCTTTAATAAGTTTGCGATAGAAAAACAATTATATATCAGTTAGATAGCGCTGTTTTGGCCCCATTTTCAGGACGAAAGGCACCAGTTTACGGTGCATTGGGGACCCGGATGCGGGACCAATGGATCCGATTCTCGGGGAGATAGGTGCCAGGATTCGGGGGAGTCGAATTTCGTAGTGTTTAGAGTCGGATGCGCTACGAGATGTAGAGGGCGGGGAGGTGAGCAGCACCCAATGGTACCCATATACGGGAGACCTCAAGTGATAAAGGAACCCGTTTACGGGATGATCCCGAAGCGAAAATTCGGGCGCACCCCTTGGTCATTTGCAGCCCATATCTAAGGTATCCGCCGAGCCCTTGCGCCGGGGTACCTAAATCTTCATACTGCCCTTCAGGGTCTTGGGGCCAATTAACCGGCTAACTATTTCTGGCTCATTCCGGCTGGGGACATGCGATATGACAATAACCGAGCATGCGGAGCGGGCAGGGCGGTTCTGGTGAATCGAGCCGACGACATACCGCACAACCAGTTGGCGGGTGCCTTGCGCCGACCCTCGGTGAAAAAGCATGTCGCAGCAATCCATGTCTCGGGCAAACTGACATTGCTGCAACGCAAACTGTCGAACGTGTTGCTGCTGAATGCCTATGACGACCTCGTCACCAAGCCGTCGCACCGGATCGATGCGCGCACGCTCTGTATGATGATCGGTTACAACTCGAACGACATGGAAACCCTCAAGGCCTCGCTGAGGTCTCTGGCCGAGACGGTGGCCGAATGGGACATGCTGGACGACAAGGGCCAACAGGAGTGGGGCGTTTCCGCATTGTTGTCCTATGCAAAACTCAAGGGTGGTGTGTGCGAGTACGCCTATTCCCCGGCGTTGGCCGAGAAGCTGCATGACCCCAAGGTCTTCGCACTGATCAACCTGAACATCCAGCGCCGATTCTCTTCTGGTCATGCGCTGGCGTTGTACGAGAACTGCTATCGGTTCGTGCGAACAGGATCGACGGGCTGGTGGGAGATAGATCTGTTCCGCCGTCTGATGGGCCTGGATGGCAGCGCGTACTACGAGAGCTACAAGCACCTGAATGCGAAGATCATCAAGCCGTCCGTGGCCGAGATCAATCGGACCTCGAACATTCACGTGACGCCGGAGATCCGCAAGCAGGGCAGGGCGGTCAGCCACATTCGGTTCCTGATCAAGGAAAACCCGCAGCTGGCGATGTTCGACATCGGCGATGAGGAAGGGGTCCGGGGGAAACCGGTCTATGTTCAGCTGATCGATCTTGGCGTGTCCGATCGTCTGGCCCGGCAATGGATCGCCGAGCATGGCGAGGAGTACGTAGCGGAGAAGCTGGCTTATGTCGAAGGGCGCGATGGGGTGAAAAGCCCGGTGCAGTATCTGGCGGCTGCCATCCGTCAGGATTTTGAGGAGCCTGTCCAACCCACCGCCGAGGAGCCGACTGCTGAGGCATTGGCCGCGGTTGAAACCGCCCGCGCCCGCGAAGCTGCAGAAGCGGAACGCCAGCAGCGTATCGCTGCAGAAGGGCGGGTGCGGACGGCGCGACTCACCGTCGTGGCGGAGGTTGCAATGCGTCGCACGCCAACACAGCGAGATGCGGACAAACGGATGTTTCTATCAACCCTCTCCGATCCGGCGGAGCGCGGAGATTTCCTACGCTACGGCTGGAAATCCGCCTTGAACGCGCGCGCGATCTGTACGTTCTGGGAAGAGATGGAACCAGGGCTTTTCGATGAAATGCCGCTGAATGCGAATCCAACGAAATCAAATACCTGACTTGCAAGACCAGATGTCAGCAAAGAGTCCTTTGTGATTGTCTGTATTATTGAGCGAACGGCAGGAATGGCGAGGCAAAAACCGACCTTCATAAAGCGCTTGGCGGGTTGTCACATTGCCCGCACCTGTCCTTCGTGGACCTGCATTTTGGTGAGCGCAGTCTTCAGATTAGGCACATCAATTCCGTGAGTTTCAGCGCGGCGGACCATGTCCCCGATGATATGGTCAGCCTCGATGGGTCCGCCGGCCTCCATGTCGCGAAGCATTGAGGTTGTCATGGTTGATTTTGGGTCTGTCATCAGCTGATCAAAATATGCTCTTTGTGTTTCGGTTGGTGTTTTCCCTTCGGCGATGGCCACGGCATTACATTCGTCCAGAGTTGCCCTTATTTGGGAGAGGCCGTGATCAGTGGCCAGGATTTGTCCAATGCTGCCACGCATGGCGCAGGTCATTGCTGCGAGTGCAGCTAGGAAAACCCACTTCTCCCAGAGAGCCAAAGGAACGTCGTCGTGCATCACAGCGCTGACTCCGGATTTTTGAACCAGGGCATGAAAAGCATCAGCTAACGCATGTTAGATGCCTCTCGGCAGCACCAATTCTCTATAAAAATCAGATGCATCTCCGGTTCTGGCGCACCCCGCAAGTTTCCAGGGATTACCGGTTTGTTGCCTGCTATCGGCGGTCAGAGGCAGATGGCGGCAACTCATGTGCGATGCTAGCCTGATGTCTGCAGCCGAAAGGAGAGCAATATGTCCAAAGCCGCAAACGCCTTGCCGGAGCAGCCCGATACCTGGACTTGGCCCGAGGAGACGTGGCGCCCGATCGTCGAGAAGATCCGCGCTGGCAGATCGCTCAAACCCGAGACCTGGCCCGGCGGCGCGCGCTGCGCGGTGGCCCTCTCGTTTGACAGCGACCATGAAACTCAGGTGCTTCGCTGGGGCCACTCGTCGCCGGGCCGGCTTTCGGCATGCGAATACGGGGCTCGGGTAGGCGTCCCCAAAATATTGAAACTGCTGAAGAAATACGACGCGCAATCCACGTTTTTCGTGCCCGCCGTAGTGGCCATGCTGCACCCCGAGGAACAGCGCGCTGTGATCGATGGCGGGCACGAGATTGGCATCCATTCCTGGATCCACGAACTGAACTCGGCTCTGCCGCTAGAGAACGAGCGCGACCTGCAAATGCGGGCGGCTGACAAACTGGAGGAGATCTGTGGTGTGCGTCCCGTTGGCATTCGCACGCCTTCCTGGGACTTCTCCGCTCACACGTTGGAGATCACGCGGGAGATGGGGCTGATCTACGACTCGTCCCTGATGGCTGACGACGAACCCTATGAAATCCTTGAAGATAATCAGCCGTCCGGCATCGTTGAACTGCCGGTCGAATGGATCCGGGACGATGCGCCCTATTGGGCGATGGACCGATTTACAGGACTGCGCCCTTATACGCCGCCATCGGGTGTTCTGGAGGTCTTCAAGTGGGAGTTTGACGGCGCTTATGCGGAAAATGGTCTGTTCCTACTGACCATGCATCCTCATTTCATTGGCCACCGGTCACGCATCCGGGTGCTGGAGGAGCTGATCCGCTACATCCGCAGCCATGCCGATGTGTGGTTCGCGACTCATGCGAATATCGCGCGGTATTGTAGGGATCAGGCGGGGATGTAGTCGCCCTGCTCCGGGCGCGTTAACCGATCTGGTGCTGGGAAACCGGCGTATGGCAGCCGTAGGTCTTGCGTACGGCACCTGTACCGCATGTGTATGGCAACCGCACCGCACCCGTATGTACATAGAATCGACCGTGAGACGTTAACGCGGCGCCGGTTCATGACGATTCGTAAGACGGAAGGCCCAGCGTAAATCCGCCATCCAGCGTCAGGACAGATCCGGTCGCATAGGCCGCCTCGTCCGACAGCAACCACCGAATGGCCCGGGCAATCTCGTCCGGTGTCCCTTCGCGCGCTGCCGGAATACGGGCGAGCTTTGCGCCGTGTTCTGCCACACCTGCACCGCGGGCATGGTCCATCACTTTTTCGGTCGCAATCAGGCCGGGGGCGATCGCGTTCACACGGATCCCGAGGGGCGCCAGTTCAATGGCCATGACCTTGGTCAGTTGCACGAGGCCTGCTTTGGAGGCTGCGTAGTGGGCAACGCCGGGCCGCGCCAAAACGGCGGCGGTCGAGGCGACGTTGACCACACTGCACTTCTGCCCGGCCGCCTTCCAGTGGCGAGCCGCAGCCTGGGTCAACAGGAAGGGCGCACGCAGATTGACCGCCAGCACCGCGTCCCAGTCCTGCGGATCGAGGTTGAGTATCGGTGCGATGGGATAGACCCCTGCGCAATTGACCAAACCATCGAGATCAGGTGCGAGGTCGAACGCCTCGCCCGCCGCCGCAGTGATCTGGGCAGGCTCGGTCAAGTCCGCCTGAACCGGGTGAAATCCATCGCCGAGGTCAGGAAGGGGATCGCGGTCGACGCCGACGACGGTAACGCCTTCACCGATCAGCAAACGTGCCGTTGCCAGCCCGATGCCAGCTGCGGCGCCCGTGATCATAACTGGCTTCATTCTGAGAACAGACAGGCATCGGCATGCCCGTCCGGTCTGTCCACCAGCGGCGGTATGTCAGCAGCACACGCATCCGCAGCATGCGGGCAGCGGGTGCGGAACCGGCAGCCCGAGGGCAGGTTGCCAGGGTCCGGCGGTTCGCCCTCCAGCCAGAACGTTTCGGTGATGCGCTGCTTTCCGATCTGCGGAATCGCGGCGAGCAGAGACTGTGTGTAGGGATGACGCGGGGTGTCGAAGACCTGATCCGTCGCGCCCAGTTCGACCACCTTGCCGAGATACATCACCGCGACCCGGTCGCAGATCATCCGCACGACACTGAGATCGTGCGAGATGAACACGTAGGTCAGATCGAACTGTTTCTGCAGATCCAGAAAGAGGTTCAGGATCGTCGCCTGCACCGAGACATCCAGACCCGAGGTCGGCTCGTCCAACACGACAAGGCTCGGTTGCAGGGTCAGGATGCGGGCCAGACCGACGCGGCGTTGCTGACCTCCGGAAATCTCGTGCGGATAGAGATCGAGATGGCTTTCCGGCAGGTTCACGGCGGCCAGGATCTCGCGGACGCGCTGTTGCCGGGCGGCGCGGTTGAGATCGGTGTGAATGACCAGCGGCTCGTCCAGCGATTTACCGATCTTCCAGCGCGGATCCAGCGAAGCGCCGGGATCCTGATAGGTATACTGCAAGTCGCGGCGCAATTCGCGGGACTGGTGCGGTTTCAGATCGGTGATGTCGTTGCCTTCGAACACAATCCGCCCGCCGGAGGGAGCGTGGATGCCCATCACCGTCTTGCCGAGCGTGGACTTGCCGCAACCGCTTTCGCCGACGACGCCGAGGATCTCGCCCTTCCGCACAGTCAGCGAAACGTCATCCAAGGCCTTGAGCCAGCCTGTGCGCCGCTTCCAGGCGTTCAATATGGGGAAGTACTTGCGCAGATTGTCGAGCACTAACAGGTCTGCTTCGGGCGCGTTCATGCCGTGGCCTCCTGCGTGAGTTCCACGGGATGAAAGCAGCGCAGGCTATGGGCAGGGCCGACATTGGCGGTATCGGGTCGGGCAGCCCGGCAGGCATCGGTGGCGTGGTCACAGCGCGGGTGAAACCGGCAACCTTTTGGCGGATCGATCAGACCAGGGATCTGGCCGGGGATGCCCTGAATGCCGCGCTCTCGACTGGGCAGAGAGTGCAGCAGCCGCGTCGTGTAGGGATGACGCGGCGCGGCGAAGAACTCGTCCGATGGGGCGCTTTCGACCTCCTGCCCGGCATACATCACGGTGATGCGGTCGCAGATCTCATAGGCTGTACCTAGATCATGGGTGGTGAAGAGAACCGAGACGCCGCGCTCGGTCGCCAGACGTCTCAGCAGCTTGAGGATCTGGGCCTGGATCGTGACATCGAGTGCAGTCGTAGGTTCGTCGGCGATGATAAGCTGCGGGTCGGGCAGCAGGGCCATGGCGATCATAAGGCGTTGGCGCTGTCCACCAGAGACCTCGTGCGGGAACTTCTTCAGAATACCTTCGGGGTCCGGCAACTGGACGGTTTTCAGCAGGTCGATGACCCGTTCGCGGTCGGCGCGCCGGCGGGTGCGAGAATACCTGCGCAGGCCTCCGCCTGGCGGAGCATCGGGGGATTTCCACTTCATCAGCTCGTCGATCTGCACGCCGATGGTGAACACGGGATTGAAGCTGGAGAACGGGTCCTGTGGCACGAAAGTAATCTGGCGGCCGCGCACGTCGGTGGCGAGATCTCTCGGGTCTTCGGCCAACAGGTTATGGCCGTCGAAGTCGATAACGCCGGAGGAGATGACCGCAGAGTTTGCTGGCAGAACGCCGAGGATCGAGCGGGCCAGCGTGGTCTTTCCGCAGCCGCTTTCGCCGACAAGGCCGACGATCTCGCCCTGCCCGATGGAGAAGTTCACATGGTCCAGCACCCGGGCCAAGCCGCGATCGGTGCGGAAGCCGACCTCGAGATCAGTGACGCTCAGCAGATCATCCATCCGAGGACCTGCGCGTTCGCGGATCGAGGATGTCGCGCAGCCCGTCGCCCAGCAGGTTGAACCCCATGACCACGAGGAAAATCGCGAGGCCGGGGGCAGTCGCGTACCACCAGGCCTCGGGTAGGAACTCGCGGCTTTCGGCGATGGTGCGGCCCCATTCCGGACTTGGTGCGGGTGGGCCGAGGCCTAGGAAGCCCAAGGCTGCTGCGGTCAGGATCGTCCCTCCCATCCCGATGGTCGTGCGCACGATCAGCGAGGACGAGATGTTCGGCAGCACGTGCAACAGCATCACGCGCCAGGGCGAGGCACCCAGAGCAATCGACGCCTCGACATAGGTCTCGTTCAGGGCCGAGCGGGTCTCGGCATAGACCAGCCGTGCCCAGAATGGCCAATAGGTTGCAGATAGGGCAAGTATGACATTCTCGATCGATGGACCCAGGGTCTGTGCAATCGCGATGGCCAGCACGATCTGGGGCACCGCGAGAAAGATGTCCGAGACCCGCATCAGCGCGTCCGAGACCCAGTTCCGATAGTACCCCGCGATCAGGCCGACCGGCACGCCGATCAGGACGGAAACACCGATGGCAATGACCGCTATGGCGATGGTGATCCGGGCACCGAACAGCAGGCGGGAATAAACGTCCGAGCCCATCCGGTCCGTGCCGAAGAAGTGGTCAATCGAGGGGCCTTGCAGACGCTCGGGCGGGTTGAACTCGGTAACGTCCTGCGGGTGGGTGGAGAGTACCGGCGCGGCGATGGCGACCACGATCAGGGCCATAATTATGAACGCCCCGACCGCTGCGGTGCGGTCAGTGGCCAGCTTGCGCAGGATGAAGACTGTGTTCTCGAAGAACTGCCCCATCACCGTGCCTCCCTTGGGTCGATCAGGCCATGGGCGATATCGACCAACAGGTTGGCGACAATGAAGACCGTGCCCATCACGAGGGTGAAGCCCATGATGGCATTGTAGTCGGACTGCAGGATCGAGTTGACGGCGTAGAGACCGAGGCCCGGCCAGTCGAAGACCGCCTCGACCACCACGGCATTTGCGATCAGGTTGCCGAAAATCAGTCCCAGCTGCGTGACCGTGCCGATCAGTGCGTTCCTCAAAACATACCGCCAGATCACCACGCGGCGGGGCACGCCCATGGCCTGCTGATAGTCGACATAGTTCGAGTTGATCGCATCGAGCACTCCGGCCCGGGTAAAGCGCATGACCGTCGCCATGGCAGGGAAGGCCAATGTGATCGCGGGCAGGATCATGTGAGCAACACAGTCCCAGAAGATGCCCCAGTTGCCCGCAATGGCGCTGTCGATCAGGAAGAAGCCGGTGATCACATCCGGCCCCCAGCCATCGACGCGGCCTTGCAGCGGGGTCCATCCCAGCTCCATCGCGAACAGAAGCTGGAACAGGATCGCCAGCCAGAACGCCGCGATCGCAAGACCCGAGACGGTGAAGACCCGCAGCACATGGTCCAGCCATGAATTGCGGTTCACCGCGGCCAGAACACCCAGCGGAATGCCAATGAACGCCGACAAAAGGATCGCCACGAATGCAAGTTCCAGCGTTGCGGGAAGGCGGGCGGTCAGATCATCGACGATGGGTCGCTGGGTATAGAGGCTGACACCGAAATCGCCCTGCGCGACGCCGAGGACATAATTCCAGAGCTGGATATAGACAGGCTTGTCGACACCGAACTTCGCCTTGAGCGCGGCGATCTGTTCGGCGGTGGCATTGTCACCGGCGATAAAGGCAATGGGATCGGCCGGGATGATGTGGCTGATGGTGAAGGTGATCACCAGAAGCCCCAGCAAAGTCGGCACGAACCACGCCATGCGGTTCACCAGAAGGACAAGCGCGCGCAATGTCAGCCCCGTTCCAAAGGCGCGGCCCTGCGTGGCCGCGCCCGGTTAGCGGATCAGTCCATCGAGACCCAGCGCATCTCCTGACCGTTACCGATCGGGCTGAAGCGCACGCCTTTGACGTCCTTGTTGAAGGGGCCGAACCACTTGGTGTTGTAGACGAAGATGCCCGCGGCATCCTCCATCAGCAGCTTGTTGGCCTTTTCATAGTTCGCGCGGCGCAGGTCCTGATCGGTCGAGACGCGGGCCTCGCTCAGCAACTTGTCGACTTCCTCGTTGCAGTACCACGAGCTGTTACGCGCCCCGATCTGCTCGCAGGCATACATCTCGCCCAGCCAGTTGTTCGGGTCGGCATAGTAGGTGGACTTCCAGAGGAACAGGAGATCATACATCTGCTGCTCGTCCCGCATCTTACCCGAGGCGACCGGCCACGGTTCGGCGACGATATTGGTCTTGACGCCGATCTTGTTCAGGCCGTTCTGCAACAGGGCCGCCGCCTGCTCGGTCTGGCCATAGCCTGCCAGCGCGCCCAGCGTGATCTCGGGGATCTCCCCATCGACCTTGGCAAGGTACTCCTTGGCCTTGTCCAAATCGAGCGAATAACCTTCGACATCCTGCGGTGCGCCCCACATGTTGTTCGGCAGCGGAACGGGATCGCGGGCGACCGAACCGGACAGGATGTTGTTGATAAACCCGTCATAGTCGAACGAGTAGCTGAGCGCCTTGCGGAAGTTCAGATCGTTCATCGGGAAGCGCCCGTGGTGGATGATCGAGTAGAAGATCCGCATGGATTCCTGCTCGTCCACATAGACGTTCTCGCTGTCGCGCAGGCGCTTGACCTGATCCTGCGGCAGATAGCCATCGGTGCCGTGGAAGTCGCCGTTCATGAGGCCAAGAACGCGGCTGTTGATCTCGACAACGGTGCGGAACTCGATCTCGTCCAGCGGGTCCTCGACCATGTCCCAGCCGTAGAAGTGATCCTCGAAGCGCTCCGCCTGCCAGCCGATCGCCGGGTCATAGCGCTTGAGCTTGAACGAGCCCGAGCCAGCGTCGTTTTTCGACAGCCACTCCGTACCGAGATCATCGCCATTGTAGTTAGCCTGGACCAGTTCGGCGTTGAGCACGTGGATCTCCGGCACCGTCGCCAGGAAGATTGCCGAGGGCTTGGAGAGCGTGAAGACCACGGTTCTGGCATCGGCTGCCTTGGTCGATCCCTTTGCAATCGTGCCTTCGAAGAGCGAGTAGGCGCCTTTCTTCAGCTCGAGAATGCGGTCGATGGAGTAGACGACGTCCGAAGCCTCGACCGGCGAGCCGTCATGGAACGTCGCATCACGTAAGGTGAACGTGTAGGTCAGCCCGTCATCCGAAATCTCGACCTTCTCGGCCAGCCACGGTTGCAGCTTGGGCGGATTGTCCTGCCAGCGCATCAGCCCGTCATAGAGGTTGATCCGGCTGGCAACACGGCCCACGTCGAACACCGCATGCGGGTCCAGGGTGTCATAGGCGGACGAGTTGGCGAACACGAACTTGCCGCCCGCGGCGGCAGGTGTGGCCAAGGCACCGACAGCAATCACTGCAGCGGCGGCCAGCCGCCCAAATCCGGGTGCATAATCGAAAAGTCTCATGTGCAGTCTCCCTGTTGTGATTTCGCTCTGACGGCCGTGGCCGCCGCCTCCCATGGCCCGGGTTTGCCCCGGGTCCTCTCGCTCAACGGTTCCATTGGAAACCGTCGATCGTGATGTCCTGACCGGTCACGAAGAACGGCTCGGTCGTGGTCAGAAATGCAACCAGCTCGGCAACATCGGCCGGGCTGCCGGTGCGGTTCAGCGCTATGCCCTTGATCAGCTCCGGCTCGCGCTCGGCGATGACCGGGTTCTTGGCGGTCAGCTCGGTCTTGATAAGACCGGGGCAGACGCAGTTGATAGCGACGTGTGGTCCGAGTTCTTTGGCCAGCGCACGGGTCATGCCGATGATCCCGGCCTTCGCTGCGGCATAGGAAAAGCGGCTGACCGCGGCCGTGACCCCGCCGGAATGCGCGTTCAGCGACGACATCGAGACGATACGTCCGTACTCGCGGTCCAGCATGGTGGGCGCGACGGCCTGAATATAGTTGAAGCAGCTCTTGAGGTTGACGTCGATGGCGGCATCCCATTGCTCCTCGGTGATGTCGAGAATACCGATGGGTTGAGCGCGGCCTGCGTTGTTGACCAAAACGTCAATCCGGCCCCAGTCGGCCAGGACATCCGCGGCGATGTCCTTGGCGCGCTTGTGGTCGGCAACATCAGCCTCGTGGGTCGTGCAGGGCACACCGATCTCTTCGATCTCGGCCTTTGTGCGTTCCATTTCCGGGACAAGTACATCGACAAGCGCAACCGCCAGGCCTCGATGCGCAAGGGCATGGGCGCAACCGCGCCCGATCCCGCGGGCACCGCCAGTGACAATTGCAACACGTGTGTCCAGTTCGGCCATCGACCCCCGAAACCCCTGTGCTCTGGTTCGATGTTGACGACGGTTGTGCACTGCGTCAATCATTAACGCCAAAGTTGGGTCGGCATCTCAGACCTGATAACGGGGCGCCCGCGTCGGGCGATTTCACCGACCGGGCCGCGCGAGGGGGGACCAAATGAGTGTCCGCGTCTCTGTCGATATCGGTGGGACTTTCACGGATTTTTGCCTCTATGATGAGGCCACGGCCACGCTTAGTACGCTAAAGACCCTGTCGACCCCGGATACGCCCGGCGCCGAGGTGATGACCGGCATCTCCGAGCTGGGCACCCGATACGGTCATAGCCCCGCAGCGATCAGTTACTTCACGCATGGCACCACGGTTGGCGTGAACACCGTGATCCAGCGTCGGGGCGCACAGCTGGCCCTGTTCACAACGCGGAACTTTGAAGATGTGCTGGAGGTCGCGCGGCTGAAGGTGCCGGATCCCTATGATCTGTTCTCCCGGCGCCCGGATCCCCTCGCTCCGCGTGAGCGGGTCTATGGCATTAACGAACGCGTGCTGAAGGACGGGACGATCGAAAAGGGTGTCGACGTGACCGAGGTTGCAGATGCCGTTGCCCAAGCTAAAGTCGATGGAGCCGACACGATTGTTGTCGCCCTGCTGCATGCCTACGCCAACCCGGCGAACGAGCGTGAGGTACGCGATGCGATCCTGGCCGCGGCCCCTGAGATGACGGTCACGCTGTCCTCGGATGTTTGGCCGGTGATCCGCGAGTACGAGCGGACGGTGACCTCGACGGTCGCAGGATACGTGCAGCGGCGCGTGGCGGATTACATCGGTTCGTTGCAACAGGCCCTTAGCGATGCTGGGGTGCCAACCGAGGCGATGATCACCAAGTCCAATGGTGGCGTGATGGCAGCCGAGCTTGGCAAGGCCGATCCGATTGCCATGCTGCTCTCCG